>JAISNP010000007.1 GCA_031276175.1 Tannerella sp.
GCGCTTTTGCGGCGGCGGGGTATGCTTTGTTTGCCGCATATGGCGCTTCGGCGTGGGAAACGTATTCGTATTTCGATATGCGGACATCTGCATTTTCTTTTTTTTGGCGAAAAAATGTAGTCGCACCCGGTTTTATTTGCGCGGAGGCGAGGGTGTTCCGACGAAATTCCGTCTCGGCGGGTCTATCGCCGGAGATTCTGTCCCGGATTATCGGAATTCGAACGGTGCGGCGTGCGGGGTCGCTTCGTCCGAACGGGCGGGCAGGCTCTACGGGGGCAGAATGTGCGGTTTGCCGAAACTTTCTTGTAATACCGACGTGAATTTACTACTTTTGCCGCCGATAATTGATTTTTGATTGTGCATTGACAGCTAATTCGAAATCGGTTGCAGAGATATAAAAGAAGGATGAATACTTAATTTATGATCCGTATTTATTATAGAGAGAAATGAACAGAATTTGTGAATTATTCGGCGTGCGTTATCCTGTTGTGCAGGGCGGAATGGTGTGGTGCAGCGGCTGGCGGCTGGCTTCTGCGGTGAGCAATGCGGGGGGATTGGGCTTGCTGGGCGCGGGATCGATGCATCCGGATGTTTTCCGCGAGCATGTCCGCAAGTGCAGGATGGCCACGGATAAGCCTTTTGGGGTGAACGTGCCGCTTACGTATCCGGAGATGGAGACATTGATGCAAATTATAGTCGGGGAGGGAATAAAGATTGTGTTTACTTCGGCGGGGAATCCTGCGGCGTGGACGGGTTTTTTGAAATCGCACCGGATTACGGTGGCGCACGTCGTGAGCAGTTCGAAGTTTGCGATAAAGAGCGAAAAGGCCGGAGTGGATGCCATCGTGGCGGAGGGATTCGAGGCGGGCGGCCATAACGGGCGGGAGGAAACGACAACGTTGTGCCTGATGCCCGCCGTGCGCCGCGTGACGCGCCTTCCGCTCATGGCGGCCGGCGGCATCGGCACGGGTGAAGCCATGCTTGCCGCGCAGGCGCTGGGCGCCGATGGGGTGCAAATCGGGACGCGCTTCGCCCTTACGCGCGAGAGTTCGGCGCATGAGCGTTTCAAGCAGTTGTGTTTGACGTTGAATGAAGGCGATACGAAGCTGTTGCTGAAAAGCCTGTCGCCTACGCGGCTGGTAAAGGGTGATTTCAGGGAAGCGGTGGAAGCGTTGGAGGCAAAAGGCGCGTCGGCGGACGAGTTGCGCAAACTGCTGGGGAAAGAACGTGCGAAAAAGGGCATTTTCGAAGGCGAACTGAGCGAAGGCGAGTTGGAAATAGGGCAGGTTGCATCGCTGTTTTGCGAAATGCAGGGCGTGGAGGAGGTGATGAAAGACTTGATCGAAGGATATGATAAAGCGCTTCTCGCAATGCGGAAATGGACATGAGCATTTCCCGCCCCGCTTCAGGCTCCATATGCGGGCAAGGGAGATTCGGCGTGAAAAACAGGCGGATTCCAATAATTTTGTACCTTTGCACGCAAAACATCAAGCATAATATATAATAAATGAATATACCGGAATTGAGCGAACAGGAAGTGATCCGGCGAAACAGTCTGGAACAGTTGCGCCGGATGGGCATCAATCCTTATCCTGCCGGAGAATATGCCGTCGACGGCTATTCGGACGAAATCAAAGCCACGTTTCGCGACGGCGCCGAGCCGCGCCGCGTATCCGTTGCCGGCCGCATCATGAGCCGCCGCATCATGGGGAAAGCCTCGTTTATGGAATTGCAGGATTCCAGGGGGCGCATACAGATATATGTGACGCGGGACGACATCTGCCCCGAACCTGAAAACACGGACATGTACAACGTAGTATTCAAGAAGCTACTCGACATGGGCGACTTCGTAGGCATCCGGGGCTTTGTGTTCCGCACGCAGACGGGCGAGATTTCAATACATGCCTGCGAACTGACGGTACTCTCCAAATCGCTCCGCCCGCTGCCCGTCGTCAAAGCAAAAGACGGCGTGACATACGACGGATTTGCCGACCCCGAACAGCGATACCGCCGGCGTTGCGTAGACCTCGCGGTAAACAGCCACGTAAAGGACATTTTCCTCAAACGCACGAAAATATTCAATTCCATGCGGTCGTTTTTCAACGCAAACGGCTACGTCGAAGTCGATACGCCCGTACTTCAAACCATCCCCGGCGGCGCGGCGGCACGACCATTCATCACCCACCACAATGCGCTGGACATTCCGCTGTATCTGCGGATTGCCGACGAACTGTATCTGAAACGACTGATCGTGGGCGGATTCGAAGGCGTGTACGAATTCAGCCGCAACTTCCGCAACGAAGGCATGGACCGTTCGCACAATCCCGAATTTACCTGCATGGAGATATACGTCGCCTACAAGGACTACAAATGGATGATGACGTTTACCGAAAAGATGCTCGAACACATCTGCCACGAAGTACTCGGCGGCACGAAGGTGCGCGTCGGCGACCGGGAAATAGACTTTAAACCGCCCTACAAACGGGTATCAATGACAGACTCCATCCGCGAACATGCGGGCGTAGACATATCGGGGATGGACGAGGAAGCGCTGCGCGAAGTCTGCCGCCGGCTGGGACTGGGCATCGGACAGGACAAAACGATGGGCAAAGGCAGGCTGATCGACGCCATCTTCGGCGAAAAGTGCGAACGCAACTACATTCAGCCGACCTTCATCACCGACTATCCCGTCGAAATGAGTCCGCTCACAAAAATACACCGCGCCGATCCCGCCCTGACGGAACGGTTCGAACTGATGGTCAACGGCAGGGAACTGGCCAATGCCTATTCGGAACTGAACGACCCGATAGACCAGCGCCGCCGCTTTGAAGACCAGCTGCGCCTTTCGGAAAAGGGAGACGACGAGGCCATGTATATCGACGAAGATTTCCTGCGCGCGCTGGAATACGGAATGCCGCCGACCGGCGGAATGGGCGTAGGGATGGATCGCCTGACCATGCTTCTCACCGGACAGGAAAGCATCCAGGAAGTATTGCTGTTCCCGCAAATGCGCCCCGAAAAACCGCAAAGGAAAGATGAACCGGAACACGCGGCGGACGGCATCGACGAAGCGAAGAATGGATGCGGCCGGTAAAAACACAAATGTCCGAAAAGAAATGAGTTTCCCCGGAAAAACAGCGGTCATGGGCGGAGGAAGCTGGGCTACCGCACTGGCCAAAATTGTTTTGTCCACCCAAACGGATATAAACTGGTATATGCGCCGCCCCGACCGCATTGAGGATTTCAGGCAGATGAAACACAATCCGGCGTATCTGTCGAGCCTCATGTTCGATACGTCCCGTATTCGTTTCTATCCCGACGTCAACGAGGCGGTAAAAGATTCCGACACGCTGATATTTGCCACGCCGTCGCCCTTCCTGAAGCAGCATCTGGAAAAACTGAATGTCCCGATAAAAGACAAGCGGGTGGTTTCGGCCATCAAGGGCATCGTGCCCGACGAGAATTTATTAATCTCGGAATATTTCACGGAATATTACGGCGTGCCGGAAGAAAACATCGCCATCATTGCCGGGCCGAGCCATGCGGAGGAAGTGGCGCTTGAGCGTCTTTCGTATCTGACCGTCGCTTGCAGGAACAGAGACAATGCGGAGAAATTCTCGCAGATATTCGGCAACAGCTACGTGAAGTGTTCCTGCTCGCAGGACGTAAAGGGGATAGAATACGCCTCCGTGCTGAAAAACGTCTACGCCATCGTGGCGGGAATATGTCACGGCATGAATTACGGCGACAACTTCCAGTCCGTATTCCTGTCGAACGCCATCAAGGAGATGCGTCGTTTCCTCGACGCAGTCCATGTGTTTGCACGCGACATCACGGATTCCGCCTACCTCGGCGACCTGCTCGTGACGGCCTACTCGCGTTACAGCCGTAACCGCACCTTCGGCGCCATGATCGGAAAAGGCTATTCGGTCAAGACCGCCCAGATCGAAATGGAAATGATCGCCGAAGGCTATTACGGCACAAAATGTATCCACGAAATCAATGCGCGATACGGGGCGGATGTCCCGATTCTGGAAGCCCTCTACGGCGTCCTCTACGAACGCAAGCCGCCGACGGACGTTATCCGCCGATTGACCGAAACTTTTAAATAAACAAGAAAATATTATGAGCATTATTCGTTTAGACATTAGCAAAGCATGGGGCGGAGCCACGCAGGAAGAAGTATTCGCCCTCGAAACAAGCGCACAAAAAAGCCTCGAAGCGTTGCACAACGGCAGCGGGGCGGGTTCGGACTTCCTGGGATGGCTGCACCTGCCCTCGTCCGTCGCGGAAGAGGAACTGAAAGAGATTGAAGACGCGGCGGCCGCGTTGCGTACACGTTGCGACATCGTCGTCGTCGTCGGTATCGGAGGCAGCTATCTGGGGACGAGAGCCGTTGTCGAAGCCCTGAGCCACAGCTTCGACCTGCTGCAGGGCGAGCGCAAAAACCCCGTCATCCTCTACGCCGGCCACCACATCGGCGAAGACTACCTCTGCGAACTGGGCGAAATACTGAAAGGCAAACGGTTCGGCATCATCAACATCTCCAAGTCGGGCACGACTACCGAGCCGGCGCTGGCCTTTCGCCTCCTCCGGCGGCAACTCGAAGAAGCCGTCGGCAAGGAAGAAGCCCGGCATCGCATCGTAGCCGTAACCGACAAGGCGCGCGGCGCACTGCGCGCACTGGCCGAAAAGGAAGGATACCGGACGTTTGTAATCCCCGACAACGTCGGCGGGCGATATTCCGTACTCACCCCCGTAGGGCTGCTCCCCATTGCCGTGGCAGGCATCCGCATCCGCGACCTGATAGCGGGAGCCGCCGACGTCGAAAAAGCCACCGGCGCCGACATCCCCTTTGCCCAAAACATCGCCGCCCGCTACGCCGCCGTGCGCAACGCCCTTTATGCACGGGGAAAGAAGATTGAAATCCTGGCAAACTTCCACCCCAAGCTCCGCTACATCGGCGAATGGTGGAAACAACTCTACGGCGAAAGCGAAGGCAAGGACAACAAAGGCATTTACCCCACATCGGCAGACTTTACGACCGACCTGCACTCCATGGGGCAATGGATTCAGGACGGCGAACGCACCATCTTCGAAACGGTCATATCGGTCGAAAAATCCGCCCGCCACGTCACAGTCCCCTACGAACAGGGCGATTCGGACGGCCTGAACTTCCTCGCAGGCCGACAGGTCGGCGAAGTCAACAGAATGGCCGAACTCGGCACGCAGCTGGCGCACGTAGACGGCAACGTCCCGAACATCAGCATCACCCTGCCCGAACTCAACGCATACTACGTCGGCCAGCTGCTTTACTTCTTCGAAATAGCCTGCGGCATCAGCGGATACATGCTTGGCGTGAACCCCTTCGACCAGCCCGGCGTAGAAGCATACAAAAAAAACATGTTCGCACTGCTGAACAAACCGGGCTACGAAAAAGAAAGCCAAGCCATCGCGGCGCGGCTGTAACGCTTTGCAGCACGGAATGCAGAGCACGACCGTGAACTGCATTAGTTCATGGCCGTGCTCTAACTTAGTTCATGAGCGTGCTCTAACTTAGTTCATGGGCGTGCACTAACTTAGTTCATGAGCGTGCACTAACTTAGTTCATGACCGTGCACTAATCAGGATACCGTCTGCGCAATATTTTCGTGAAAGATCGGTTATATATAAGGTACAAAAACCTTCGGCATTGAATAATAAACTTTACCTCATATTGGCGGTCATGGCGGGGACAACCCTGCTGACAACTTGCGGCATGAAGAAAAATACGGCCGCAAGCAGACGGTATCATGCGCTTACGGCACACTACAACACGTATTTCAACGGAAAAACGTCGTTCGACGAATCGCTGGACGCCATGCGGAAAGGACATCAGGAAAACTATACCGAACGTATCCACATGTATCCCGTCAGCGCACAGCCGAAAGACAAGCAGGAAACGGGCGGACAGTTTGACCGAGCCATCGAAAAAGGCAACAAAGCCATCAAGCTACATTCCATCAAACAAAAACCCGAACGCAAAGAAGGCTGGCGAAGCGACCCCAAAGCAATCGCCCTGCAAAACAAGGAAGAATACAACCCCTTCCTGCGCCACTGCTGGATGCTGATCGGGCAAGGACAGTTCTACAACGCCGACTTCCTGCAAGCCTCCGCCACCTTTTCCTACATCTCGCGCCACTACGCCACCGACCCCGAAATGGTCGCCGAAGCACGTATCTGGCAAGCACGCTGCTACGCAGAGATGAACTGGCTCTTCGAAGCCGAATCAATGCTCGACAATCTGAACAAAAACGGATTCCCCGACGCCAACCGCGATGACTACGACCGCGTCTACGCCGACTGCCTGATAAAAGGCGGACGTTTCGAAGAAGCCATCCCCTACCTCCAAAAAGCCATCAAGTCGGAAAAAAACAGACGCCAGAAAAGCCGTATGCGCTATTTGCTCGGACAACTGTACAAAGAAACCGGACAGCACGACGCCGCATACAAAACGTTCGGAAAAGTAGCCGCCTCCAATCCGCCGTATGAACTGGAATTTGCCGCACGCATCCGCCAGACCGAAGTCTTTCCCGACGCCGATACGCGGAAGATACTGAAAATGCTCAACCGCATGGCGCGAAACAGCAAAAACAAAGACTATCTGGATCAAGTCTACTATGCCGTCGGAAACATATACATGAACAGCCGCGACACCGCCCGGGCAATCGAAAACTATTCGCTCGGCGTAGAAAAAAGCGTCCGGAACGGACTGGACAAAGCCATATGCAATATCCGCCTCGGCGATATTTACTTCACGCGCAAAGACTACGTCAATGCACAACCCTGCTTTAGCGAAGCCCTGTCGGGAATACAAAAAGAACACCGGGACTACGACCGCGTCTACCGCCTCTCGGCCGTACTGGACGAACTGGTCGTATACGTCGAATCCGTCCACCTGCAAGACAGCCTTCAGGCGATAGCCCGAATGCCCGAAGCAGAACGGCTCGCGCTGATAGACAAAATCATCGAAGACTACATCGAGAAAGAAAAAAAGGCGCAGGAAGAAGCCGAAAAAGAACGCTATCTGGCCGAACAAAGCATGACAGGCTCCAGCCTCAACCGTCCCGGTATGCAAAGCAACATCGGGATGGTGCCCGGCCCGCCGACCGCCGCCGGCGGCAGCTCGTTCTACTTCTACGACCCCCAAGTCGTGGCGCAGGGCAAAGCACAGTTCCAAAGCAAATGGGGCAAACGTCCGCTCGAAGACCACTGGCGGCGGCGCAACAAGGTGATGGCAATGCAGGAAGAGAACGAAAGCATGGCCGAAGACCTCAAGTTCGACGAAGAAGGAAACCCGATCATCGCCGTCGACTCCGCCCAACTCCTCATGGATTCGCTCTCGGCCGACCCCAAGTCGCGCGAATACTACCTCCAGCAGATCCCCCTTTCCGAAGACGACCTCGAAGCATCCGACCTGATTATCGCCGACGGACTGTTCAACATGGGCATGATCTACAAAGATAAACTGGAAAACAAAGACCTCGCCATCGAAGCGTTCGAAGAACTGGAACGCCGCTTCCCCGACAACAAATACCGCATGGACTACTACTATCACGCCTACCTCATCGCCCTGCGCTACCGCGACGAAGCGTTAGGCGAAAAATACAAGTCCCTGCTGACCGAAGCATTTCCCGAAAGCGACTACGCCGTCGCCGTCGCCGACCCGAACTACGAATACAATATCCGCATGATGGACGCCGTGCAGGATTCGATTTACGAAACCACCTATGCCGCATATCTCAACGGAGACACCGCCACCGTGCGGCGCAACGGCAAGTCGTTCGGCAATACTTATCCGCTCTCGAAGCTGATACCCAAATTCATGTTCATCGACGCACTGACGTATGTGCAGGCCGACGACGTGGAAGGATTCAAGGCGGCGCTGAACCTGCTCGTGACAAAATATCCGCAGGCCGACGTATCCGAACTTGCCGGCGAAATGCTGAAAGGCATCCTGCAAGGCCGCACGCTGATACGGGGCAACTTCACGGGAATGGTATGGGACTTGCGGTTCGGACTGAGCGAAGACGGAATGCTCTCGGCCGCCGACTCGGCGCGACACTTCGTCGACGAGGCGGACAAGCCGCATCTCATGATACTCGTGTTCCGGACGGGCAGCGTCGACAAAAACCAGCTGCTTTACGCCGTCGCCGCCTTCAACTTCGCGCATTTCACGGTGAAAACCTTCGACCTGAGTTTCGACGACGTCAGCTCCATCAGCATCATGACCATCGGCGGATTCCTGACCCTCGACGAAGCGATTGATTACGAACGGATGATTTATGCCCCCGGCGGATATGCCGCAGCTGTCGAACGCGCCGTTTCCTTCTTCCCCATTTCCGACGCCAACCTCTTCACCCTCATGCACGGCAAGACGCTCGAAGAATACATGACCTTCTTTGCGGAAAACTACATCGACCGGGCGCCCGAACTGATCGCACGCTGGAGGGTTCGCTCGGCAGACGACGACAAGGTAACAAAAGCCGAAGACGCCGCCGTCGAAAAAGCCGCAGGCCTGCCGCCGGACGAAACGAAAACCGAAAACGCACCGACGACGCCGGACAAGTCGCAAACGGAAGAAGAACGGAAAAAAGAAGAACCCGAACAGCAAGCCGCCGAAAACCGTGAAGTCGAAACGCAAAGCAGCGAAGGCGAAAAAACACAGGAGCCGCCTGCCGAAATCACGCTCGACCAACTGCTCGAACGCCGCAAACAAGCCGAAAAGGAAGAAGAACAGCGCCTTGAAGCCGAACGTAAAGAGAAAGAGCAGATACGACGGGATGCCGCCGAAGAAAAGAAGCAACAAGCCAAAGCCCGCGAACAGCTCCGCCGGCAAAAAGAAAAGGAACGCAAAGCCGCGCTGAAACAAAAAGAAAAAGAACGCAAGGAAAAAGAACGCGAAAACCGGCGTCGACAGAAAGAACGGCAAGCCGCCCGAAAAAAGGCGTCGAAAAAATAAACCCGACCTCAACGCCGCGCCGAACCCTTCACTCCGCCCCGTCCACCTCCGCCTTTATCCAGTCGTAGCCGCGCTCTTCCAGTTCGAGCGCCAGCTCCGGGCCGGCCGTGCGGACTATCCGCCCCCTGTAGAGCACATGCACCACGTCGGGTCTGACGTAATCGAGCAAACGCTGATAGTGAGTAATCACGATAAAGGCGTTGTCGGGCGTCTTCAGCGTATTGACCCCATGGGCTACGACACGCAATGCGTCTATATCCAACCCGCTGTCCGTCTCGTCGAGGATAGCAAGGCGCGGATTGAGCATCGCCATCTGGAATATCTCGTTACGCTTCTTTTCGCCGCCCGAAAAACCCTCGTTCACGCTGCGGCTTGCCAGCTTGCTGTCCAGTTCCACAATCTCGCGTTTCTCGCGCATCAGCTTCAGGAAATCGGTAGCCGAAAGAGGCGACTGATTGTTATACGCACGATGCGCATTCACTGCGGCGCGCATAAAGTTCACCATGCTTACCCCCGGTATCTCCACCGGATACTGGAAACTGAGGAAGATGCCCTCGCGGCTGCGATCTTCGGCCGACAGCGCAAAAAGATCTTTCCCGCAAAACGCAACCGTACCTTCCGTCACCTCAAACGCCGGATTACCGACCAGCACGCTGCTCAGCGTACTCTTGCCCGAACCGTTCGGCCCCATCACGGCATGTACCTCCCCCTTGCCCACGCGCAAATCCAGTCCCTTCAATATCTCCTTGCCGCCGACGGACGCGTGCAAATTTTTTATCTCCAACATTACCTTATCTTGTTACATTAATATATACACCTGCAACGGCGCCCCGTTCCGCACGATTGCGAACAGACGCGCCGCACGCTTTTTCTCCGCAAAGGTACAACTTTTTCCTGCACATGCCGACAGCCGCAGGGGAGGACACACGTTCCGCCAAAGTTCCGACCTCGCCGACGCCATCGCCACGGACTTTATCCGGCGTTCCGACGAAGTTCCGACCTCGCCGGTTCTATCACCGCGGATTCCATCCGGACAAAACCGAAAAAAAACCGCAAAAATACTTCCCACTAAAGTCAGAACCGCAAAAACAGTCGGAAAACTGCTTCTGTCCATGTACAGAGCATAAAACAGGACTGAAATCTGTTTCAAACTAAAGCGGTATCGTCTTGTGCATTGCCCGTCAGGGCATTCCTGTCAACAGAAAAGCGCTTCTGCCGACGCGCCTCATTGCCCGTCAGGGCATTCACTTGCTGTGTATGAATCCCCTGAACGGGGAACGGGGAAGGCGGGGCGACCGATTATTTCTATTGATATTCTTCCCCTGACAGGGAAGAAGAGGTCTGCTTTTATTGCACAAAACCATGCTGCGTAAAGTATAATCACTATCCGCTGACGGTTCATTGTTTATCGTTCATCGTTTGTCGTTGCTCTCCGACGTTCCGGTGTATTTCTTTTTTCTTCTTTTATACCACATGTATGCGCCGGTGAAGGGGAAGGTTGCGCCGAGCAGGGCGGCTATTGTGTAGAGTATTCTGCCGGGCAGTCCCCAGTAGGAGCCGGTGTGGAGGTCGTAGATGGATCGGAGGAGGCGTGCGGAGGGTGGGGCGTCGCGGTACAGGCCGCCGTAGATGCCGGCGGGAGTTATTTCCCGAAGGGAGTATCGGTCGAAGGCGTAGACGTCGCGGTTGTAGTAGATGCCGGCTTCGGGGTAGACGGTGGCGCGGACGACGGAGGCGGGGTCGGCGGGGTCGGGGCAGTTGATGTAGAATGAGGCGGCGTGGGGGTATCGGCGCTGCATGTTGCGAAAGACGCTGTCGGCGGCCTGCATCGGGTCGAGGGGGGAGGGGAGGGCGAGGCGCGTTGTGTCGGACTGTTCCGTGCGGGCTTGGATGTCGCTGTTTACGCCGGCTATGCGATGGATGGCTTTTGCGTACCATTCCAGTCCCCACATCATGCCGGTCAGCGCCATCAGGAGGAGGAGGAGCGATATGTAGATGCCGGCTACGGCGTGGAAGTCGAATATTTTGCGTGTGATGCCCGTGCCTTTTTTCCATTTGGGGAGGAGGCGGTGCCGGGTTGCTTTTTTTGTTTTGGGTATCCAGAGGAAGATGCCGGAGAGCAGGACGATGACGAAGGCGAGGGTGGAGTAGTTGATGATCGGTCGCCCGACGGCTCTCGGCAGCCAGAGCGACTGGTGTCCGCGCCGGACGAAGAGCCACAGGTCGAACGGCTGGTCGGCGGCGGCGTTCATGGAGAGGCTTGTACGTTTCAGTATTCTGCCGGAGCAGGGGTCGATCATCAGCATGGTGCGCGATCCTCGTGCGAAGACGCCGAGCCACGCGGGCCGGTCTTTTGTGTAGGTGATGTATGAGGGCAGGCGTCCGTTCAGGCTGTCTTTGGCTATGGCGGCGAGCGTGGAGGGGGGCAGTATTGCCGCGGGAGGGCATGATGGTATCGGCGGGTCGCCTTCGCCCAGCCAGCCGTGTATGTGGAGCGCCCATACGGCGCCGGTCAGGCAGATGATGCTTACGATGCAGCCGGACGTTATGCCCAGCCAGAGGTGGAGTTTACGAATCAGTTTTTTTGCCGTCATGTTGTGCGTAGTAAGAGGAAAGGCGACGATATTTCGTGATACCTGTCGCCTTTCGTATGAAAAGAAGAATCAGAATGTGAGTTTGCCGATGGAGGTGATACATCCGGAGATGACTTCGAGGCCTTTGGTTGCTTTGGCGGAGGCGACGTCGATGGTATACACGTGTGGGTATTCGTCGGCGACGGTGATGCCGAAGGCGATGCTTGAGCCGTCGTCGGCGACACAGGGGAGTCGCGAGACGTGTACGAGTCTGTCCGGTTCGGGCAGTCCCGTGACCCATGCGAACGACATGGCTTCGACGTCGACGACGGCGAACCGGAGGGAGTTTGAGCCGTATATCGGGGTCGATGTTTTGTCGGGGTGCATGGTGAGCAGGAATTTCGTGCCGCTCAGGTAGAAGGCTCTGTCGAGGTGGTAGCCTCCGGATTTTTCCTGAATGTTGAAGAAATAGCTTTTGTCGAACTCGGATGTTCCCTTATTGATGCGAACGGCAGCGGAGGGTTTGGTGGAGGGTACGACGCCCGATGCCGCGTCGCCGGTTGTTGCCGTCGAAAAGGCGTATACGTCTCCGTTGTCGATCTGTGTCAGTCCCCGGAGGGCGAAGTAAAAGCCGATGTAGGATGTGCGGTTGTCTTTGATGACTTTTTCCAGTTTCATGTCGGGGTATGAGAATACGGCGACCCATGTGCTGTCGGTGTAATCGGAGTGGAATACCTGTCCGGCTACTCCCTTGATGCAGAAATAGGGTGCGTATATCTTGTCGTCTACCTGAAAGACGCCGCTGAAATGCGCCCTTTCGCCGTTGCCGGCAAGCTGCACCACGTCGATATAGGAGGTGGAGAGTATTTGCGGATTGACGGCGTCGACGCGGTATATGCCGGCGTTGGCGTCGCCCTGTCGCGGGCATTTGATGAGGATTAATTCGTCGCCGAAGGTACCGAATACCTGTACGGTTTCGGTCTGGAGGTTGGAAAGATATTGCAGTATTCCTTTTTCATTCAGCCCGTAGGTAGTGACGGCGCCGGGGTTGCCCTGTCCGTAGAGGAAGCTGAACGCCCGGTTTTTGTGGAAGGCGAAATAGCGGAATCCGTCCTGTTCCAGTCCTGCGCCCACGGTGGTGATGCTGCCTTCGGTCAGGCTTCCGGCTTGGAGCAGATAGTCGGCGCCTTCGGAGGTGCTTCCTTCGGGTGTTGCTACGATCACGTACTGAAAGTTGCCCTTCGCTTCCGGTTCGGGCAGGTCGTTTTTTTTGTCGCACGAGGCGAGCAGCGATGCAACGCATGTTGCAAATACAAACTTGTTGAGACTTGTTTTTAATAACATAATTGGTTTACTGAGTTGTGAATATATAATTTATAAAAGCTATAAGCCGATGAAATACCTGAACTTCAGGGAGAAGCTCCGCCCCGGTTTCTGGAGGCTGAAGTTGTCGTAGAGATTGGCGTCGGTGATGTTTCTGCACTCTGCGGAGAGGTTGTACCTTCCTTTTTTGAGTGCGTAAGTGATGTTGACGTCCTGCGAGAGCTGGGTGGGGATGGTGTATTTGTTTCCCGACGTGCCCTGACTCGGCCAGCGGAGGTAGTATTCGTATACGAACAGGATGTTGTATCCGATGCTGAGGTTGTTGTCCCGTCCTCCCACGCCGGGAAAGAAGAGGTTGGCGTCGCCGTTGCCGAAAAGATAGGGCATGTTGGGGATGCGGTCGCGGTAGACGGTGCTTTCTCTTGTGGAGCCTTCTTCGTAGCGGGTGTTGTTGCGGAGGTTCTGGCAGGTCAGGTTGATGCCTGCCGTGAGGAGGCGTTTGTAGGAATATCTTATTTCGCCGTTGTAGCCTGTGTTGATGACGTCGCGCTGGTTGGTCATTACCTGATGGGTTCCGTTGGCGTTTTGCTGCGGGCGGATGTAGTCGACGGCATTCCTGACGACGAGGTTGGCGTCGATAATCAGTCCGTGATCCTTTCCGACGGCGATGTTGCAGTTCAGGCCGGCGTTTACGTTGTCGCTGCTTTCGGGTCGCAGGTCGAGATTGCCCAGCAGGGTGTTCGCATCTCCGAAAATCTCTTCGTTTTCCGGTAGCCTGAAGCTTTTTTCGTACGACAGCTTTGCCTGAAAGTTGTCGAGGATGAAGTATGTGCTTGCCAGCCCGTAGCCCGTAGCGCCGAAAGTGTTTTTAAATTCCCTGTACTCATAAGTACCCCATCCGCCCGATCCTTCCACCTGAATGAAGGAGGAGGTGGTTTGCGTGAAGCGCTTGACGAAAACCGAGGTGTTCCAGCGCGTATTGTAGTCGAACCTGTATCCCAGTCCCGTCACGTTTTTGGTGGTTTTTCGCGGTTGCCTGTCCGCTTCGTTGTCGGGATAGAGTTCGTCGCTGCCTTTGCGGTCGAAGATGTTGAACACGTTGTTGATCATGACCGAGTGCCGTTCGTTGATTTTGTATGCGATGTTGGCGGTGAGCAGTCCGTTGTGGTTGTTGTATTTGTAGAGCGTGCGGCTCAGCTCGCTTCCCGGCGCGGGCTTTTCCTTAAACTCGCCGAGCCAGTTGTACTGGCGGGCGACGGTGTCGACCGTCTGCTCGGAGCCAAGGTTGTAGTTTCCGGTGACATTGACGTCAAGCCCTTTCGTGAAAAGGTCTTTTTTTGAGTACCGCACGGAAGGCATGACGATGTTTCCCCGCCGGAACCTTGCCCCGAAGACGCGATCCATGCGGGCAGCCGTCTGTATGTCGGCTTTATTCTGTCCCAGCGTGATGCCCGCCAGCAGTTTGTCGGCGTACCGTTTTCCCGTCACGCCCACGTGGGCGATGATCGTTTCGTTGTGGTAATTGTCGTGGAAACGCTTTACGCGGCGGCGTTCGTACAGTCCGGTGGAGAGGTCGGCCACGTCGACGTTCACGGGGTAATTGTTGTCGGAATAGTTCCGGAAAATATTCAGCTGTGCGGTAAAACCCTTTGCGGTGGTATAGCCGAGATTGATGCACGACTTGTGGGTGTTGAACGATCCGAAGGAATACGACGCATCCAGATAGTTGTTTTGCCGGTTGCCGGTGACGATGTTCACCGCCCCTCCCAGCGCATCGGCGCCGAAAGAAATGGGCACCACTCCCTTGTATACTTCGATGCGTTCCGCCAGATTGACGGGGATGTTGTTGATTTGGAACGACGAGCCGAAGTTTTCCATCGGAATGCCGTCGATAAAGAATTTCACCTGCCTCCCGGTAAATCCGTTCAGGGAGAAATTAAATCCCGATCCGACCCCGCCGCTCTCGCGAATCCTTACGCCCGAAACGCGGTCGAGCGCATGGCTCAAGTCCATCGTCGTGTTGTGTAACGGCTTTACCTCTACCGCCACTACGTTGTAGGCAAGTTCGTTGATTTTTTTAGTCGCCGACTTCCCCGTGATCAGCACTTCGTGGAGCGTATGCGCGTCTTCTTCGAGTTCAATCTCGTAGAAAGTCTTCGTCAAGGGATATGTTACCGGTATCTCTGCCGTTTTGTAGCCCATCAGCGATACCGTAAGTATTAATGTACGCCTGTCGGTCGGCGCCTCCAGTTTGAACTTCCCCTCAAGGTCGGCTGCGACGCCGATTGTCGTCCCCGCCCAGTACACGGAAGCCATTTCGACCGGTTCGCCGCCGGAAGTCACGACGCCTGTGATATAGCTTTGCGACCGCGGAGCGTTTTGGGCGTGCGGATACAGGGATATAAAGAAAAAGAAAAGGAAAAATGCCGTCAGCCGGCTTTTGTCGGACCTGTTCGACGGAACCTTGCGGTTTTCCGGTCGGACTGCATAAAGAAGAAATGTCATACTATAATCGTTTTGTTAAACCGCCGCAAAGGTAGACCGCCCGGCGGCGGCCGGCAATACCTGCTTGCAGGGTTTATTTTATACTTTTTCCCTGCATATGGGTACAAGAATATTCGACAGGTTTGGTGGAATCAAATTATCGGCTTTCCTTTGCAATCAAATCACTAAATTTTTATCCTATGAAAAGAAATGTTTTGCTTGTGTGTCTTATATTATTGTTCACATTCGGCGCCTATGCGCAGATTGAGGTGAAATCGGGTTTGATCGTATCCGGCGGAATAACCGGTTTTCACAAACCTGTTCCCGCTCCACTTCCGGAAAACCACTGGATGTCTTTTCAGGGAGACAAAAAATTTGATGCTGCCGTCGGATATAAATTCCGGCTGTTGCCGTACGTGAAGCCGTTTACACTGAATCCGCTTTTTGCAGACCTGGATATACAGGCAGGATACCAGCAGGTGAAATACGGCATTGGCGGTGAAATGTCGTCCGAATACCATTACAATCCGGATAACCTTCCGGCATCAAACCGCTCTTCTTTTAAAGACAACTATTACCGTCTATCCCTCAACCCGATGCTCAACTGCATGATATACGCCTACTGGTATGTCGGGTTTGGCGTCGAGCCGACGCTGTATCTGGTCTCCAAGTCGGAATCGAAAGGCAGTTTTTCGGCCTTCGACATCCCCCTGACGGCGCGGGTCGGATATGATTTTAAATACGTCGACCTCTCGTTCAATTATAAATACGGACTTTGCGACGTGACGGATACGCAATATTTCACAAGCGGTAAAATCCGGAGATGGCAGCTGCAACTGTTCATTCCCTTCTGATTTACCCCTCATACAACACAAATTATTGGAAGTACCGACTTTACAGGGATGTATAGTAACCGTCGATGCGATGGGCTGTCGGAAAGAAACAGCAAGCAAAATCGTATCCGAAGGGGCGGACTATGTTTTGGCCGTGGAAAGGTAATCAGGAAAATTCGGAAGCAGACATGATAAATTAAGATGCGTCAGCCCTGGTATAAAAAGCAGTAATTTTGGAAACGATTAATAATGTTCATATCTTTGCGCGCAAGGTAAAAACAGAGGCCTGTACCAATCGAAAAAATATTTGCCGTAAGGAAAAAATGAAAAACGAGAAAATGAAAAAAGTAGTCGCTTTCGGAGAAATCATGCTCCGCCTGTCGACGCCCGGTTATTACCGGTTCATACAGTCCTCCGCCCTGAATGTCTGTTTCGGCGGAGGCGAGGCGAATGTAGCCGTATCGCTTGCCAATTACGGTATCCCTGTGGATTTTGTGACCCGGTTGCCCCGGAACGACATTGCCGAATGGTGCCTGTCCGAATTGCGTAAATATAATGTAGGCACGGAGAAAATCATTCGCGGCGGCGACCGCATGGGGATTTATTTTCTTGAAACGGGAGCCGTAGCCCGCCCGTCGAAGGTGGTTTACGACCGCGCCGGCTCTGCCGCGGCAGACATTCGTCCGGGCATGATAGACTGGGAGCAGGCGTTAGGCGACGCGCAGTGGTTCCACTGGACAGGCATCACGCCCGCCATCTCTCAGGGAGCAGCCGACGTATGCCTCGAAGCCATCCGGACGGCCAACAGGATGGGTATAACGGTTTCGACCGATTTAAACTATCGCAAAAACCTGTGGAAATACGGAAAGACGGCTTCCGAAGTCATGCCCGCGCTGACGGAAGGTTGCGACGTGATTCTGGGCAACGAGGAAGATGCCGAAAAGATATTCGGCATCAAGCCCGAAGGATTCGACGCCGCCCATACCGGCGGAGAAATCCGTGCCGAAAGATTCGAATCGGTATGCCTCCGGCTGAAGGAAAAGTTCCCCCGTGCACAAAAAGTCGTCATCACGCTGCGCGGCTCCGTCAGCGCCAGCCATAACACGTGGGGAGGCGTCATTCATGCCGACAAGCTGTATCTGTCCGAACGCTATGACATCACGCATATCGTCGATCGCGTGGGTGGCGGCGATTCGTTTACGGGCGGCCTCATTTACGGCCTGCTCACCCGGCCGTCCGATCCGCAAAAGGCGCTCGACTTTGCCGTAGCAGCCTCGTGCCTGAAACATACCGTCAGCGGCGACTTCAATCTCGTCTCCGTGCCCGAAGTGGAAAACCTCCTGAAAGGCGACGGCTCCGGGCGCGTATCCAGATAACTCACTTCATCACTTCACACATATATAATATAATGAACAGTCTATTTTCTCTGGAAAACAGAATTGCGCTGATTACGGGCGCATCCTACGGCATCGGGTTTGCAATAGCCACGGCCTTTCATCGGGCGGGCGCCGCCATTGTGTTTAACGACATCCGGCCGGAACTGGTCGACAAGGGGCTTGCCGCCTACTCCGAAAAAGGTATCAAGGCGCACGGATATGTCTGCGACGTCACCGACGAGGCGCAGGTAAATCAAATGATTGCCGCGATCGAAAAGGAAGTCGGCGTCATAGACATTCTTGTCAACAATGCCGGCATCATCAAGCGCATCCCTATGCACGAGATGAGCGCGGAAGCGTTTCGGCAGGTAATCGACGTGGATTTGAACGCGCCGTTCATCGTCTCCAAGGCCGTCATTCCGGGCATGATGAAAAAGGGGCGCGGTAAAATCATCAACATATGCTCGATGATGAGCGAACTGGGGCGCGAAACCGTATCGGCTTACGCCGCCGCCAAGGGGGGACTGAAAATGCTGACGCGCAACATTGCTTCCGAGTACGGGAAATATAACATACAGTGCAACGGCATCGGGCCGGGCTACATTGCCACGCCGCAGACGGCGCCGCTGCGCGAGATACAGCCCGACGGCTCCAGGCATCCGTTCGACCGGTTCATCATTGCCAAGACGCCGGCCGAACGCTGGGGGACGCCCGAAGATTTGCAGGGGCCGGCCGTGTTTCTGGCTTCCGAGGCTTCCGACTTTGTGAACGGGCATGTGCTTTACGTCGACGGAGGAATACTGGCCTATATCGGGAAACAGCCTGATTAAGCCGCAAAGGTTTTGAAATGCAATATTGTTTGAAATTAAAAGATTTGACATGAACATGAACATGAACAATGAAAGAATGACGAATTTCCGCTGGGTGATATGCACCATGCTGTTTTTCGCGACGACTGTAAATTATTTGGACAGGCAGGTACTGTCGCTCACGTGGGATGAATTTATTAAGCCTGAGTTTCACTGGAACGAGGCGCACTACGGTACCATTACTTCCGTCTTTTCGATCGTATACGCAATCTGTATGCTTTTTGCCGGCAGGCTTGTTGAATGGATGGGCACGAAGAAGGGTTTTCTTTGGGCAATAGGCGTATGGAGCGTCGGCGCCTGCCTTCATGCGGTGTGCGGCGTAGTGACCGAAGCCAACGTCGGCCTGCACAGCGCGGCCGAACTGGCCGGAGCTACCGGCGACGCGGCGGTGCTGATCGCCTCCGTCAGCATGTACTGCTTCCTCGTTGCGCGATGTATTCTTGCGCTCGGCGAAGCGGGTAACTTTCCCGCAGCCATCAAGGCTACGGCCGAATATTTCCCTAAAAAAGACCGTGCCTACGCCACCTCCATCTTCAATTCGGGAGCCTCTATCGGCGCCCTTTTCGCCCCGCTTTCCATCCCGCCGCTGGCTAAATACTTCGGATGGGAGATGGCCTTTGTCATCATCGGCGTTTTCGGATTTATCTGGATGGCCTTCTGGGTATTCCTCTACGATAAGCCGGCGAAAAGCAGGCGTGTCAACACCATCGAACTGGAATACATCGAACAGGACAAGCGTGAATTTAAAGGGAAAGCAGGCGAACCGGTTGCGGAAAAGGAGGAGAAATTCCCGTTCCTCAAGTGCTTCACGTTTAAGCAGACATGGGCTTTTGCCGCAGGCAAGTTCATGACCGACGGCGTATGGTGGTTTTTCCTCTTCTGGACGCCGTCGTACCTCAGTTCGCAGTTTGAAATCAAGACATCCGAAGGGCTTGGCATGGCGCTCATATTTACGCTTTATGCCATCGTAACCGTGCTTTCCATCTTCGGCGGGAAACTGCCGACTCTTTTCATCAACCGTAGCGGTCAGAATCCCTATGCTGCGCGCATGAAAGCCATGCTGCTTTTCGCCTTTTTCCCGCTCTTTGTGTTGCTGGCTCAACCGCTCGGAATACACTTTGCCTATCTGGGACGAAATGCCGCATGGATCCCGGTGCTGCTTATTTCTCTCGGATGCGCCGCCCATCAGGCGTGGAGCGCCAATCTTTTCTCTACCGTAGGCGACATGTTTCCGAAAGCCGCCATTGCCACGGTGACGGGGATCGGCGGCATGGCCGGCGGCGTGGGTTCCATGCTGCTTCAAAAAGGTGCGGGAAACCTGTTTGTTTATGCCCATGAGACGCACATGACGTTCCTCGGCTTCGAGGGAAAACCGGCCGGATACTTCATTATATTTATTATCTGTGCCGTGGCCTATCTCATCGGGTGGGCTGTGATGAAGATGCTGGTGCCCAAATACAAACTGATTACGGTATAGCAAGTACAGGGAAAATATGTCCGTGGGATGCCGGCTGTTAAGGGAAGGATGGAAAAACCTCATTTACACCTGATTTTCACTCTTGACAAAACCACCTCAGTAGCCGGATATGTGGACAGGCCTTTACTTCATCAGCTCATTATTTATGAACAGGTATGTCGTCTAAATTATTTTATATTATTTCGTACCTTTGTGTTCATGAGCAGAGTAAATACCCCCGAACTCACCGACATAGATCGGTCAGTTTTAGCGCAAGGATTCAAGAATGGCGGTAGCCATTGCTTTCGTAATCGTTGCCATGTACTTCTGTTAAAAGCAGAAGGGCGTACATCGAAAGATGTTGGCCGGATAACCGGCATGAGCCACATCAGCGTGAACCACTGGGTGAATCGCTTCAAGCGGGAAGGCATATCCGGGCTGCGCAACAAGCCCGGCCAGGGCCGCAAGCCGGCGCTGGATTCCGAAGACAAAAAAGGTTTATTGGAAGCGATCAAATCCCACCGGCAGCGCCTGCAAACAGCCAAAGCGGAATGGGAAGCCAGCCGGGGAAAATCGATAAGTGACAGTACCCTGCGCCGTTTTTTAAAAGTATTAACGGAAGATATAAACGGATAAGAACCCGTCCCAAAGGCAAACCCTACGAGGGATATTACCGCCACCAAGTAACAATGATCTCGGAACTTGAGCATTTGAACGAAACCGGAGAGATAGACCTCTATTACGGGGATGAATCCCATGTATGTTCGCAAGGATATGTGCCTTACGGCTGGCAATTCCCCGGTGAAGACGTTTGCATCCCGGTCGAAAAAGCTTATAAAATAAATATACTGGGGTTTATTAACAGACAGAGTAAATACATGGGAATGATAACAGAACACAATATCGGGGCAGATACGGTCATGGAATATCTGGAAGAACTTTCTTTCAGTATCAACAAAAAAACGGCATTGGTACTGGATAATGCCAGCGTGCATAAATCCCGAGGTATCAGGGAAAGAATACCTTTCCGGCAACAACGGGGACTGTTCATCACTTTCCTTCCTCCATACTCTCCGCACTTGAATATCGCGGAAACAGTATGGAGAAAACTCAAGAAAGAATGGATCAATCCGGAGGATTATTTGGAAAAGGACAAGCTCTTCTATGCAACCAACAGATGTCTGGCGATGCTGGGAAAGCAACTTACTATCAAATTTAGCCATTTTAATAAAAACTTATTGTGATGAGGTACTTA
>JAISNP010000015.1 GCA_031276175.1 Tannerella sp.
CGCTCGACAGCGTCGTCAGAACGAAATTACGTGGGGACGGTCGAAGAATCGACAGCCGTTTCGCTCAGTTTTTCGAGCATGGGAACGATAGAACAGGTCTTTGTCGCCGAAGGACAGCAGGTGCGGAAAGGACAGACGCTTGCCGTGTTGAGCAGCGCGACTGCGCAAAATTCGCTTGACGCGACGCAGGCTTCGTTGCAACAGGCGCAGGACGCTTACGACCGCCTGACGAAACTGCACAACAACGGCAGCCTTCCCGACATCAAGTTCGTGGAAGTGGAAACCGGTTTGCAGCAGGCAAAAGCAATGGAAGCCATCGCCCGTAAAAACTTGGACGACTGCCGGCTCTGTGCGCCCGTTGACGGCGTCGTGGCACGGCGTTCCGCAGAACCCGGCGCCAACGCCACGCCCGGCATGACGGCGTTCAAATTAGTGACGGTGGACAGGGTGAACATCGCCATTTCCGTCCCCGAAAACGAAATCGGCAGCACGGCAACAGGGCAGGACGCCGTGATAGCAGTCCCCGCGCTCGACAACCAAATCTTCACAGGAAAAATAACGCTGAAAGGCGTTGCCGCCAATCCGCTCTCGCACACCTACACGGTGAAAATAGGCGTCGATAATCCGCAAGCGCAGCTGATGCCCGGTATGGTCTGCAAGGTACGCATCGGGCAGGACGGAGAGTCGTCGGCAATCGTCGTTCCCAACCGCGCCGTGCAGTCGTCGCACGACGGCAGGCGTTTCGTGTGGCTCGCGGTGAGCGATGTGGCGCAACGACGTTTCGTGGAAACCGGTGCGCTGGCCGACGCCGGCGTAACCGTCGAACAGGGACTGTCGGAAGGCGACCGCCTGATTGTGGAAGGCTGCCAAAAGATAAGCGAGGGAATGAAAATAAACGTTGTGCGGTAAGCAACTGTCGGCACACTACCCTTTTGTCGGATTTTTGCTGCTTTTGTAACGACGCCAAAGCCGGTTACTGGACTGGCGTTCCATATTGGGGGCAGGGATTTATTCCCGAAGCAATTGTTGTATGAAAGTAAGGATTTAACCGACCGACAAAGGCAAACTGTCTTCATAACAAGACAATTTAAGGTTTTGAGATCAGTTAAGCCAGAGTTCGGGATTGAGGGCGTCTTTTTCTTTCCTGATTTCGAAGTGCAGAATCGTTTCCCCGCTTTCGGGATGGGTAAATATCGTCCCCAGTTTTTCGCGGACGGAGACGTGGTCGCCGGTATTTACGTAGGTTTCCGACAGGTTGATATAGATCGTCAGGTAGTTGCCGTGGCGGACGATGACGCCGTATCCGCTCTTCACGACAAAAACGCTGGTTACCGTGCCCTGAAATATGGCCTGCGCTTCCGTTCCGGCCGCAGTCTGTATTTCGATCCCGCTGCTCTTGACCGTCACACGTTTTTCGAAAGGATGCCGGTGCTCGCCGAAGGCGCTTATAATCCTGTATCTGCCCGTCAGCGGGAAAGGCAGGCGCCCGCGATTTGCGGCAAAGTCGTCCGAGAGTTTTTTTTCTTCCTTCGTCATGGCGTATCCTCCGGCCGTGTCGGCCTTGCGCGATACGGAATTGTCTTTTGTCGAACCGGCTATATCTCCGGCTATCAGTCGCTCGATTTGCCGGTTCAATTTTTCCGCCTGTTTCTTTTTTTGCTCGATTTGTTCCTGAAGCGTCTTGCGCTTGCGGTCGAGTTGTTGGTATTCGTGTTTTTGTATTTCTTCTTCCTGTTGCAGGAGGTTGCGTTCATTTTCGCGGTCGTCGAGCAGGACGAGTTTTTCGGTGCGCGTTTCTTCCATCTCGGCCTGTTTCCGTTTGATGGATTCCTGTTTGTAAATGATTTGTTTTACCTGCTGTTTTTGCCATTCGGCATATTCGTGCAGATAGCGCAGCCGGCGGAATGACCGAATGACATTGTCGGCCGAGAGGATGAACAGCCACTTGTATTGCGCGGTCTTGCGCAGTTGCATGTTTTGTAGCGAAGTGACGTATTTCCGGCGTTGTTCGAGGAGCTCTTCTTCCAGTACGGCAAGTTCGCCGGTCATTATGGAGAGGTTTTGGTCTATCAGCGCGATTTCCTGATTGAGCAGGTGAATGACCTTTTTGCGCGCAAGGATTTGTTCCGAAATCAGGCTCAGGTGGTTCAGCGAATTTTTGGCGAGCGTCGAAGTCTCGTTCAGCAGTTGTTGCGTCGAGGCGATTTCTTCCAAAGCATCCTTGCGCCGGGCTTCGAGTTGCTCAAGCGAAAAGGTCTGCCCCGGCGCATTGATACGGACAAAGAGACAGGTCAGGAACAAAAGCACCCGTATGCTGTTCGTCACGGTCATGATGTCCCGATTAATTTCAGGATTTGCGCCGGGTCGACTTGTTCGTAGTTTTTGGGGATGTCGAACCGGAAGTCAAGCGGCCGGTCAAGATCAATATTCGAATAGCGAACGGCCATCGAACCTTTCGTTTTGCCGTTGACGCGCCATTCTGCATTGATTTCCGTCGGGAACGATTGTTCGCCGACGAGGCCGAAAGCGTCGTAATCGAGATGCAGCACGCGGCGCGCATTATCGGCTATTTCGGTGGAGCACAATCTCTCGTTCCGGCTTGTGAAAAGATAATCCAGTCCGTCTCGGCCTTGCGTGCGGAAGATGTATCCCGGCGCATCCGGCTCGCAACGGAAACGGAGAAAAGCGTCGTCCGGCCATTCGGTTTCTCCCGGCAGGAAGATGCGGTTTGTGAAGAGCGCCTGCAAGTTGTAGAAGTTAAGCGCAGGTTGCATATCTCCCTTGAGGTTAGCAAACGCATCGGCCATGTAGCGTTTGTTTATCCGGTCGAGTATCCTGAAACTGTCGGGGCTACACTCGAAGCGCATCACTTCGATGCCCGCAAAGGGTTGGATGGAGAGTTGCAGTATCCGGTCGCGCCGGATTTTCAGGACGGCTTGCGAGGAAAACAGTTTTTCCGTCCCCGTCGCAAGTTCGACATGCAGGCGCGCCGACAGCGTCTGATATTTCAACGACAAAGTCCGGAGGGCATGAAAGGAATGTACCGCCGTGGTAGCCGTTTCCGGTGAGGTGGTCAAAGCGGCGCCCCGTGTCCGGCATCCCGGCAGGCAGATGCCGGACGCGGCCATACAGACTCCGCAGATTATCGTCACCACAGTTTTATTCTTCATCCTTCGGCGCTTCAATATATGTTTTCTCCGCAATCTTGCGTTCCAGCGTTTCGCTGTTCTTTCCGGCCTGCTTTGCCTTGAGCCACTGTTCGTGCGCCCTGTCTTTTTCGCCGGACATGTATAAGATGTCGCCGTAGTGGTCAAACAGTTCCGCATTGTTTTCCGTGTCTTTATCCAGGGCTTTTTCGATGTATATTTTAGCCAGCATGTAGTTGCCCTTCACAAAGAAAATCCATGCGTAGGTATCCAGGTAGGTGGAATTGTCCGGCTCGGCCTTGACGCATATTGCACTCATGTATTCGGCCTTGTCGAGATCCTGCTTTGCCAGGGAAAGGTAGTAGCTGTAATTATTCAGCACGACGATGTTTTGCTCGTTGTAGCTTAGCGCCTTTTCGTATGCCTCAAAGGCTTTGCTGCGCTCTTTCATTCGGAAATATACGTCTCCTATTTGCCCGTAATAGTCGGACAGCACAGGGCGGTTTGTTTCGGGGATAATCCGGATACAGGCTTCGTAAGTATCGAGCGCTTCCCGGTATTTTTGCTGCTGCTGGTAGGCGACGCCCATGAAAAGGTAGTAGACCGGTTCGCCGGGGAAAAGTTCGCAACACTTTGTGCAAATGGCAACGACGCTTTCGTAATCTCCCGTTTGCATGACGAGATTGAGCAGTTGCTGCCATGCCTGTTCGAGCGAGGGATCCATCTCGGTTGCCAGTTGAAACTGGAATCGCGCTTCTTCTAATTTATTTTGCGACGACAGCAGTGCGCCGTACATCAGTTTGAGTTCGATTTCTTCGGGATGCTGTTCGAGCAACGTTTTGAAAAGCGAATCGGCGGCCTGGGTATTTTTGCGCAACTGTTGCAACTGCCGGATGTATCGGGAGAGAATACCGACCTTGATTTCGATATCCAGTTTTTCGTTGACCAGAGCCAGCCGTATCTGCTGTTCGGCGGCTTCGGCATTGCCCGTCATTTCGTAGTGATTTGCCATTGAGACGGTATAATACGGATTTTCGGGATCAATGTCGAAGGCTTTGCTGTAGTATTCGAGTGCGCGGACGGTATCGTTGCGATCAAGATAGAGGTCGCCTATCAGGATGGGATAACGCGCGTCGCCGGGATATTTGTCGGAGAGTTTTTCCAGTTCCCCGAATGCTTTGTCGGGCTGTTCGAGCGTCATGTAGAGCTGGTATTTTTTGAGCGATAGCGGCTCGTTCATGCCGATGGCGTTTTCGAGTTGGTCGAACGTTTCGATGGCCTTGCCCGTTTCGCCCTGTTGCGTCAGCGCTTCGGCCAGATAGTAGTTCAGTTCCATCTTATCGGGATTAGCCTGTACAAGTTCCTCGTAGGTTTCCGCTGCCTCGCCGTACATGCCGAGGTTGAACAGGATGGAGGCGAGTGCAAACTTGTAGGTGAAGTTTGCCGGATTGTATATTACCGCCTTATTCAGCAGGGTCATGGCTTTTTCGGGGCGGTTCATCTGCATGTACAGAGACGACAGTTCGAAGAGTACGGCCGACGAGGTGGAATCTATCGCAAGGCAGTGGTTTAACATTTCGTACGCAGCATCGTATTTTTCCGCATTCTTTAACTTGATGGCTTCGTAAAAAAAATAGTCCGACTTGCGCTGTTCCGATGCTGCAAGTTTCTGCGGATGCGACGGATCGTTCCGCTCCGTACCGCCGGCATGATACGCCTGCATCCACACTACGGCACACAGCACAATAAACCGGCTTATCCCGCCCGTACGACGCAACGCTTTATATATATCGTTTCTTTGCATTTCTTCCGAATTATTTCCCCGTATGCCCGAAACCTCCGGCGCCGCGCACCGTTTCGTCCAGCGATTCTTCAAGTTGCCATTCCACTTTTGCATGTGTTGCAATCACCATCTGACAGATACGTTCGCCGTCGCGGACGACGAACGGTTCGGCCGAGAGGTTGACCAGTATGACTCCTATTTCGCCCCGATAATCGGCGTCGACAGTGCCCGGCGTGTTGAGCAACGTGATGCCGTGTTTAAGCGCAAGCCCGCTACGCGGACGCATCTGCGCTTCGCAGCCTTCGGGCAAGGCAATGTACAGTCCCGTAGGTATAAGTTTTCTCTCCAGCGGCTTGATTTCGACCGGAGCGGACAAGTTTGCACATATGTCCATCCCTGCCGACAATGGCGTTTGATACTGAGGTAACGGATGATGCGACTTGTTGACTATTCGTATGTTCATTCTCTATCTTTGTTTTTGAAGGACAAAGGTATGAAATTATACATAAACGAAGTATACGAAAGCGGGCATAACGGTTGTTATGCTTTCCTCCGGCGGGAAACGGAGGGGTTGGGGGTTATTGTAGAGAATTGACTGTCGTCACGGATGCCGGCATGACCATACGAAAACTATGACTGTCAATCTATTTTTTTGCATAAACCACATAATTCCCGGCAAATTCATAACGGAAATATTGCGCCGCATCAAACCAGGCGGCACGCGCCCTGAACGCTTCCTCCATTCCCGAAAACAGTGCAACTATGCGGATACTATGCTTGTCGGCAACGGAATCGACCGTTTTATTATTGTAAAAACGTATTACACCTGCTGCCGATTTTTCTTCCGAATCTCTTATCAAGGGATATATATACAGGTTTGTCCGGTCATACTTGTGCATATAAGTGGCAAAACCTTTTGTCAATCCTTCTGTTTCTATCTCAGGACAACCCGCTACCAGAATGAGGTCATCGGAAGTAGAATTATCAATCACGGCGTGTAAAAATCCTTTCGTGGCATGTCCCCGCATAGCATACCTTTGGCAAGAAGCATATGCCAGTCCATACTCCAAAATGAAAATCAGATATAATGCGCCCACGTAAAGTTGAGAGATTTTTAAGACGGGATGCTTCTTTTGCCCCCCCCCATATAAATACAAGATAATAAGGCGATTCCTGCAAATATGCCTGCAATGGCCATTGTAGAAACTGTGCTCAGCAAATATTGAAGGCTCGAAGCAGCGGTCATTTTTTGCCATCCCTGTCCCTGAAGATAAAATGCAAAATCTACGATTCGTTGTTTTGCGGAATCATCAAATGCAATATAGCTACATGCCGCCACTATGGCTATTCCCAATCCCATGCTTATATTTTTCCATAACCGCCCGTTCAAGACGGCGTCTTCGGTTTTTAATCTCCGGTAAACATATATGGCAAGAATGGCGCAGCCGGTCATTGCAGGGAGCAGATAGCGATCGACAATGCCCGACGGCGCATAAAGAATAATCTGCGGAACGGTAATCATCAGGAACAACAGCAAGGGATACCCCCAACTGCTTATGCCCGTTTTCCTTTTCCATAGATAAAACAGGCCGATCAGGGCGGGAACAGCACATCCGCTTATGCCGTAGCAATACAGCATCGCTTTTATATACGGCGTCCAGCCACGATGAATATCCGCAGTCTTATACCCCGTAAAAGCGTATATTGCAACCAATCCTGTCACAGTGAGCAGGCACAAAAACAGTCCGGTCTTCCAAGTGCGTAGTAACGTCTTCAGTAATCCGCCCCCGTGCTTTTCGTAATAGAACATACAGTAAAAAATATAACCGCCAGGTAATACCAGTATAAAACTCTCTTTGATTAGCGCAGTTGCCAAAGAAGTGATCATGAATCCCGCATAATACAAGTTGCGAATTTTATCGATCGTCCTCCTGTGATCATTCCGGTAAATTGGGGCATAAAACGCCTCAATATGTAACACAGTCCTAATGCAATAAACGCTACAATAGGCACGATAAGAAAGTAAAGTATCGTAATAAGAAAATCGGATTGAGGATTTAAAACAGCATACAGTATCTTTCTAATAGGAGTCTGCATACAAGGTTCATGTATGGCAAATACAAAAAAAGATGAGGCTACTAAGAAACGATGAACTTTTATTTTCCCTATTTGCAGGAAATTGGCGACAAAATTGAACCAAAATGCTATACCAACAATTATTCCTATTTTATGAATAAACTGATTGCCTGTATATTTTTGCGTTAGAAAATCTGCAATTACTAATAATGGATATAAAATAAATGTCCAAGATTTTACTCTATTCATATCGTTTATTAAATTTCGTTTATTGCAACCAAACCATGCTCCTGTTGTAAAGAAAAATACTACAACACTACTAAATCCGCGAGTTTCCACAAAATCGAACCAACAATTAAAAAGCCATAATACTCCAAGTAGCAATATGCCATATATTTTCGCCATCCGAACATAAAAGTATAATGCGGGTGTTAAAATTACAGTTATCATTAAATCGCGAACAAACCAAAATTGAGGTACAATAGGTTGTGTAGTTGTCGACATTCTCCACAAAGATGCTAACACATATTGAATGTTATACTCTACTTTGTGATTAAACCACATATCTAATACCGATATGTTTTGAGCGATATAATAGACAAGAAGTATTGTAATATTCCAAAACAAGTAGGGAATGAGTAAAGTTTTTCCTCTACTCTTCAGTTTTTTCAAATAATCGTGCTTTGTAAAGCCTTCCAGATTGACAAAAAATAAAAAACCGGATATAAAGAAAAATAAAGGAACAGCCACTTGTCCCAATATTTGGGAAAATAGTGTACTGCATACGTTGAAGATTGGTAAGTTTTCGGACTTCCCGAATTCTATACCAGGCATAGTTGCCGTTGATGTGAAATTATGTATAAACATCACTCCTATGATTAGCGGAAAACGCAAGACATCAATTACATTTGATTGTAATTCTTTGGTTTGTTGCATATTTTATATATTAGAGATTATGTATAATCCGCGCACGCAGTACTTTTGCATTATGAAATATAAAGAATGGCAAAAACGATCGGCACGATTTCTTTCGATGACCGGTTATACAATAGAAAATTTTGAAGCCTTGTATTCCTATTTTGAGGATGCTCATAATGAATATCTTCGCACTTACAAAATGACAGGAAAGCGAAGGAGCGGACAACGAAGGTATGTCATGTATTCCAATACGCCACTTGCGGATCTTCGGGAACGCCTTGCGTTCATTCTGTGTTATTTGAAAAACAATCCGGCGAATAAAAGACCCTCTCTGTGCGTCCGGTTTATATTTCGTATGGTTACGTATAAAGCAAATGCCGTAGCGATGTTCATCAGTAGCTCACAATGCCCTGCGCAAGCATGTTGTCTCCCCACGGCATACAGGAAACGGTAAACATGTACAAGCACCACCCCGGCCGAAATCGTCCGCCGCCGGTATCGGATAAAAAGAACGACACGAGGGATTGCCACCATGAGGTTTCCCGCATAGACCGTGCAATATTCGTAAAATCACTGCAATCCATAAAATGGTAGCCGGAAAATACGGAACCGCTAACCGTAACCAATGCTGTCCCTGCAATTGCGATTACGCACAGGGCTGAAATATATTGCCTTTTTATATTCATATTAATTGGTTTGAAAGTTTTGTGATGTTACCTGCAACTTGCGTTTAGTCTTTATTCCACTTATACTTTGCACGAAGTATAGGATTATCAAATTATTCCTTTTGTCCATTTCGCCCAATAATACCGAACGGCAAACCAAATATGCAATATATCCGTCACAAAAACGCCGTAATATCTGCACATAATAGCATACCGTTCTTTTAAAGAGGTCTTCCGATTAGCTGTAGTTAATCCTTCATATAAATAATTGACTAAACGCAATTGAGAATTGACGGTTGTCTTCGCCGATTTCATACATCGGATACACCAGTCAAAATCAGCAGAAAAACGATATTGCAAATCATATTCGTCCGCTATCGTCCGCCTGACAACAAACGCTTGATGACAAACCAGCATTCCCATTCTAAAACTTTTCCATGTCAGCGTTTCAGGCGCTTTCAACCGTCTTGCTGCGATGATATTTCCGCTGTCGTCCATCAAATTTGTTTCTCCATACAGGATATCAGGCGTTTGAAACTGTTTAACCGTGTTTGCCAATTCCATCACAATATTCCCGTTCTGCAAAGTGTCGCCGGCATTCAAAAACCAGACATAATCGCCTGTCGCCATACGCAATCCTTTATTCATCGCGTCGTACAATCCTGCATCCGGTTCGCTTATCCAATGCGAAATCGCCGATTCGTACTGTTTGATGATATCTTTCGTATTATCCGACGAATTGCCGTCAACAATAATATATTCAATGAGCGGATAACTTTG
>JAISNP010000093.1 GCA_031276175.1 Tannerella sp.
CCGATTAATCGGTCTTTACTTGAAAATGCTTATTTTTGCCGGGTAAAATTTTCTGTATGAAATTAATTTATGTGTTTCATAGCGGATTTGTGATTGAAGGTGAAAAGGCGACCGTCGTATTCGATTATTTCAAGGATTCGGACGACGGTTATGTGCGTCGTCATCTGGATTCTTTTCCGGGACGGGTGTACGTATTTGCATCGCACTGGCATCCGGATCATTTCCGGGCGGAGGTATTGCAGTGGAAACGGCAACGGCCTGATGTCAGGTATATTTTTTCGCGCGATATTCTGGAAAAGCGGCTGGCCGGGCAGTCGGATGCCGTTTATCCGGAAAAGGGGCAGACGTGGTCGGACGATGTATTGACGGTACGCGCTTTCGGTTCGACGGATGCGGGCGTGTCTTTTTTGGTGGAAACGGAAGGTAAACGCATCTTTCATGCCGGCGACCTGAATAACTGGCACTGGAAGGAGGAATCGACCGACGAAGAGGTGCGCGCGAGCGGGGAGTGGTTTCTGAAAGAAGTGGCCGACATACGGCGTGAAGCGGACTGCGTAGACGTAGCCATGTTTCCCGTAGATCCACGCCTCGGCAAGGATTACATGCTGGGGGCGGAGCAGTTTGTCGACCGTATTCGCTGCGGACTTTTTTCGCCGATGCACTTCGGTCATGCCTATGCCTCGGCCAATGCTTTTGAACCGTATGCCGTGCGTGCGGGATGTCGTTTTGTCGCCTGGAAAGCGCAGGGAGAAAGTATCGAGTTCTAACTAATTTACTTATTATATAATGAAGAGAAAAATGGAAATGAATGTCAGATTTGATCATTTTAATTTTAATGTGACCGACCTTGCACGGAGTATTGCCTTTTACGAAGAGGCATTAGGCTTGAAAGTAGCGCGCCGCAAGGAAGCGCCCGACGGTTCGTTCGTACTCGTATTCCTGACGGACGGGATAACCGGATTTTCGCTTGAGCTGACATGGCTGCGCGACCATCCCCACCCTTACGAACTGGGCGAAGGCGAATACCACCTCTGCGTGCGCGTGTCCGGCGATTACGACGAGGTGCGCAGGTATCACAGGGAGATGGGATGCGTATGTTTTGAGAATACCGACATGGGGCTGTATTTCATCGAAGACCCCGACGGCTACTGGATCGAGATTTTGCCTGTAAAATAATTACGCCCGTAAAACAAAATCGTACACAATATGCGAACCTCAGCGCTTCAGTACCTGTATTTGCAAAAACCGGTAAGCACGATTATCATTGTTTGCCTCATCGCCGTTTTGCCGTGGGCGGCGACGAACGAGTTTTCCACCAAGGGAGAGCCGCGCGAGGCGGCGGTTGCCGTCTCGATGTTGAAAACCGGCGACTGGACGCTGCCGAAAGTATATGCCCACGAATTTGCATACAAGCCGCCGATGATGCACTGGCTGACAGCCGCCTTTTCTTTGCCGAACGGACAGGTGACGGAATTTACGTCGCGCCTGCCTTCAGCGTTAGCCTACACGGCCATGCTGGCGTGCGTGCTGCTGTTTTTCGGAAGGCGGAGGCGCTTTCAGGAAGCATTTATTGCCACGCTGCTGTTGCTTACCTGTGTCGAGATACACCGCGCAGGCCTGACGGCAAGGGTCGATATGCTGCTGACGGCATTTATAGTCGCCGGACTGATCGAACTCTACCGCTGGGAAGACAGGATGGAGATGAAGGGGTTGCCGATTCAGATTCCCCTCCTGCTGACAGGCGCGGTACTGACGAAAGGCCCCGCAGGCCTGGTAGTGCCGCTGTTTGTCTTCGCCGTATATCTGGCGGCGCTTCGGAAGTACAACCCAGGCAAGATAATCAAGTCGCTGGCGTATGTAGCCCTGTCGTCCGTACTTGTCCCGTCGGTTTGGTATATTGAGGCCTGGATGCGCGGCGGGAACGATTTCCTGCACGTGGCGCTGGCGGAAAATTTCGGACGTTTCTTCCATCTGGAATCTTCGGACATTCATTATGAACTCGGACATGAAAACGGCGTATGGTACAATTTCGTCACGCTGGCGGCAGGCTTTGTGCCGTGGACGCTGCTGCTGTTCATCTCGCTGTTCGGACTGAAAATTGCCCGCCCCGACAGCGCGCCGAAAAAATGGCTGTCGAAGTGTCTGCATAATATTCTTGCGATGGACAAAGTGCGGCTCTTCAGTCTGGTCGCTTCGGTGTGCATCGTCTTTTTCTACTGTTTGCCCAGCAGTAAGCGCAGCGTATATCTGATGCCGGCCTATCCGTTCATTGCCTTGTTCATGTCGCAGTATATCCTGCACTTTGTAGAACGCCGTTCGGGCGTCATGCGGATATTTTCGGGCGTGATGGCGGGGATTGTTGCGGCGGTACTCGTGCTTGTCGTGCTGCAAATGACGGGGGCGGCAGACATATACCGCCTTCTTTCGGCGCATGTGGCAAGCGCGTCGTCCACGGAAACGCTTAAGGCGGCGGCGCTGTCGGCGGCGCCGTCGGCAATCACCATTTCCGTGCTTGCACTGATGCTGGCGGCGCTGATAACCCTGTGCTATCAAATGGTGAAAAAGAACAATATCAAAATGCTTTATTCTTCCATTTTCCTGGCGTTTACGGTTAATTTGTTTATAGACGGCGTGGTGATGCGAAAAATCCACCGTGAAGGCTCTTCGCAGCCTTTTGCAACGGAAATACGGCAGCGCTTTCCGCTGAACGACACCAACGTATATGTCGTAAATAACCTCAGACTCTACCCGAATCTGTACGGACTGAATTTCTATATGGGCAACTGTTTCCGCGATTTGGATGCCGAAAAGCCGTCTGCCGGTTATTTCCTTTCGGCCGAAAGCGTTTTCCCTGCGATTATCGAAAAGTATGCGGATGCATATTTGTTTGAGAAATTGCATACTTCAAAGTTCATTGCCGAAATCAGGGGACGGATTGTATTGAGCCGTTTCCGGAAGAAATAAAATCCAACACGCCCTTCCGCTGTTCCGCAAATAAATATCAGGGATTGAACGGACGTAATGTGGGGTTCCATGAAAGAAATTCGGAACCTCATGAAGAAAATGCGGAGTTCCACGAAAGAAATGCGGAATGCCACGAAAGAAATGCGGAATGCCACGAAGGAAATGCGGAATGCCACGAAGGAAATGCGGAATGCCACGAAAGAAATGCGGAATGCCACGAAAGAAATGCGGAATGCCACGAAAGAAATGCGGAATGCCACGAAGGAAATGCGGAATGCCACAGAGCAAATGCGGAACGCCGCGAAACGCATATCCGGCAGCCCGCCTCCCGCAAGCATCCGCTTTTGCCGTTCCGAAAGGATTTTCTACCTTTGCCCCGTTAAAATCAAACGGAAATAGAGATGAAAACCGGAATAGCCGCTCATTTGTTGTGCCTGTATATATTTTTCCTGCCTGCCGCGGCAATTGCGGGGGGCGAGAGTTATTGTTTTCGCGTATATCTGAAAGATAAGGGCGTGGCGGCGGACAGCATCCCGGCAGCCGAAGCGTTCCTGTCGAAAGAAGCCGTCGAACGCCGCGCCGGGCGCGGGATAGAGATCACGCTGTCGGATGTGCCTGTTGCGCCGTCGTATATCGGGATGCTTGCCTCGGCGGGCTTCCGTCCGGTGACGCAAAGCAAATGGATGGCGACGGCGGTGGTCGAGAGCGACGACAGTCTGGCTGTCGAACGCCTGAAAGCCCTCTCCATTGTCGATTCGGTACGGTTTGTGTGGAAAGGCACGGATCGTTCGGCGAAAAACGACTGTCCGCCCGACAGTACGCCCCTTGAGCCGGTGAAGGAGAAGACATCGCACGACTACGGATATGCCCGTACGCAGATTGAGATGCTCAACGGCGTACGGCTGCACGAACTCGGAAAACGCGGACAGGGGATGCGCATCGCCGTAATAGATGCGGGCTTCCTGAACGTCAACCGGATCGGCATGTTCTCGTCGCTCCGTCTGCTGGGTACGCACAATGTCGTGTCTCCGGGCGGCGACGTGTATTGCGAAGACGACCACGGGACGAAAGTGCTGTCGTGCCTCGCGGCAAACCGCCCCGGCCGGATGGTCGGCACCGCGCCCGAAGCGTCTTACCTGCTTATCAAAAGCGAAGATACGCGCTCGGAATATCCGATTGAAGAAGATTTCTGGGCTGCCGCGCTTGAATATGCCGACAGCGTAGGGATTGACGTCGTCAGTTCGTCGCTGGGTTATTACGTTTTCGACATGACCGACACGCTGTATCGCGCCGACGACCTGGACGGAAAGACGGCGTTCATATCGCAGGTAGCCGCGAAGGCCGTCGAGAAGGGCATCCTGCTGTTTGTCAGCGCAGGCAACGAAGGCAACCGCGAGTGGGGTAAAATCACCTTTCCCGCCGACGTGCCCGGACTGCTCACGGTAGGCGCAATTAACGAAAGCGGCCGGCGCTCAACTTTCAGCTCGACCGGATTTACGGCCGATTACCGTGTGAAGCCCGACATCGTGGCGCTGGGAACGGGCACGACGGTGGTCGATGCGAACGGCGACATCGGTTATTCGGACGGCACTTCCTTTTCCACTCCGGTTATGGCCGGCCTGGGCGCTTGCCTCTGGCAGGCATTGCCGTGGCTCGGCAACAGGGAAATCATGGCGCTGATACGCCGTACCGCATCGCAGGCCGACCGTCCCGATGCGGAACAGGGTTACGGTATCCCCGACGTGTACAAGGCTTATCAGACGGAATTGAATGTATCGAATGTATCCGAGCGGTGACATGGACGGTCGGGACGCCCCGATGACGCTGTCCGAACTGAACGAACGTGTCCGGCAAGCCCTCTGTGCCGCGTTTCCCGAAACCTGCTGGGTGCGCGCCGAGACGAGCGACGTGCGTATCAATACCTCGTCGGGACACTGTTACCTTGAATTTGTGGAAAAAGACGAGCCTGCGGGGCAAATCGTCGCCAGGGCGCGCGGGACAATCTGGTCGCGCACGTTTCATGCGCTGAAGCCGCATTTCGAATACGTCACGGGGCAACCTTTCGTATCGGGACTGATGGTGATGGCGCACGTTTCCGTCGAGTTTCATAAACTGTACGGATACAGTCTGACCGTGCACGAAATAGACCCCTCGTATACGCTGGGCGACCTGGTCAGGAAAAGGCAGGAAATCATCCTCCGCCTGAAGGAAGAAGGCGTTTTCGATCTGAACAGGGAGATTGTCTTCCCCGATTTGCCGCAACGCATTGCGATAATCACTTCGCCTACGGCCGCAGGATACGAAGATTTTGTAAACCATTTGCTCCGTAACCGGGCAGGATATGCCTTTTATCCGAAACTGTTTCCCGCGGTCATGCAGGGCGAAAAGACGGAGGAATCGGTGATCGCCGCGCTGGATTGCGTATCGCAACAGGCCGATTTGTTCGATGTGGTCGTGATCATCCGCGGCGGAGGCTCGGCGTCCGACCTGAATTGTTTCGATTCCTATTCCCTGGCGGCACACTGCGCCCAGTTTCCCCTGCCGATAATCACCGGCATCGGTCACGAACGCGACGATTCGATAGTAGACATGGTCGCGCATACGCGGGTGAAAACGCCGACGGCGGCAGCGGCTTTCCTTATAGGCCGGATGGACGAACAGGCCGTAGCGCTGGACGAACTGCTCCGCTCCGTGCATAACCGCGCAGCCGATATACTGGCGGTACACGAAATGCATCTGAAATTGCTCGTCGCACGCTTTCCCGCATCGGCCGCGCATATCGTCGAGCGAAGCAAAATGCAGTTTATGTCGCTGAGCACGCAGTGGACTGTCCCGCAATTGCAAATAGTACGGCTGCAATCGCTCCTGAACGGAATTAAACAGCAGTTGAAAAATCAGTCCGCACTGTTATTCAAAGACAAAAAAGGAGAGTTGGAACTAAGCGGACAGTTCTTGAAACTCGTATCGCCCGACCACATCCTCGCACAGGGTTATTCGCTGACGCTGAAAGACGGGAAGATAGTCGGACGCGCAGCCGGACTTGCGACCGGCGACGTAATTGTCATACGCTATGCCGACGGCGAACGCACAGCCACTGTCCGGTAAAACAAAACCGGCACAACATATATAATTATACAGTCAATATGGAAAAAGAAGAATCTTACGCCGAATCGTTTGCAAGGCTTCGTACCATTTCGGACGAACTTGAGCAGAGCGAGCCGGATGTCGACGTGCTTTCGGAAAGAATAGAAGAAGCAGGCCTTCTGGCCAAACGGTGCAGGGAAAAACTGTTCGGGGCGAACGGCGAAGCGGAACGGACAGCAGCGGAAGAATTGCAATGAAGCGCGGCGTCATCCTTGTAGCAGGCGGACAGGGCGTGCGCATGGGCGGAGATTTGCCCAAGCAGTTTATCCCTGTTCACGGCAAACCCGTGCTGATGCATACGCTTGGCGTGTTTCACCGTTGGGACGAAAGTGCGATGCTGGTTGTTGTCCTTCCCGAAGCGCATCGGGCGTACTGGGAGATGTTGTGCCGCGAACTGGATTGTCGCATCCCTCACCGGATCGCAACGGGTGGCGAGACGCGCTTTCATTCGGTGCGCAATGCGTTGCCTTACGTATCGCAATGCGATGTGGTAGGCGTGCACGACGGCGTCCGCCCGCTGGTAACGCCCGAAGTGATAGAATCCTGTTTCGTCGAAGCGGCCACATGCGGCGCAGCCGTGCCGGTGATTCCGTTGACGGAATCCATCCGTGTGCGCGACGACAGGGGCAGTCGTGCCGTTGACCGCGCGGATTATTGCATCGTACAGACGCCGCAGGTCTTTCACCGCGACCGGATTGAGGCTGCCTACCGCCAACCGTATAATCCCCTGTTCACGGACGATGCTTCCGTAGTGGAGGCGTCGGGAAAAAGCGTATGCTTAGTGTCCGGCAACAGAGAGAATATAAAGATCACCACGCCGACAGACCTTGTGATTGCAGAGAAAATGCTTGCGGATTGATTCGAAATCAGACCGCCACATCTCCCCTGATATGCGGATGCGGATTGTAATCGACAAGTTCGAAGTCTTCGTACCGGAAATCAAATATACTTTTCACCGCAGGATTGATGCGCATCTGCGGCAGTGGGCGCGGCGTCCGCATCAACTGCAGGCGGACTTGTTCCGCATGATTGTTGTAGATGTGCGCATCGCCGAAGGTATGAATAAAATCGCCCGCTTCCAGTCCGGTGACTTGCGCCGTCATCTGCAACAGCAGGGCGTATGAAGCGATATTGAACGGCACGCCGAGAAAAATATCCGCACTCCGCTGATACAGTTGCAGGCTCAGCCGTCCGTCGGCCACGTAAAACTGAAAAAAGGCATGACACGGCGGCAGGCTCATCCGCTTCAGGTCGCCCACGTTCCACGCGCTGACGAGGATACGGCGCGAGTCGGGATTGCGGCGTATGGTATCGACCGCTTCGCTTATCTGGTCGATGAACCCGCCCTCGTAATCCGGCCACGACCGCCATTGATAACCGTAGATATGTCCCAGGTCGCCGTCGGCGTCAGCCCATTCGTTCCATATCCGCACGCCGTGCTCCTGAAGATAGCGGACATTGGTATCGCCTTTCAGGAACCACAACAGTTCGTGGATGATGGACTTGAGGTGCAGCTTTTTCGTCGTAAGCAGCGGAAAGCCTTCACGCATGTCGAACCGCATCTGGTAGCCGAACACACTTCGCGTGCCCGTACCCGTGCGGTCTTCCTTCGCGATGCCGCGGATGAGTACATGATTGAGTAAATCCAGATATTGTTTCATAACGGCTGCAAAAATACATAATAATGCAGTTTCTTTTCCGCTCGACGGAGATTTTGACTATTTTTGCCGCCATACACAATATAATATTAATGCAAAATGAAAAAAGTTTGGATAATTGGAGTTTTGGCGGCAACGTGTCTGTTGTCGTCCTGTGAAGAAAAGAAAGAGACGATCGCGTCCGGCCTGAACAAAAACGATTTCGTATCGGAAACGGCAGGCAAGCCTGTGGCGTTGTATGTACTCAAGAATGAGAAAGGCATGGAAGCGTGTATTACGAACTACGGCGGAAGGATAGCGTCTATCCTTGTGCCGGACAAGAGCGGCAAACCGACCGATGTGGTACTGGGATATGACGGGATTAAGGACTATCTGGCTTCGGACGGGAACTTCGGGGCGCTGATAGGTCGTTACGGCAACCGCATCGCGCAGGGTAAATTTACGTTGAACGGCACGGAGTATCAGCTGCCCCAAAACAACAACGGCCACTGCCTGCACGGCGGGCCGCAGGGCTATCATACCAAAGTGTGGGACGCGGTACAGCCGGACGAACGGACGCTGACGCTGAAATACTTCTCGCCGGACGGCGACGCCGGTTTTCCGGGTAACCTGGACGTAACGGTGACTTATTCGCTGACGGACGACAATGCGCTGAGTATCCTTTACGAGGCGACGACCGACAGGGAAACCGTCGTCAACCTGACCAATCACAGCTACTTTAACCTTTCAGGCGTGCCCGGCTCGCAGATTCTCGACCATCTCGTCATGATTAATGCCGACCATTACACGCCGGTGGACAGCCTGTTGATTCCTACCTCCGAAATTGCGCCGGTAGAAGGTACTCCGCTCGACCTGCGCCGGCCGATTCCCGTCGGACTGCGGATTGACGAGCCTTTCGACCAGCTCGTGAAGGGACGCGGCTATGACCACAACTGGGTTTTGAATACAAAAGGCGACATCGGCCTGCTTGCCGCAAAAGTCGTCAGCCCGACGAGCGGCATCGCGCTGGAAGTATATACCAGCGAACCGGGCATACAGTTCTACACCGGCAACTTCATGGAAGGCACGGACACCGGCAAGTTCGGTACGGTTTACCCGTTCAGAGGCGCCCTCTGCCTTGAGACGCAACATTACCCCGACAGCCCGAATCAGCCCGGCTTCCCGACTACAACCCTGCGTCCGGGCGAGAAATACGTCAGCCGGTGTATTTACCGGTTTACTGTGGAAACCGAATAACCGGCCTGTCATGAAAAAAGCATATATCATCTGCGCCCTGCTTTCAGCCCTTGCCCTGCCTGCCGCTTCGCAGACGGTCGTAAAGTTGTGGGAGGGCGACCCGCCCACGAGCAACGAAATCGCGACGGCGGAAAGCATCGACGACAATCACTGGATCACGCACGTATCGTCGCCCGAACTCACCGTTTACCTGCCTGAAAAAGGACGGGGCAACGGCAAGGCGGTCGTCATCTGCCCCGGCGGAGGATATGCGGGACTTGCCTCGCACCACGAAGGCGTCCTGTTTGCACAGTGGCTCAATACGCAGGGCATTGCAGGCATTATCCTGAAATACCGGATGCCGAACAGGCACAGGGAGGTGCCGCTCGACGACGCGCAGCAGGCCATACGCTACGTCCGGCGTCATGCCGCAGAGTGGCGCATCAACGCCGACAAAATCGGCATCGCAGGCTTTTCGGCAGGTGGCCATCTGGCTTCTACGGCTTCCACCCGTTTTACGACCTCCGGCGTCAGTTCGCGCCCCGACTTCTCCATACTCTTTTATCCCGTCATCACGATGGATATTGCCACGCACGGCGGCTCGCGCAACAACCTGCTGGGCGACAAACCTTCGCTTTCGGACATTCACCTGTTCTCCACCGAAAAGCAGGTCAACGGCAACACGCCCCCCGCAATTCTTTTGCTGAGCGACGACGACACGGTAGTCCCGCCCGAAAACAGCATCCGCTACTACAGGGCGCTTAAAGATAACGGCGTGAAAGCATCCATGTACATCTTCCCCACCGGCGGGCACGGATGGGGGCTGCGCAACGACTACGCCTATCACGAGCAGGTAACTGCTTTGCTTGCAGCTTGGTTGAAAGACATTTGAGCGTAGCTTTTAAACGATAAAAAGCGTCCGAATCCGATGATTCGGGCGCTTTTTGCCTCCGTATGCCGCCCAACCCTAATCATGTACGGCCAAAACTAATCATGGCTGAAGGTAAATTTTCTCCGTATCCGGAAAATATTTATTTCAGCAGAGCCGCAATTTCTTCCCAGCTAATCGGGTTCCGGGGATTGTTGCCGTTGATAAACGCTTCGGCAAGGGCGGATTTCGTTTCCTGCAGCCGGCGGATTTTTTCTTCTACGGTGTCGGTCGAGATAAAGCGGTAAGCGATGACGGGCTTGTCCTGCCCGATGCGATGTGCGCGGCTGAGCGCCTGCATTTCGGCTGCCGGGTTCCACCACGGGTCGATGATGAATACATAATCGGCCGCCGTCAGGTTCAGCCCGGTGCCGCCGGCCTTGAGGGAGATGAAGAAAGCGTGTACCTGCGCATCGTCCGTGAAGCGGCGGATCGCATCCTCGCGTACCCGGCCTGTCATTTCGCCGGTGAGCATGGCATAACGCCGGCCTTCGGCGTCGAATTTCCCGGCCAGCAGGCGGAGGTGGCGCACGTATGACGAAAAGACGAGCACCTTGTGCCCGCTTGCACGAAGGTTCTCGAACGCAAGGACGATTTGCTCGAACTTGCCGGAATCTTCCGCATAGTCGGGGAAAATCAGCTTGGGATGATTGGCGATTTGCCGCAGCTTGTTCAAGCCTTCGAGGGCGATGAAACGGTCTTTCTCCGCCGGCGTATCCATCGTTTCCCAGAGGATGTTGCGGATACGGTTTTTCTCGGTTTCGTAAATCTTTCCCTGCGCATCGGTCATGTCGCAGTAGATGGTTTCCTGTTGCAGGGGCGGCAAGTCAGGATTCACCTCCTCTTTGGTACGCCGCAACAGGAAGGGGGCGATGATTCTCCTGAGTTGCGCCTTCTGCCGTTCGTCCTTTTCTTTCACGACAGGCCGGACAAAGCGTTCCCTGAACGAGGCGTAAGTGCCGAGGAACCCTTCGTGTATAAAGTTGAACTGCGCCCACAAGTCGTCAAGCGAATTTTCGACAGGCGTGCCCGTCAGCGCCAGCTTACGGGAGGCCGAAAGCTGCATGACGGCCTGATACGACTGCGATTCCGCATTTTTGATATACTGGCTTTCGTCGAGAATCAGTATTTGAAAGGGATAGCTGCGTAGATACGCAATGTCGTTGCGCACCGTACCGTAGGAGGTAATGACCACGTGGTAGCGATTAAATGCGAGGCCGATGTCCTTTGTCCGCAGGCGGTTGTTTCCGGCGTAAATCATCGTGTAGAGTTGCGGGGCGAAGCGTTTCAGTTCGTTTTCCCAGTTGTGAAGCAGGGAGAGGGGCGCCACGACCAGCGATGCCGCCGGACGCGGCGGCGACGCGGCGAAAAGCGACGGCAGGCCGTCGGGCACAACGTCCGTTTTCGAAGAATCGTAGACATGTTGCAGCAATGCAATCGTCTGTATCGTTTTGCCCAGCCCCATATCGTCGGCCAGGCATCCGCCGAAGCCGTGGCGATAAAGTCCTTCCAGCCAGTAAAACCCTTCGCGCTGGTAAGGCCGCAGAAGCGCGTACATGCGCGGCGGCAGCGCCGGACGGTCGGACGGCGTTTGCAGGTAATTGCGGAGCGCCTCTAAATCGTGCTCCGGCAACGCGCCGCGCATGGCCGACTCCAGCATCCGGACGTGTACTTTCTTTAGTCTTATCCGGTCATTTTCTTCCCGGCCGAACGTAAACAAATCCGTATATTTTTCGAACCAGTCGCCGGGCAGGACAAAAATGGTGTTGTCGGGCAGGACAAATTCCCGTTTCCCGTTCAGGATATGTGTACGGAAGTCACTGAGCGGAAACCGATACCGGCCGACGACGACCGTCATCCGCACATCGAACCAGTCGGTTTTTTCTTCGTAAGATGCCTGCAAAGAGACCGCGCCGGTAAAGTACGTCATTTCTTGCTGCGGTTCAATGATAAAATCACGGCTCAGGACGTCCCGCTTCTCTTTAAACCATTCGAGCAGGCTGTATGAATCGGCATCGTCTTCGGGATAGAAATAATGCGAGCCTTTGCGCGTCAATCCCTCGCGCAGCAGTTTATCGACATGCGCCGCTTCCCAGTCCATATCCCGCATGTAACGGTATATTACGAACGCGCCGTTTTCTTTTACCGGTTTCACCGTTTTTTGTTTCGGGCTGTCCGGATAAAACCGGTCGTCGCCGTAGCGGAAAGAAAGCGCCAGCGCCGGATTCATGTGAAGATCCTTTTCCGGCGAGAGGCAGGCTTTCTTCTCCGGTTTCTGCTCGCGGACGGGAATCCCTTCGACATGCGCCTCGTATTTCGCCATAATCTTGCATACGAAAGTTTTCAGGTATACCTCTTCGGAAAGCAGCGGGACATGTACATATTCTTTTGTGAAAAACGGCGCAAGTTTTTTTGCTTCGATATTTTCGAAGAAGTGAATATTTTTCCCCGTCAGGAGAACGGCCGGTTTTTCGGCGATGACGATATTGTGCCGGTCGTTCAGCGAAACCGCCTTGCCGTCGTGGGTGAGCGAAATGGAGTAGCGCAGGCCGCCGGAGTCTTTCACGAAACGGAAGACGCAGCTCGTCGGCGAAGGAAGCAGGAATATCCGGTCATGTTCATACAGTATGTTATGAGATAAATCCTTTCGCATGAAAACAGGGACGCCTGTCCGGCGTATGATTTCCGTAATTTTGCGATTTACCGTTTCGATGCGCGGCCGGACGATGTTTTCGAACATCCCGGGAGAGATTTCCTTTTTAAAAGAGGCAGTCAATTGCGTTCCCGAATATGCCTTCATCAGTTCACGGTCGGAAAGGTCGTTGCCCAGAGCAATCAGCCGGAGCAAATCGGCGGAAGCGCCGCGCTTTTCTTCTTCCGCCCTGTTCGGAATGCCCAGTATTTGCAGGCGTTTCACCTCATCGGAGCAAACTTGTGCCGAATACACATTGAATTTCCATCCGAAAATGCTGTGTTCGGAAAGCGTAGCAATCAGTATGTTTGTTTTCATCAATAATAAAAAGCGGATGCGGACTTGAAAGCGCGCATTATAAAAAACCACGTATCTCCTCCCGGTGTAACGCATACATACAGGAGAAGCCGTAAAAGTCCGTACCGAGGCTTTAGAACGTAACCGTCCTGTCTTTTCCCGTAAACGACGAAAATGTAGCCGTCACGTTTTTAAGATACAGCACGTGCGTATTGTCGTCGTCGGCCGAATACATCGACTTTAACTCCGGATACCGGTCGAGCATATACGCCTTGGCTTCCCGCCTCTCGTCTTCAACGACGGTCGCCGCGATGCGAAGCCATTTGCCTGCCTCTTGATCCAGTGCGCAGATTTCGATTTTCGGATTGGCCTTCATTTGTCCGGATACTCTTTTTTTCTTTCCGGTCTGGATGTAGAGCCGGTTTTCAAAAATAACCGCCGTGCCGAAAGGACGAACTCTCGGCTGATCGCCATCTGCCGTAGCGAGGAAATAAACTCCGCACTTTTTCAAAAAATCGCATACTTCCTGCATTTCCTTCACGGGCTGTTCCGCTTCATCGCCCCCGCTCAATCCGTCTGCAAGATTTGATGCCGACACCCCGGCCGGGCCGGAAACAAGCATAAACATAAATACGAACAATAAACCAACGAATCTTTTCATGTCTATAATTTTTAAATGAAATTTGTTATGGCTGCAAAAATACGGTGTTTTTATCACAATCGGCGAAATCCGAGACAAAAAACGGATTTGTTGCGTAAATGCCGTCCGGATATTTGGCCTGTATGACGGACAGCGCCGCCTGCAATGCCTTTTCATAGGCCGTCAAGTCGTCGGTCGCCGTTGCCTTGACGAATAAAACCGACTTGTATCGAAATCGTAACGCATCCGAAATATCCCTGTAATTTTTATCCTGTTCCTTTGCCGAAAAATTCAATAAAGGAAATATGTATATCGGATATATAATACCTCCATCGGTTGAAAGCCGCAATCTTCATTTATTCTTGCAGCGTCTGGACGACGGAATAAACAGCCCTTTTCCGGGAAAAGACGAAAAATCCTCGCGTGTGTTTTTTTCAAACTCGCGTGAGATTGAAACAAACTCACGTGTGTTTAAAACAAACTCATGTGTGTTTGAAACAAACTCATGTGTGTTTGAAACAAACTCACGTGTGTTTGAAAAAAACTCACGTGTGTTTAAAACAAACTCATGTGCGGATGAAACAAACTCATGTGTGTTTGAAACAAACTCGCGTGTGTTTGAAACAAACTCACGTGAGGTTGAAACAAACTCATGTGAGGATTCCGGCGCTTTTCGCGCCCCGGAAGTCCTTTTGCCCGTCCGGACGACGGCTTCCGGAACGGAAGATTGCGGCTTCCGGCCGGTTGAGGTATCATATCCGATATACACATAAAAAATCCAATACGGAGGCGGAGTGCACAGAGATCAAAGTATTTGTATGACAAAAAAGGTGTTTTTTACGGCATGTCTCTACCTCGCCTCGACGATGCTTTTCGCTCGCGTCGAGCCGTCCCTGCTTGCCGGAACGGACAGGGAGGCAATGAACAGATGGGTGGATTCGGTATTCCGGACAATGAGCGACGATGAACGAATCGGGCAACTTTTTATGATAGCAGCCTATCCCGGTACGGATGCGGCGCGGATGAAGGTGCTGCGCGAAGGGGTGGAGCGGATGAAAATCGGAGGAATACTGTTCCGCCAAGGCGATCCCGTGACGCAGGCGCAGGCCACGAATCGGGTGCAGCAGATGTCGCGCATCCCGCTCTTCATCGCGCTCGACGGCGAGTGGGGGCTGTCGATGCGCCTGAGCGGAACGATGCGCTTCCCTAAAAACATGATGCTCGGCGCCGTCGAAGACGAACGGCTCATCGAAGCCTGCGCACGCGAAACAGGCCGGCAGTGCAACGAGATGGGGATACACATCAACTTCGCGCCCGTGCTCGACGTCAATTCCAACCCCGACAATCCGGTAATCGGGACGCGCTCCTTCGGCGAAAATCCCGACGACGTGGCGCGGCGAGGCATCGCCTATTCACGCGGACTGGAGAGTATGCACGTCATTGCCGTGGCCAAGCATTTCCCCGGGCACGGCGGCACGTCCGAAGATTCGCACTACACACTGCCCACCGTCCGTTACACGGCCGACTCGTTGCGCCGCATCGAACTGGAGCCGTTTCGACGCTACATCGACGCACGCTTCGCCGGCATAATGAGCGGACATCTCTACGTCCCGGCGCTGGACAGCGTGCCCAATCGTGCAAGCTCGTTTTCCGACGCGATAATCACACGCCTGCTAAGGGACAGCATGGGCTTCGAGGGGCTTTGCTTCACCGATGCGCTTGAGATGAAGGGCGCCGTCGCCGACAGTCTAAGCCCGACCGTCAGCGCGCTTCTGGCAGGCAACGACATTGCTCTCGCGCCGGCCTCGCTCGAAAGGGAGTTTGAGGCCGTGAAAAAAGCCCTGCGGGACAGTATCCTGACAATGGACGACATCGACGCACGATGCAAAAAGATACTGCGCTACAAATACGCCGCAGGGCTGCACCGCTATCGCCCCGTCGATACCGAAGGCCTTGCCCGTCGACTGAACACGCCCCATGCCGAATGGCTCGCCGCCAAACTCAATGCCGAATCCGTCACCGTAGTGAAAAACGACGGTGACCTCATCCCCCTCAAACGTTTGGACACGACGAGAATCGCCGTCCTCACCCTCGGCGAACCGAAGGAGAACGACTTTCTCGCAATGCTGAACCGCTATTGCCCGGTCACCGCATTTCAAATCACCGCGAAAACGGGTGAGCGCGAGACGAAGCGCATCGTTGCGGCGCTGGAGAGCTACGACGTCGTCATCTGCGCCGTCTTCACTACCTCCATCCCCGAACCTCCGGCGCTGTCGGATTTTGCGCGCCGGAAGAATCCCGTCTGCGTCTTCTTCACCACTCCGTACTTCGGCAAGGCCTACCGCGCTACCGTCGAATCGTCCGGAGCGTGCATAATGGCTTACGAAGCCACGTCCGGCTCCCAGCGCTTTGCCGCCCAGATTGTCTTCGGAGGTATTCCTGCAAAAGGACGGCTGGCTGTCACCATCCCCGGACTTTTCCCTGCGGGCACAGGCATCCGCACTCCGAAAACGCGCCTCGGCTATCACCTCCCCGAAGAGGCGGGACTGTACGCCGAACGTCTCGATTCCATAGACCTCATCGTTGCCGAAGGCCTCGAAGACCGTGCATACCCCGGATGCCAGGTGCTGGTCGCCAAAGACGGCATGATTGTCTACCACAAATCGTTCGGACACTACGACTATCAGCGCACGAAACCCGTCACCGAATCGTCCGTATACGACCTCGCCTCCGTATCGAAAGCCACCGGCACCCTGCTTGCCGTCATGAAAGCTTTCGACGACACCCTGCTCACGCTCAATACGCCCCTCGCCGCCTGCCTCCCCGAAATGCAGGGGACGGACAAAAGCGATTTGCGGATCGACGAACTCCTCTACCACCAGACCGGCCTGCCGCCTACCATCGGCTTTTACCTGAAGGCCGTCGACACGAGCAGTTTCGAAGGCAGCCTGTACAGTACAACGGCCAAGAGCACGCATCCTGTCCTCTTTGAGCCGCAAACATACGTGCGTAACGACTTCGCGTTCCTCTCCGACCTCGTTTCCCCCACTCCAAAACCGCACTTCACCACCCGGGTAGCGCGCGATTTCTACGTGCACGACTCGTTCCGCGACACCATCATCCACGAAATCCGACGCGCCAAACCGACCGGCCGGGGAAGATACGTATACAGTTGCGTAAATTTCATCCTGCTGAAAATGATTGTCGAACGCCTTAAAAACCAGCCGATGGACGAATTGTTGCGTAAAACGTTCTTCGACCCTCTGGGCGCACATTACACTACCTACAACCCGTCGGACAGATTCGATTCGACGCTCGTCGTCCCTACCGAAAACGACCGTTTCGTCCGGCGTCAGTTGCTGCACGGATATGTACACGACGAAGCCGCCGCCTTTCAGGGAGGCGTCTCCGGCAATGCCGGGCTGTTCTCGAATGCCGGGGATTTGGCCAAAGTACTCCAACTCTATCTGAACGATGGCGTCTACGGAGGTGAAACCTACCTTTCGCAAGCTACCTGTCAACTCTTTACCCGCAGCAAAAGCCCCGTATCGAGACGCGGAGCGGGTTTCGACAAGCCCGAAACGGATTCGACCAAAGCATCTCCCTGCGGAGAACTTGTGCCGCCCTGCGTATACGGACATACGGGCTATACCGGCACCTGCTTCTGGATAGATCCCGAAAACAGACTGATATACATCTTCCTGAGCAACCGTGTCCACCCCACGCGGCTAAACACCAAACTGTTCACACTGGACATCCGCACCCGGATACAGGACGTCATCTACCGCGCGCTGAAAAAAGACGAAGCCAACCGGTGATGAACGGTGACTGTTTAGAGATGAGTTTTACACAATAAAGGGGGATATGGGTAGAATCCTTGAAAATTTATTTGACAGACTCTTGACAGACTCTGTTTCTTGCAAAAATCAATTTAGGCGTAATCACGAATAATCATATTAAAATAAAATAAACAGAATGAATACGATAAACGGCCTTACGGGCAAAAAACAGTTTTTCCTTATAGCGGGGCCTTGCGTGATAGAGAGTGAAAAGATGGCGCTCCGTATCGCCGAAAAGATTACGGAGATCACGGCCAAACTCGGTATTCCATATGCGTTTAAAGGGTCTTTCCGCAAGGCGAACCGTTCGCGGATAGATTCGTTTACAGGCATAGGCGACGAGCAGGCGTTGCGGATACTCCGTAAAACGGGCGAAACGTTCGGGATACCGACGGTGACCGATATACACGAGACGCCCGACGCGACGGTAGCGGCCGAATTTACGGATATATTGCAGATACCCGCCTTTTTGTGCCGGCAGACGGATTTGCTGATAGCTGCGGCGAAGACGGGGAAGACGGTGAATATAAAGAAAGGTCAGTTTCTTGCGCCGGAATCCATGCGTTATGCCGCGCAAAAAGTGACGGATGCGGGCAATCCGCACGTGATGCTGACCGAAAGGGGCACTACGTTCGGATATACCGATCTGGTGGTTGATTTTCGGGGCATCCCTAAGATGCGTGAGTTCGGCTTTCCGGTGATTACCGACATTACGCACTCGCTTCAGCAGCCTAATCAGGCGTCGGGCGTCAGCGGCGGACTGCCCGGACTGATAGAAACGATAGCCAAAGCGGCGGTGGCGGTCGGGACGGACGGATTGTTTATAGAGACTCACCCTAATCCGTCGGAATCGAAATCGGACGGAGCGAATATGCTTCCTCTGGATTTGCTGGAGGGGCTGTTGCGGAAACTTGTGCGGGTGAGGGAGGCGGTCTCGACTCAAAACTGAAGGAATCGGGATTGCCTAAATCCACAAACGGTCTTCTTGATGAAGACTTCAATTTTTAGCATTTAATACAACGTGAAAACGCTCTCCGTTGCGACGTCCTGTCGACGGGAGCGAACATAACCATCCCGGCGTGAATACTGCCGGCGATGGTTTTTTTATTCTACTCCACTTCAAAACATTCCGGGAACAACTATGAACCGTGCACTTTAAGAAGTTGTTTTTACCCTCCAAATGGAGGGCAGTTACAACTGGTGCACGGCGTTGCTGCACAGCCGAGCGGTTGTTTTTACCCTCCAAATGGAGGGCAGTTACAACTGACAGGAGTTTGGTGAGTAATTGTGCTAAGTTGTTTTTACCCTCCAAATGGAGGGCAGTTACAACCTAACAGAATGGCAAAGGGAAGTAATGCAAGTTGTTTTTACCCTCCAAATAGAGGGCAGTTACAACTCTTTGTATTGAAATAGTAAATATTTGATTGTTGTTTTTACCCTCCAAATAGAGGGCAGTTACAACCAAGTGTGCATGTATTAAGATGGTTTGACAGTTGTTTTTACCCTCCAAATAGAGGGCAGTTACAACGAAGCGAAACATTAGTTGCAACTGTCTCTCGTTGTTTTTACCCTCCAAATAGAGGGCAGTTACAACCGCGAAAGGCGGGAAATCCATGATACCTAGTTGTTTTTACCCTCCAAATAGAGAGAAGTTACAACCTGAATGACATAGTAATTCAAGACGGTGCCGGTTGTTTTTACCCTCCAAATAGAGGGAAGTTACGCTTTCAACGATGTCAAAGAGCAAGTTGATATTAAATCATATACAATCATTACGCATTTTCCTGCGGGTCGGTATTGAAAAATGTAATCATTTCCAGTCGCAGCATATTTGCCATATTATTATGCAATTCCAACAGATTGACGGCGGTATGGGAGTTTTTAAATTTCACAACATTGTTTTCGCCTTCGATTTCTTTTAATCTGATTCCGAACAGGATGTTTCTGTACTCAAAAAGTAATGTTTTCAGTTCGTCGGACAAATACATTCCCCAACCGTCGGCGAAATAGAACTGTTGCAACGTGTCGATAAACTCGTCGATTTGTGCTTTGTTGAAAAAATATTCCTTCTTTTCGACTATGGTTTGCCGGTTTTCTCTTCGTTGAATTTCGTTGTAAGTAATGATAGACTTACTGTTTTCCAAATCCGTAGAATAAATCAACAGCCCCCAGCAACGTTGCAGGGCTTCGAGTTTTTGTTCGTTCAGCTTGCGATATTTCAAGATATTCGTTTCTTCGCGCATCTGTCGAATCGTGTTTTGATACTGTTTATCCAATTGCTTCAGCGTATTTTTATTTTCTTTCTTTACTTGATATAGCGTAATGAAAACCGAAATTGCTCCCGATATAAACACAGCCGCTATTGTGGCTATTGCTACATACAAATCTTCTACTTGCGCACACATATTCTATATATTTTATTCGGATAAATCGTTACATATTTGGGATTGTTTTGCCGCACTTTGCTACGTGTTGCAATCGCAAGCCCGGCGATCGGGAAATTGCTGTTGCAATACTTTAAGATATTTCTTCAATGCTTTTTTCCGCGTTTCGGCAGTATCTGTTTTTTTAGTTAATACACCGGATTTGCTGGTTTTGTAAACAATGGATGTGTCAAAAATATCATTTCTCATTTTTTTGATAAATACCTCCAAAACATTTTTGTGCATATGCGGCAAAGTTTCCACAGTCCACTTTTTAGAGATTTCTTCCGCAAATCGTTTTTCTATTTCCGTAAACACATCCCGGTAGGATTTATCCATCGGCAGGTCGAAATGGAAAGCGTTATTACGGTTCTTCATTCCGGGATAATCCTTCAGTTCGGGAATATTTTCCAATACAAGCCTTTTGGCTTTGGTTTTTTCATTGATTTTCAAATTCTTCAAATATTTTTCCGGCAGGCTTTTCCAGATGTAAAACTCTTCCAAAGCCATGATGCAGCAAGTAAACTTCGCTTGATTATTGATAATATGGTTGTTTACTATACTTAAATCCGAAAGTGCAATTCTTTTTTCCGGCGCATCAAATTTTCGGACAATATCTTTCAATTCTTTGGTGTTCCGATTTTTTTGCAAATATAGCGGCAGGCGTTGCAATAATGTTTTTTTGTCATCGAATTTCTGTAATTCAATCCATTTATCCACATCTTTTATCGGAACGAGAACGGTATAAGTGTTCCGTTGTCCGCCGATTTCATATTCCTGTTGAAATTCAAGGACTGAACAGAGAATTTCATCTACGGCGAGATCTCGTGCATATTGTGTAACTGTTTTGTCTCCTTCAAAATAGCGCAACGCCAGTTTGTAAAGTAAACAGTCTTCGTGTCGTGCTTTTTGCAGGTTGTTCCAAAGTTTCTTTTGTGTCTCGTCGGCCGGTTTTTCAATATAATATGCTGCAACAAGATGTGCTTTGTTTTCGAGCGAACGATATTGTAAAGCACCGTTTTTGGCCAGAAATTGCCTGAAATGGGATATATTAATATAGCGCACTCCATTGTTTAACAGTTCTCTATAAGAATCTACGCTATATTCTCTTTTCCTCACCGTGTCCTTATTTGTAACGAGCCATTCGCGATATTTTTGTTTAACTTTTTCGCATATATCGTTCAGATTGTCGGAATCTTCGATGATTTCGCGAAAATCTTCATTTTTAAAAAATCCTTTACTTGAGAACAGGTCGATTAACTGTTGTTTGTAGTAAGGAACGGCGTCGAAAGCATACATCCATTTGCAGAAGTTGTTATACTCGCCTCGCGTAATGTGAAAACTTTTGTGGTGTCCTGTCTGTTCAGACGGTTCCTCCTGTTTCGTCCGTTTTACCTTTTCGTCGTATATATCCTTGAAATACATGAGATGGCAAGCCTTCCGTATAAAGGTCAGTTTGAAGTTTTTGCCTTTATTTTTGTCGTCGAACAATGCTTCGCGCGATTTTTCTATTTCCGTTTTCATCGGGTGTTCCTTTTGCAGCTGATCGAGATATATGGCTTTTTCCCTCAAATGTTTGTAACGTTTTTCCTGTTTTTCGGCATGGTCGAGGATGTCTTGTAAACTGTTTACTATAACATTATTATCGTTTCGTTCCGCGGCAAGATAATTGTTTAACAAATGTCGCGGCAGGATTTTTTTTAATCTGTTTTTTTGCTCTTTATCAATGGGGTTTTTATCTAAGAACGCGACCGCTGAAGATTTTTCTTTGTCAAGTTCACCAAAATAATCGCTTATCTTAATTGGAGGATTTTCCGGGTATAGAGCATTTTCCAAAAAATAAATCATCAGGTCGCGTTGAATGGCAAAGGGACGCTTGTCTTTGTTCAATTTCACAAAAACGGCATTGTTTTCTACGACAAACGGAGTATCCCAATCGGGATATTTTTGTATGCTTGTAGCGTATGTTTTATATGCCACTTCTTTACCGCCTTTGAATTTCAATTTGTCGCGTGCTTTGCTGTCTAATATTTCATATATTCCATGCTGTTCGATCGAAGAATGGTATTTATACATTTTGAACTGCGCTTGTTCGCCGAAGTAGTTGTTTGCAGCCAGATAGCGAATACCGAACTCCAAAAAACGGTCTTTGTTGCGGGCATACGACGAGATTATCAAATTGTTCGCAATGCGGTTTTTAAGTCTTTGGGTGTTTTCGTTTTGGTTGAATTTTTCTGCGTGCTTATTTCTCTTATCTATAACATTTTGAGACACTAATCCCGCTTTGTCGGGAAAATAATTCTCAATCAGATATTTTAATACATAGTAATCATAATGGTCATTTTTCTTGTAACTCCTTGCTTTTAAGTTATTGCTTTTAATATCTTCATAGACGTCTATGATTTTGCTTTCTTTATCAATAATATCTCTCCACAAACCCCAATTATTAATTTTCACATTTATTTTCCCCTTTCGGAACAAATAACCTAATGCAAATTGCTTAAAATCGGCATTATCTTTCAGCGCAGGGAATTGTCTTTCGATTTCCTGAAGATAGATTGCGTTTTTAAATTCGTTCAAAATTCCCGTTTCATTACCTTCCAGCGCCTTGTTCCAGTCAAGCGGGTATTTTCCAAGATATTGCATGATGTCGCGAAAGAATATCAGTTTTTTATCTTCGTTGTTGATATCCTGACTGCTGAATTTTTTTGAATAAAACAGGAACACATTCAGTTTACGTTTGTCTTCGGGCGTACCGTTTTTCTTAAATCCCGATATTTTGGGGATTAAAGCATTTGCTTCGTTTTTGTACAAAAACATTGAAAGCATAAACAACATGGCATTGAACGACAAATATCTGCCTTTTGCAATTGTCATCAATTCGCGTTTATGATTATTTTCCGTGCTGTCGCCGTTTGCGTTCAGTTCCCAGACAATATCTTTTTTAGCCTCTATAAAAAGAATAAAATCAACGGCTTTGTCCAATGTGTCGAATTGATCGTCAACAAATTCTATGATTTCTTTATTCTCTTCCTGTCTTTTTTTGAGGTCATTTTTTGTTTCCCCCTCTTTTATCATATAGAATTTTTGATAGAACATTGTTTTGAGAAAATAGACAATGTTGTGTTTCTCTTTTAGACACTTGTCTATGATTTCATCTTTCCGTACGCTGGTGAGCGGAGTGCCGGTTTGCCTGTCTGCTATTTCATTGATTTTTTCGTTAATATATGATTGTACGACCGCCAAACGAAAACTTTCTTTCAAAAATTCCAGGGTGTTTTTCGATATCACATCTTCTTTGACGGCCTCAAAAGAATGAAAAAAATGTGCGTTAAGATTACGCAAACATGATATTATTTCTTCCAATTCATTCGAGATCTTCTTGAAATACGCAAAATCTAATGATTGGTAATCTGTTGGCAGGGATGTTTTTTCGTCGATTTTAAACAGTTTTTGCCGGTTTATCTGCTTAAAACTGTGTTGTACGGCAAAATAATAAAGATTTTCAAAACTGTTGCTTTTAGTACTTAAGTTGTTATTCGACTTTTCGGCAATTGACGCCACCGTACCCTTGTTTCTGAAAATGTCTGATACGGAAGATTTGAATACTTTTTCAACTGATGCGTGATTCATAGATTATTATATGTTTATCATTAAAGAATTCTTGTTTGTATTAAATGAATCGCAAAGATAATCATTTCATTATTAAACGAAGATTATCTCGTTTATTTTTATCGGATTTGGTAAATCGACGCGATCGAATGTAATCGCCGGCATAATCGAGTAGGAGAAGGTGTGTCAAAACAGGCACATCCTTTTTTTTATTGTGCAAAGCCCGGACTTTCTCAAGCCCGGGCTTTGTTATTTCCCAAAGTTTTTGTAACTTTAGGGACAGTTTAAAAATTATGGCAAAGTTACATTTTCGTCCTTACACACCCAACCAAACAGTACTTTTTCCGCAAAGGATGGATAAAGACATTGCGGAGAACTCCCCTGTTCGCATAGTCAACACCATCGTTGACAGCCTTAATTCGGATAATTTCAAGAAACTCTGCAAGGAAACAGGACGCTGTCCTTATCATCCTGAAATGATGCTTAAGGTCATCCTGTACGCTTACATGAATACCGTCTACTCCTGCCGTAAAACACAGCAGTTACTCTTGCGTGATATTCATTACATCCGGCTTGCCGGTTATGAGCAGCCGGATTTTATCACCATAAACCGGTTTCGCAATCGTGTAAAGGATGAGATTACCCGGTTGGTTCTTATCCTGGTCGGCAAGGGTTTCGTCAGCCTTGAGGTGGAGTATACCGATGGTACCGGGATTGAGTCCAGGGCAAACAAATACACTTTTGTCCGGCGAAAGACAGTGGAAAGAAATCGTGCCAAGCTGCTCAATAAGATTCGTATCCTTTTAGAACAGGTGGATGAAGCCGTCGCACAGGAGAACGCAGTGAAAGATACAACTGTGGAATTTACCCCCGCAATGCTCTCCGACACAGTGAATGAACTCAAAGATGCTTTGGAGCAGGCACCTCAAACGAACGACAGGGAACAGAAAAAAGTCCGTCGCGAAAAGAAGAAACAGATAAAGGAACTTCAGGCACATCGTGACAAACTCATGGAATACGACACTCGGCTTGATACGCTTGACCAGCGTAATTCTTATTCCAAGACAGACCCTGATGCCATCTTCATGCGCATGAAAGAAGATGCCATGAACAATGAACCCGGAGCAGTCTTCGGTCAAATGAAATACAACATGTCTCGTCCTAAAAAAACTTTACAGTTTTTTGTTCTTCGTCCGGCATAGCCTTGACAATTTTGTTTTCGTCCTGCTATACCTTTACAATTCGATACAAAGTTAATCATACTCTCAATTTATCCTGTTTGTTCGCA
>JAISNP010000118.1 GCA_031276175.1 Tannerella sp.
TGCTTTGGACGTACCTTGCTTCCCGAAAGACCATCCGTTTCCGAAAAATGCCATCCCATGACGGCGCCGGGAATAAATGCCGTATCACCATAAGCGTGCTCAGGATAAGCCACATCCAGTTCAAGCAAATTGCTTGAATGTTTGTTGACAAAATCAAAAGTTTTATTCTTACCCTGCTGGTCAATCTCAACCGAAACGCACCACAAAGAAGATGCACTTCTTACGGTATTCAAACTCTCACCACGATAAGTCGTATTAATTGAGTCGACGAAAAGGAATGCCCGATTTTGATTGTCTAATAACGTATCCTTCATAAACAACACCAACGTAGAATCCAATCTGTTGGGACCTATTGCATCAACACCTTTATTATTATTGCCTTCGACAATAATCGAGTCAATCTTCAGGTGATAATACTTACTACTCTTTAAGTCAACATCCTTGTTTTTGCCAATACCCAAATCCCAAATGTCTTGTGCATTCGCAGAAAATACAGTACCAAGCAATACCAGAACGCTCGCAATTAGCGTTAAAATTTTCTTGTTCATAATCATATAATTTAATATTAATTTCATATTTATTGATTTCGGTCGGTCTCGGGACACGTATATCCGCAGTGTGCGGACATACGCACCCGTTCAGGACCTTATTGTTTATCTTTTATTTCACAATCGCTTTGACTGCATCTTCACCTTCTACGGCTACTATCACGACGCCCTTGGGCGCTACGATGGTTGCATTGTCGGATGTCAATACGGCGCTTGTTACGATCTGACCTAATACATTACTGATAACAACACTCTTGCCAGAAGCGTTCAGGATGCTTACACTGCCTGTCCCGGACAATACCGTCACTTGCGATGCGTCAACCGTTTCGACAGCCAGCGGAGCGTCGGTCGTCGGTTCTACGTTAAACACTTCAGCTTCGCGAATCGCATCGCTGTATGCACCGCGACTGATCACCGGTACTTCGTTGTGGATCTTGATCCAGCCACCCTGCATCGGGGCAATCATACGCCCGGTCACAGTGTCTCTCTGCGTCGTTTCCGATTCAATCAAAAATTCCTGAGATACATTCTGAAGTTTTTGACCGTCGTTCCCATACTGTCTGTAAACATAGCGGAACTGGAATACATAATCTTTGTGCTTGTTGTTGCCCAAATCGGTTTTCTTGGTTTCCGCACTTCCGCCGAAATCACGGTTCAGTGCATCGTAATCCAACTGTCCGTCGTCGGTCAGATACTTCTGGATGGAGGGATTTCCTCTTTCCGAAGTAAGTCCTTTGAGGATAAACAGCGTATCACCGATATGGATAGCCGGAACAAACGCCAAACGTTCCCAATTGCCTTGCGGCGAAATATAAGCAGCATCTCTTGCCGGTAACGAGAGACTGGCGCTAAATAAGTCGCCCGGACGACGTGCCGAATCGGTTGCATTAATCAGATAGCGTCCATATATAGCCTTGTTTTCCAAGGTGTCAATGGGGTATTTCGTCGGATTGAGCTTGTTGCACGCATTACACCCTGTAACAGCTATCAGTTCCTGAGGATCCAGCAGCAACAAATACTGCGGTTTAATCCATCCTGTGCCGCGATTCACATAAGCCGTATCCACGCGGATAGCGTAGTTATGCGTCTTCAGCACGGAATTCAACTGCGGATCGTCGCCCAGCAATTTGTCTTTCGTATCCTTACTTTCGGTACCCAGATAGTTGATTTTCCTTGCGTAACCGGGGATATAAGCCGTTGAACTCATGCGGTCTTCTACAAGATATTCTTCCTTATGGAGTTCTTCGTGGAATCTGAGCGTTCTGGATACGTCGCCTTCTTCGCCGCCTTCCAGTGCAGGATTGTTAAACCTGCGGTACAACGGTTCGGTTGTACGGCTCAGTGAGAAAGTGGATATGCGATTACCAAGCGTTTTCACTTCCGCCTTGGCAAAGGAGTGAACGCCCTCGTTTATGCTCACCTGCAGTACACCGAATCCGTCCCCGTCCTTCCCTTCATGACTGTTATCGTCGATGGCTAACGTCTGCGTAATACTCAGACCGTATTCCTTGCTGAGATGCTCAAACTTCTCCTTATCGATACGATCAAGCAGTATATAGTATTCAGGCTCTCCTGTCGGCTGATATGTAAACCTCAGATAGAATTTCGAAATCGGCAATTCACGCCCCTTCGCAATCCTCTCAGTGGTAAAACCGTAACGTTTGTTACGATCCAGACAAATCACATTGTCGTTGCGCGAATAGTTCCAGTAATTGAGGTCATTGACGCGCAAACTGTAATACCGTCTTCTCAACAAGCCGATTTTCTCCGACTCCGAAATTTCTTTCACAACAGCTTCCGTATTCACAATACCCGTATTAATGTGACCGATACCATACTTTTCATCACCATTTTTATTAAGTGCATCGGGAAGAATCAGTTCAAAGAATTGTGCACCCTCTACGGTAACCAGTGTCGTATCGGATATATCCTGATCTTTGGAAAAACCGAGATAACGATTGTTGCTGTATCCATGCAGGTGATTAAACGAATAGCTGTAATAATTGAGCGAATCGTCGGCTATATATTTATATCCGAGATAAGGACTTGTACGATACAATTTCTCCCATATATACGGCGGGACATCTTTATCGTTTTTAAATTTATCATAAGCCGCCTTAGCTGCCGGATCATCATGTACAACAGCAAAACCATTCACATTCACGATCGCCTTAAGCAATTCCTTGGCGTATTCCTGTTGTATACCATAAGAAAAAGCACCGTTAAACTGGTGATCTGTTTTGTAAAGCTGCGAATGGTTGATCTGGACGCTTTCGAACTCACGGTTAATAATGTGAACCTTCGACGTCTTTCCATCGTTGACCTGTACAACCAGCCAGTGGAATGCGGGCGTCTTCAGGGGAACTTCATCTTCTACTTTTACCCACTGCGGCGTAAAGTCGCCTGTATACACGGGAACGGTCAAGTAATAACCGCGACTATCCTTAATCGTATACAAATCGTTCGGCAAAGTCGTACGGTCATCCTCTGCCGTGACACAGTCGCCGGTGTTGAACGATATGCGCACATTCGACGGACGATTGTCTACCGTAATAATCCTTTTATTTTCATACTGATCCAATGTCTGTGCGCGGACAATCAAAGCGTCATAAATCGTATCATTATACAAACGCCCGTCTCCCAGATCATAGCGTCCGGGATCTGCATAATCGCCGTTGACATGATAAGGTAGATTGCTTTTATGTATAACCTTATACGCATTGATAATCAGACTGTCTTCCGTAGGATAATATACGAAACGGAATTCATTCAGTCGTGGTTTATCCGGCGTGGCCACAGCTTCCAGTTTCAGATACTTTTTCCCGTTCGAATTGGCGTAACCATCACCATTATCACTCGGCTCGTTTACACTAACGTATTGGCCGGCATTGTTTTTTAATGTAACATAACCGCGGCCGGCAAGCGTCCCATCCGTCGACTTGGTGGCCGTCAACGAGGTATTTCCGTCCGTAAACGGGTTGGGAATATCCACATTCGACTTGTCGGGGTTAAACGTCAACTGAACATTTCCTATTGACTTATCCTGCGTACCTAATTTCGAGTTGAAATCATCCGCAGACAATATTCGCGGAGCCGCCGTAACAAGCTGGAAGAATACCAGATGCTCCTTATAAAAGTTTGTGTGCGACTGCAAACTGTCTGCATGAACTTTTACTAATTGAATAATCTCCCTTAGCCCAGAGACAGGCCTATGAGCCAAAACAGCATAAAAGTTCGGTTCTCCGAAATCTTTGCTTTCTGTCGACGCCAAACTAATCGCCAAAAACTGCGAGTCAGGCAATGCGGAATTATAATAGTCGGCAAAATACCAATCGACATTATTGCCTCCCACGACATACTGATTACTGTCGCTTACAAATTTTGCAATTTTGACGCCCGCTGTTGCGCCATAATGAATATTGCTTTCCGTAAACAATTGGGCCTTAGCTTCCGAGTTTTTCTTGTCTGCGTCATACAGAAACGACAAATCCAGGCCGTACTCTTTGTTTTTAAACTGAAAAGTCGGACGCCCGCCCTGTGCTGCCGGTTTAATATCAACACACCAAAGCGCTTCCCGCAATCGCTGATAAACCGGAACACCGGAATAACTTGATGCTGGCCCAAACAATCTCAGCGAATCGGCCAAAAACACATGTCCGTTACCGTCCAAAGCCAGCACACTATCGCCCGTCAATTTATGAGCGGCGCCTAAGTATGTTACCTTCAAATGATAAGCCCCTTTCGTCGTGCCACCAGGTAATGACGCGACCTTACTTCCTACACCATTGCCCGCATTTACAGTAAATGCCGAGACTAATAGCACAAGAGAAGCCACTAATAAAGTAAAAATTTTTTTGTTCATAATCAAATAATTTAATATTAATACTAAGTAAATTAATTTTCTATTTCTTCTATTTCAATTTGTTTTAAATTCGTTTCGCTTATTTCGGCAAAAATCGTATTCGTGTATATACGGAAGTTTTTTCACCGCAACAAAAATACGCATTAGTTTTATACCCGCAAGCATAAATTCCTATTTTTTCATGATTCATGCACGTTTCTTATCAAAAAACCGCGTTTCCGGTACGAAACCGCAAGTTTCCACTACATAAACACTTTTTATCGCCTGTACGGCAAATCACATGCAATTGCAAAACTGTTTGGGTCTTCATCTTCATGTCTTTCATTTCAGCAGCATTTCCTCCTAATTCATTTTAAGTTTATACCAATATTTTCGCTTGTAAAAATTATAATGTACGCATGTACATAAATAATAATATAATTGTTCCGTATAAATACGGCAATATGCGACAATTACATCTTTATTTGTTTTATTCTTTTCGTTTATGCTACATTCATTGTTTTATTCATGAGCCGAAACCCGGACTCGAACCGGGGACCTATTCATTACGAATGAATTGCTCTACCAACTGAGCCATTTCGGCGTTTATTTTTATTATATGTCGTTTTTTAACTTCTATTTCCTATCCGGAAATACATTCAACCGCAAAGATAGCAATTAATTCCACACAGTAAATGTATTTGTTGAAAAAAAATATTCGAATACTTTTTTGCTGTCGTGTTTTGCGTTGAATGTCATCATTACGATTCAAACAGTCGTTTTTATTGAATGTCGCGGCAGAGTTATTTTTCACTGTTCCTGCTCACGAAGTTTTTTTTCTGCCTCAATGCGACAGGTCAACACGGAAAGGTACTCTTTTTGCAATCCGAACATATGGTCGTTACCGGCCGGATGCCCCATAAGATGTTGACAGGCAAGTTCCGCCCACTTCACTGCGCGAAGGAAATCGCCGATCATTTCACAACACAAGGCCATATTAGAAGCCATGCGCGCTTTCGTTTTCTGCGAAGCGGTTGCGTCGTAGAGCAGTTCCCATATGGCGGCGGCATTCTCCCATTTTCCGGCGGCCATAAAAGCGGCAGCCTCTTTATTACGCGCGGCGGAAGAGACATAATACCAGCGTATATCATCGTTCCAATGCGGAACAAAATGGGGATGGTACTTTTCCGCAAGGCCTTCGAAAGCAGCTGTCAGAGCGTTACGAATGTCTTCCGGCGTAAACGGTTCAAGTACGGACGGAACGATACAGGAATAAACCGTATCGGACAAATAAATGACATCTAACGGGGTACGCCTTCCCGGCAGATATGTACGGAGTATACCGGAGATTGTTGCGTCTAAAAATATCCCGGTCGACAACCCGTAGTCATCCATATTACGAATGGCTTCATGCACTTCAAACAAGAGCCTGTCTAACGAAATGACGGCATCCGCATCTTGTTCTTCACACAACTGCCCGACATTTTCGGGAGTAAGTATCGAATCCGTATTCCGGCCTGAACTGTCTGTTCGGAAACGGCCTTCGTACAGGAGTACGTCTTCAAAATAAGGCGATTCGACAATCATTTCGCCCAGCGTACGGCAAAAAACATTCGCTACATGATCGGATGCGATATTCATCGTATCAACCGCTTGCATTATATTAAGCGTAAACGGCACCTGTGGCTGCGGCACCGTATTATCGACAATCAACACTTTACGTATATCCGGCGGAAACGTAACGGTTGCCGGATTATATGTCTCGACAGACATATACCGGACAGAAGTACATGCCGACAACACACATACAAACACGAAAAGCGGAAGATATTTTATTTCCTGTTCCTGCATCAGACACAACCCGTTATATTGCTTTTCCGTAAAGACAATTCCCCACAAAGCAGCAAAGCGTTTAAAGAAACAGGTTTCACGGCTTTGCGGGGGATTTGCCTTGTCCTTTCTACAAATCGGAAATGGCTTTGAAATACCCTATCGACTCGGCGATTCCCAAGAACGGGTCTTTCATATCTTTCTCATATTCAAGACTGCACATTCCGGTATAATTTACTTCCCGCATTGCTTCGACCAACGCGGGAAAGTCGATTTTGCCGCGCCCGATTTCGATACCGACACCGGCCTTGGTCGAGTCCGTCACATCCTTGATGTGCATGTCGAACACGCGAGTATGATATTTTTTCAAGTCGGCAACCGGGTCGCAACCATTGCGCAAATCGTGACCGATGTCCAGACACATGCCGATGCGTCCGTCCAGATTCTTCGTATTTTCCCATACGTCGGTTGCATCGGGATATGTTTTTATATCAGGCCCGTGCAAATGAATCGCATAATGGAAATCGTATTCTTTCACCTTCTTGTCGACGTAGGGCAGGAGTTCGTAATCGGGCACTCCTACAATCAATTTGACGCCGACACGCCTGGCATAGGCAAAGCCGCGATCGACCTCGGCTTCGGATTTCATATAGATAGGCCCGACTGCGTAGCCGGTCACCTTGTGCGCGGCACATTTCGCATGAAACGCCCCGATTTGTTCGTCCGTACTGTCCAGCGGCAGGTGAAAATCCTTAATACATAGATAATGAATATCCAACCGTTCGAGCGTTTTCAAGGTGGTATCCAAATCAAAATTCACGAACGTAAAACCTGCCATCCCCAATTTGAAAGGATTCACTGCCTTGGGAGATTTCGGTTTAACCGGGTCCATCATTCCTGCGGTTTTCGCATGACCAATCCACGGGGCAACGCCCAACATCAGTGCGCTTGCGAAGCTTTGTCTGAAAAAATTTCTTCTGTTTTGCATGATAAATTATTTATTAATGAGGCATAAAAGTAGACACAAAAAATCGAATATCTCTGCTTTGATCCGTTAAAAATCATCTCTCCGCCATTTTCCTATTTTTTCAACTGCGCGAGGTTTTCGCATAATGTCTTGAGTTTTGCCAGACCATCGGATTGTTTTTTCCGCTCGGCTGCCACGACTTCGGGCTTTGCATTGGCAATAAATTTCTCGTTTCCAAGTTTTTTCATTACCGCTTCCAAAAAGCCTTCCGTATATTTTATCTCGGCTTCCGTTTTTGCTATCTCTTCTTCGACATTGATCTTCGCAAGCAACGGGACGGCATATTCGCGCGTTCCGACGAGGAATGAAACCGAACCCGTCGCCTTTTCCGCTACGCGCTCGACGGCAGACAGGTTTGCCATCTTCATTATGACGGCATCACAGGCCGGATCATGATCGGCAGGCGCCTGCAAAACAAGTATTTCTCTGAATGCGATATTCTTTTGTAAACGGATGGAACGAATATCGGCAATAATTTCTCTGGCTCCGTCAAATTCATTCAGTGTTTTTGCATCTTCCGGCGTTTCGGCGCGATATGCCGGAAGATCCGTAATCATAATACTCTCTCCCGGCTTGCGGTCGGCAAGCGCCTGCCATAACTCTTCGGTGATGAAGGGCATGAAGGGATGGAGCAATCTCAACAGCGAGTCGAAGAAGTCGAGCGTTGCCTCAAGCGATTTACGGTCTACGGGTTGTTGGTATCCGGGTTTAATTATTTCGAGATACCACGAAGAAAAGTCGTCCCAAAAGAGCTTATATACGTCCATCAATGCTTCGGAGATGCGATATTTGACGAACGAGTCATTGATTTTTCCTACGACACGGTTGAGTTGTGCGCCGAACCAGCGTATGGCGATTGCGGCCGATGCGGGCACAGGTGTTTCGCCGGGGGCTACCTCCCACCCTTTCACCAGACGGAATGCGTTCCATATCTTGTTGTTAAAGTTTCTGCCCTGTTCGCATAAAGTTTCGTCGAAAGGCAGGTCGTTGCCTGCGGGCGAGGAGAGCAGCATACCCATCCGCACGCCGTCGGCGCCGTATTTATCCATCAACGAGATGGGATCGGGCGAATTTCCGAGTGATTTGGACATTTTACGCCCCAGCTTGTCTCTGACAATTCCCGTAAAATATACATTATAAAAACACGGCAAGCGGCGATATTCGAAGCCGGCAACAATCATCCGCGCCACCCAGAAAAAGATAATTTCGGGAGCGGTAATCAGGTCGTTGGTCGGATAATAGTATGCTATATCCTTATTGTCGGGATCGTTAATGCCGTCGAATACGGAAACAGGCCATAGCCACGAGGAGAACCACGTATCCAGTACATCTTCGTCCTGCCGCAAATCGGCAAGTTGCAGAGCGTAATCCCCCGATTTCACGCGAGCAAGCTGCAAAGCTTCGTCGGGCGTATCGGCCACCACATATCCTCCGCCACGCGGCAAGTAATAGGCGGGAATCCGGTGCCCCCACCAGAGTTGCCGCGAGATGCACCAGTCCTTGATGTTTTCCATCCAGCGGCGATACATATTCTTGAACTTGGAGGGATAAAAGCGTATCTCATCGTTTTCGACCGCATCCAGCGCAGGTTTTGCCAAACCGTCCATCCTGAGAAACCATTGCATGGACAGTTTCGGTTCGATAGGGACATGGGTGCGTTCGGAGAAACCGACCTTGTTGACATATGTTTCCGTCTTTTCCAGCAATCCGGCCGCTTCGAGATCCGTTTCGATTTTTTCGCGCACCTCGAAACGCTCCATTCCGGCATATTGCATCCCGTTCGCATTGAGCGTGCCATCGTCGTTAAAGATGTCGATGGCTTCGAGGTTGTATTTTTCGCCGAGCATATAGTCGTTGACATCGTGCGCCGGCGTCACTTTCAGGCAACCTGTCCCGAAATCAATATCCACATAATCGTCTTCAATAATCGGCACTTCGCGACCGGCAAGGGGGACGATGACGCGCTTGCCTTTCAGGCGGGCATTTTTCGGGTCGTTCGGATTGATACATACGGCCGTATCGCCGAAAATGGTTTCGGGACGCGTCGTAGCGACGAGGGCATATCCGTCTTCGCCTGCAATTTTATAGCGAAGATAGTACAGTTTGCTCTGCTGCTCCCTGTAAAGCACTTCCTCGTCCGAAAGGGCTGTCCGGGCTGCGGGGTCCCAGTTCACCATTCTTACGCCTCTATATATAAGCCCCTTGTTGTATAAATCCACAAACACTTTAATGACGCTTTCCGAACGCTTCTCGTCCATAGTGAAACACGTGCGTTCCCAGTCGCACGAAGCGCCGAGCTTCTTTAACTGTTCGAGGATGATGCCGCCATGCTTATGCGTCCATTCCCACGCATGTTTCAGGAACTCGTCGCGGCTCAGGTCGGCTTTCCGTATCCCTTCGGAGGACAAAAGGGCTACCACTTTTGCCTCGGTTGCAATGGAAGCATGATCGGTGCCGGGCACCCAGCAAGCATTTTTACCCATCATCCGGGCGCGGCGCACCAGAATATCCTGAATGGTATTGTTCAACATATGCCCCATGTGGAGTACGCCGGTCACGTTCGGCGGCGGAATCACAACCGTAAAAGGTTCCCGACCGTCCGGCTCGGAATGAAAAAACCTGTTTCTCATCCAATACTCATACCATTTTCCCTCAACCCGCGAAGGGTCGTATTTACTTTCTATTTCCATACATTATATATATGCAGACAAATGCAATTGTCGGATAAAAAAATTTCCTTTTCCCGATTTCCGATTTAATCGTGCAAAAATAGTAAATAAAATCGAATGTGCTGCGTGCCGCATGGTTTGTCCCCGGTGTAAACGCATCTTTATTTTTGAAGGATTGAAACCCGGTTACGGTCGACAATAACCCGGTTACGGTCGACAATATTTCATTTATGTACGGCAATAATTCGGTTATTGCCGTACATAACTCATTTATTGCCGTACATATTCCGGTTATTGCCGGCAATAACTCTTTTATTGCCGTAAATAACTCGGTTATTGCCGTACATAACTCGGTTATTGCCATAAATAATCCGGTTATTGCCGTACATAACTCATTTATTGCCGTACATATTCCGGTTATTGCCGTACATAACTCGGTTATTGCCGTAAATATTCCGGAGAGGGAGGTAAGCAATTGAAATATCGGGAAAACGGACGGGAAAACGGATGTGGTTTGCAACGGCAGTTTCCGGTTGAAAATAAAATTTGCGGAGCCTGAAAATATTCCGTAAGTTTGTCAGCAAAATTTCAAAATGATGACTAAACGTATATTGCTTTTATGTATGCTGGTATTTGTGTTTATACCGGCAAATTCGACAGCCCCTTCGGAGGTTAAGCCTGTTAAGAATCTTATTGTCCTGATTCCCGACGGGACATCGCTTGCGACCGTCTCGGTTGCCCGCTGGTATCAGTGGTACCTGCATCCCGACAAGCCGAAGCTACACATCGATCCTTACATTTGCGGAACGGTATTGACACATTCGTCCAATGCGCCGATTGGCGATTCGGCGCCTACGACTTCGTGCTACATGACGGGCTATACGAGCCGCGCAGGATATGTATCGACCTATTCGCCTTCGTCCGGCGAGGACGACATTTATCCCCTCGACCCTACAAAAGCCTATCAACCGCTGACTACTCTGCTCGAAGCCGTGAAGTGGAGGCAGGGAAAGGCCACGGGACTGGTGTTCACGTGCGAGTTTCCTCATGCCACGCCTGCCGACTGCTCGTCGCACAGCTACAATCGCAGCCGCTATGACTGGATTGCACCGCAGATGGTTCATAACGATCTCGACGTCGTGATTGGCGGCGGCGTGTCGCTCCTGTCCGAAGCCGACGAAGCCTATCTGAAAGCCCGCGGATACGGCGTATATAAAAACGACCCTGCAGGTATGCGCAACGAGCAGGGCAACAGGATGTGGGCGCTGTATAACGCACGGGATATGGCCTACGATCTTGACCGCGACGAGACAAAAGAACCGTCTATCGAAGAAATGACGCGCACGGCTATCGAAAAACTGTCGAAAAACCGAAACGGCTTCTTCCTCATGGTCGAAGGCAGCAAGGTGGACTGGGCGGCACATGCCAATGATCCTGTCGGGATGATCACCGAGTTTCTGGCGTTCGACCGCGCCTGCCGCGTGGCGCTGGAATTTGCGGAGAAAGACGGCGAGACGCTTGTGATAATTGTGCCCGACCACGGCAACAGCGGCTTCAGTCTGGGGTCGCGCGACTGCAAGTCATACAGCTCGGCTACGAAAGACGACCTGTTCGGAGCCGTCGTGCGAGTGAAGCATACGGCGGAAGGCATTGCCGCAAAGCTGAACGCATCGCCGTCGTCGGCCGTGCAGCAAATCTTTCGCGAAGATGCCGGATTCGAACTTTCGCCCGAAGAACTGAATACGCTATATCAGTGCAAAAGCTACGAAAACAGTCCCGTCCCGAAGGCCGAACGTTCGGACAGGAATGTGTTGCCGTCGCTGTACAGCAGTTCGCTGAATGATTTCGTGGCCAAACTGATTACCTCCAAAACATGCTTCGGCTTTACTACGGGCGGGCATACGGGCGAGGAAGTATTTCTGGCCGCTTATCATCCCGCAGGCACGTTGCCGATCGGGATGAATACAAACGTGGAACTGAATCACTACATGGCGGCAGCCCTCGGACTGAGCGGAGAATTAGACAAATTGACGGAGGAATATTTCGCGCCGCATACGAAAGTGTTCGACGGCTATACATATAATATCATACCTGCCGCCGAGGAAAAAGGCAATCCGACACTGGTGGTGAAAAACCGGAAAAAGCAACTCACGATTACGCCGAATACAAACATCGTCAAGGCCGGCAACAAGGGACAGGAGGAAATCCGGCTGCAGAGCGTGGTGATTTACGTGGATCAAAACCGGACGTTTTACCTGCCGGCGTCGTTGACGGATTATTTGAAATAAAACGGAGAAACGAAGATTGCAATTTGCCGGTCTTCGTTTTTTTATATCCGGAGGTGTTATCAATACGATTATGTTACGCAGAAATTTGGTTTCAATAGAGGACTGTTCGAAAGACGATATTGTCAGGATTCTGGACAATACGGCGAAGTTTGAAGAAAATCCCAACCGCGGGCTGCTGAAGGGGAAGGTGGTGGCCACGCTGTTTTTCGAGCCGTCGACGCGCACGCGGTTGAGTTTCGAAACGGCCGTCAACCGGCTGGACGGGCGTGTGGTCGGTTTTCAGGATCCTTCGACTACCAGCTCGTCAAAGGGCGAAACGCTTAAGGATACGATTTTGATGGTGAGCAATTATGCCGATGCGATTATCATGCGCCACTATCTGGAAGGAGCGGCGCGTTATGCGTCGGAAGTGACGAAGGTTCCCGTCGTGAATGCGGGCGACGGGGCAAACCAGCATCCGTCGCAGACGTTGCTCGACATGTATTCCATCCGCAAGACGCAAAACAGGCTCGACGGATTGACGATTACGATGGTCGGCGACCTGAAATACGGCCGCACGGTTCATTCGCTCATTGTGGGGATGTCGCATTTTTTGCCGAAATTTCATTTTGTGGCGCCCGACGAACTGCGGATGCCCGACGAACAGAAACAGTTTTGCGATCAGCACGGGATACGGTACGAAGAGCATACGACTTTTGGGGAAGAGGTGATCCGCGAGTCGGACATCCTGTACATGACGCGCGTGCAGCGCGAACGTTTTACCGACCTGATGGAATACGAGCGGGTGAAGAACGTGTATATCCTGCACAACAGGATGCTGGAGCGTTCGCGTCCCAATCTGCGGATACTGCATCCGCTGCCGCGCGTGAACGAGATTGCGTATGACGTGGACGACAATCCGAAGGCTTATTATATTCAACAGGCGCGGAACGGCGTGTATACGCGCGAAGCCATCCTGTGCGACGTGCTGGGGATCGACGTCGGGGCAGGTGATTTTGAATCTATTTAAAACATGAGCATGTCAACAGAAATGAAAACAAAAGGCGAAAAGTGCGCAACAATGCTGGAAGTGGCGGCGCTGGAAAACGGCACGGCTATCGACCATATTCCGCCCGAACAGTTGTTTAAAGTAGCCCAGTTGCTCGAACTTCAAAAGGTGAACAGCCGGATCACGATCGGGAACAATCTGCTGAGCAAAAAGATGGGCAGGAAAGGGATTGTGAAGATTGCAGACCGCTTTTTCAGCGACGACGAGATCAGCCGCATTGCGCTGGTCGCACCGAATGTGATACTGAACATCATCCGCAACTACAAGGTGGTGGAAAAGAAAAAAGTGAACCTGCCGAACCGTATCGTCGACATCGTGAAGTGCAACAACCCGAAGTGCATCAGCAACAACGAGCCGATGGCGTCGTGTTTCGAAGTGATCGACAGGGAAAAGGTGACGATAAAATGTCGCTATTGCGAACGAAGCATCAACAAGGAAGACATTATTATAAAGTAAATACCACGAAACGGGAATGGATTTCATAACGGAAAACAATCTGACCGGCCTGGTGACGGGATTTTCCACTTTCTTAATAATAGGCCTCTTTCATCCCCTGGTTGTGAAGGGAGAATACTACTTCGGCGTCAAATGCTGGTGGGTATTCCTGCTGATGGGAATGGCGGGGATTGCGGGTGCGCTTGTGTTTCGCCACGTGCTGGCGTCGTCGCTCTGCGGCGTCTTTGCCTTTTCGTCGCTGTGGGGTATCGGCGAGTTGTTCCAGCAACGCCGGCGCGTAGAAAAGGGCTGGTTTCCGAAACGCGATAAAAAACAAGCATCAAAATGAGCAGGATTATTGAAATCTGCGCCAACTCGGCGCAAAGCGTCGTCGAAGCGGAAGCCGGCGGCGCGCGGCGCGTAGAACTGTGCGCCGGCATCCCCGAAGGGGGCACGACGCCGAGCTACGGCGAAATCCGCACGGCGCAATCGTTAGCCGCATCCGTCGACATCAATGTGATTATCCGTCCGCGGGGCGGAGACTTCCTCTATACGCCGGCCGAAGTGCAATCCATGCTCTACGACATCGAAATGGCGCGCCGGCTGTGCGTGCACGGCGTAGTATTCGGCTGCCTGACGAAGGAGGGCGATGTGGACATGGCGCTGATGCAACGCCTTGTCGATGCCGCCGGACCGCTGTCGGTCACCTTCCACCGCGCGTTCGACGTCTGCCGCGACCCCTTCGCGGCGCTGGAACAGCTGATTGCCCTCGGCTGCGACCGCGTCCTCACTTCCGGACAGCAGCCGGACGCAGTCGCAGGCATCCCGCTGATAGCACAATTAGTAAGCCGGGCAGCCGGGCGAATCATCGTCATGCCCGGATGCGGCGTGCGCGAAGACAACATCGCGCGGATTGCACGCGAAACGGGCGCAACCGAATTTCATTCCTCCGCACGAAGCATACGGCCGAGCGCAATGATATTCCGGAACGAAAACGTACCGATGGGCAGCCCTGCGTCCGTCGCCGAATTTGAAATCCTCCAAACCGACCGCCGCCGGGTAGCCGCCCTGCTCTGAAAAACACCTCCGCATACAGGCAAAACGCCGTGCGGAGTATATTTCGTGAAAACCCGGAACATCCGCAGGAAAAACCGGGAAACAGCCGGGCGGCCGGATATTCCTTTCCCCAAGCCCCGGATTCCGTCCGTGTGCACCTTTTTCTTCGGGACACGACGACATTTATCCGGCCGAAACCCTCCCCCACCCTGCCGCTGCCGGCGCCGGCGCCACACGACATCCGATGAGGAAAAAAAACGACCTCCGCTTTCCAAATCCGCCAATAATCACTACTTTTGCCTGCGGAAAAGAAATGAGAACAAAACATGTCCGACCCGAAAAAACCATCCCTGCGGGAAACAACCGCCCTGCCTGCCGCCGCCCGGAGAAGTAGATAATGACAACGGAAGTAAACGAATATACACTTGATAACGGGCTGACCGTATGGCTGAACGAAGACCACGGCCAGCCGAAAGTCTTCGGAGCGGTTGTCGTGAAAGCCGGCTCGAAAGACAGCCCCAACACCGGCATTGCGCACTACTTCGAACACATGATGTTTAAAGGAACGGACAAAATCGGCACGATCGACTACGAATCCGAACGCACGTACCTCGACATGATTGCCCGCAAATACGACGAACTGGCGCGAACATCGGACGAGGCGCTCCGCCCCGCCATACAGCAGGAAATAAACGAACTCAGCGTCAAGGCGGCAAACTACGTTATCCCCAACGAATTCGACAAACTGATCACCAAATACGGCGGCAGCAAACTGAACGCCGGCACGTCGTACGACTACACCGTCTACCACAACATCTTCACCCCGGAATACATGGCGCACTGGGCTGAAATCAACAGCGAACGCCTCCTCAACCCCGTCTTCCGCATGTTCCAGAACGAACTCGAAACCGTCTACGAAGAAAAAAACCGGCAGGACGACATGATGCTCAACCAAGCCATCGAAAAAATCATGCACACCCTCTTCCACCCGCACCCCTACGCCTACCCCATCATCGGAAGCGCCGAAAACCTCAAAAACCCGCGCCTGTCCGAGATGCGGAAATTCTTCCGCGAATACTACGTCGCCTCAAACATGGGGCTGATCATGAGCGGCGACTTCGACTCCGCCACCACCCTGCCCATCCTCGAACGTACCTTCTCGCGCATCCCCAAAGGCCTGATCATACCCCGCCCCATAGCAAAAATCCCGCCGCTGCGCGGACGCGAAAAACTCACCGTCAAAATCCCCGTCCCCATGATGAAAGCCGTCGCCCTCACCTTCCGCGGCATCCCCGCCGGCCATCGCGATCAGGCCGCGCTCGACATCGCTACCGGCATCCTCAACAATACCAACGGCACCGGCTTCCTCGACAAACTGATGGCCGAACGCAAGGTCATCGGCGCCATGGCCGGACACGAATCGTTCAACGACGCCGGATACATCGCCATCGTCATCGTCCCCCGCCTCGTCCTCCACTCATGCCGCGCCGCCGAAAAACTCATCTGGAAACAAGTCGAGAAACTGAAAAACGGCGACTTCGCCGAAGAACTCTTCCACAGCCTGAAGCGCGAACAACTACGTACCCACCTCGCCGGCCTCGAAGACGTCGACGCCAAAAGCCGCACGCTCATCAACCTTTTTGCGCACGGAAAAAAATGGCCCGAATATCTCGAAGACATGGAACAAATCGACGCCCTCACAAAGCACGACATCGTCCGCACCGCAAAAAAATATTTCGGCGAAAACTATCTCCTCGTCACAAAAAAAACCGGACAGTACCGGAAAGAAAACCTCCCCAAGCCCAACTTCGCCCCCATCCTCCCTCCACACACCGGCGCCCTCTCCGCCTACGCCCGCCGGCTGGAAGACATCCCGGCGAAGGCCGTAAACATACGCTTCCTCGATTTCGATAACGACGTCCGCACACACGTCCTCACTCCCCGCGTGACGCTCTACACCACCCCCAACCCCATGAACCGCATCTTCACCCTCAAACTCTCCTACGGCATCGGGCTGCTCCACGAGCCGCACCTCAAATTCCTCACCACCTACCTCCCCCTGCTCGGCACCGAAAGCCGCTCGTCCGAAGACCTCCGCACACGCCTGCAATCGCTCGGAAGCACGCTCGAAATAGACGTCGACCAGCACTTCTTCATTCTTAAGATAAGCGGATTCGACGACGCCCTCGACCGTACGCTGCACATCGTGGCCGACTTCCTCCACCACGTCAAACCCGACAACCGGAAACTCAAAACCCTCGTGGACGACGCCAAAGTAAGCGAAAAAACCTTTTTCCAGTCAAACAACGAAGTGGCCGAAGCCCTCTTCGAATACGTACAATACGGCAAACTCTCCCAATACATGACCAAAGCCTCGCTGCGCGAAGTAAAATGGCTGCGCGGAAAAGAACTTGTCGCGCTCTTCCACCGCACGCAACGCGTGGAATGTGCCCTGCACTACTGCGGCACGCTGCACGACGACGAGGTAGTACGCCACATCCGGACGTTCCTGCCGCTCGACGAAATATGCGAAGCGTCGACCTCGCCCCTCTACCGCGAATTTGTGAAATACGACACGCCCCTGATATTCTTCTACGACATGCCCGGCGTATCGCAAAACATCATCTGCGCCTACATGTCCTGCGAACCGCTCGACACGCTGCGGAAACGGCACGAGGCCGAACTCTTCTCCGGATACTTCGGCGAAGGCATGTCGTCGCTCATGTTTCAGGAAATACGCGAATTTCGCTCCCTTGCATACCACGCCTCCGGCGCATACCGTATGCCGCCACTACGCCACGCCGCCATGCCGGCGCGCTTCGTCACCTACCTTTCCACGCAGTGCGACAAAACTACCGACGCGCTCGAAGTGCTGAACATGCTGATACACGACATGCCCGAACGCCCCGAAAGAATCGGCGAAGTAATACAAACCGCCGTCAACCGGACGAACAACGACTACCCCTCGTTTCGCGACCTGTCTACGCGGATAGACATGCACCGCCGCAACGGCCACACTTCGGATCCGAACCGCCTGCTGCTCGAAGACATCCGGACGATGAACATGGACGACATCGCGCGCTTCTACCGCACCTACGTAAAGGGACGCACGCTCGTATACATCGTCGTCGGCAACTCGCGGCTGATGGACATGCAGAAGCTGGCCGCGTTCGGCAGCATCGTGCGAATGAAAAGATCCGATTTTTATCACTGACGTCAGGACGTCATGGAGATTAGCTTCGTAAACGTATTTTTCCCCTTCAGGTAAAAAGAAACGAGCACGCTTTTGCGCAATACTTCCGGGATTGGGTCGACAACCGTCAGCGCAAGGTTTTCGCGACGGACTGCCCGGTATGCCACCTTCTTCTTCGCGTATTCACGCCGCGCGCGGAAGATGGCTTTCGCACAGGCAAACCGGCCGGTAATCAGGAAACGAAACATCGCCAGATTGTCGAGCCAGAAGCGACGGCGCATCACGCCGGCCAGTTCCCTGTCCGGCATATTCTTGTAAATCATCAGCAGATTGTTCCGGAAGTTCAGGAACGTCTTGTGCGGGCTTTCCATCCGCAACGTCGCGCCTCCGACATGATACACCACCGAACCGGGGGCATACCTGAAGCGGTACCCGCGCGCACGGAGCCGCCAGCACAGGTCTATCTCTTCCTGATGGGCGAAAAACTCCGCATCCAGACCGCCAGCTCCGATATAGGCCGAACGGCGCATGACGGCGCACGCCCCGCTCGCCCAGAAAATATCGGCAGGCGCATCGTACTGCCCACTGTCTTCCTCGACAGCGTGCAGCACGCGACCGCGGCAAAAAGGATACCCGCAGCAGTCTATCCACCCGCCCGCGGCGCCGGCATACTCAAAGCGCCGCCTGTCTTTATAATCCCGTATCCGGGGCTGTACGCCCGCCACCCCGGCATCTTCGTCCAGCATCGCGACAGGCTCGTCCAGCCAGCCGGGCGTCACTTCCACGTCGCTGTTCAGCAATACGACATATTCGGCTTCGACTTCGGCAATCGCCCGGTTATATCCTTCCGCAAACCCGCAGTTGCGGCTGAAGGCTACAATCCGCACGGAGGGGAACGCCGCGCGGAGCATCTCCACCGAACCGTCGTCCGAGCCGTTGTCGGCCACTACAATATCCGCCGACTCCCGCGGCGTATGGGCGATTACCGACGGCAGGAATTTTTCCATCAGCGCCTTCCCGTTCCAGTTCAGTATAATGACTGCTGTTTTTTTCCTCACAGGTTCCTCTTTGTTCATATTCTTTTCTTTCTGTTCGATTCGTGCTGCAAAAGTAAGCAACTGTTTTAAATCGACAAAGACACGTACCCGAAGGACTTTATTTTCCGCAATGCCGCGTCCGGACGGCGCCTTCCGGGCTTAAATCCGGGCCGTTTTGACTTAAGTAAACGGCATTTTTACTTAAGTAAGCGTGATTTTGACTTAAGTAAAAATCGTTTTTACTTAAGTAAACGGCGTTTTTACTCAAGTTAAAATCGTACTTACTTAAGTCAAAATCACGCTTACTTAAGTCAACGGCGTTTTTACTTAAGTCAAAATCATACTTACTTAAGTCAACGGCGTTTTTACTTAAGTCAAAATCATGCTTACTTAAGTCAAAACGGCAAAAAATCATATCTAACGGCGCATTGCCCTGCTCTGCGGGCGGACAGCATATGCGAGATTCGAAGCCGGCTGCCGGCGTGCGTTTTTGCTAATTCACAACAGTTTCCAAATATAAACTTTTGCCGCCGGCATATTTGCCGTATTTTTGCATCGTAAACACAACAGCGAAAGAATGAAACGAAACGGGAAAGTCCGTATAAGGCGGCTGCTGTGGATTTGTTTGATTCCGACAGGTCTGACGCTATTCATGACAATTCTCCTGTATGTTCCCCCCGTACAAAGGATTGTCATAAAAAAGGTTTTACATCATGTGTCCGTCTCCACAGGATTAAATATACGTACCGACAGCATACGATTGTCGTTTCCGCTCAATCTGTACGTGCGGAACGCATCGGTGACGGATGCGCAGGATACGTTGCTGTTTTTTAGCCGCCTTGACGCGGGGATACGCCTGCTTCCGCTGCTGAGGTGCGAGATTGTGCCCACAAGGAGCGTCTTTCTGGAAAACGCGCGGTTTAATACGGGTGCGCTGATTGAGGGGATGGAGATAGGCGGCATCGCGGACAGCCTCCGGTTGAATATCGGGCGGATTGATCTTCGCAAAGCGGCGCTGGCGCCGGAGGATTTATTGCTTGCCGGCGCCGATGTGACGCTTCGCATTGATTCGATACCGCAAAGCGAATCGGACACGCCTGCGAACCTGCTGCTGGCGCCGGACAAAATACACCTGAAGCGTGTTTCGTTCCATTACCGGATGCCTTCCGACAGTATACGTGCGGATTCGTTTTTTGAAGACATACTGGTAACGGGAGTAAGTCTGGATTTGGGCGGAGGGCGGTATGCCGTCCGTGAATGTACGGTATCGGGCGGGCGCGCCGATTTCGACGTGGGAGAGAAACGGGCGAAAGACGGGTTTGATGCGTCGCACGTTTCGCTTTCGGGAATACATGCGAGGATGGATTCGCTGTTGTACTGCGATACGGAAATGAATGTCGTCCTCCGCCGTTTTTCCGTCAGGGAACGGTCGGGGGCGGAGATTGTTTCGATGGAGGGACGTCTGCGCGGCGACTCGACGACTGTCGTCGTGCCCCGCCTGTCGCTGCAAACGCCCTGTTCGCAACTGTCCGTACAGGTCGACGCGACGCGGCAATCTGCGGCAACGCATTCGCAGGGCAATCTTCGCGCATCGCTGACGGCTTCGATCGACCGTCGCGACGTGGCAATCCTTACGGGCAAAGCGTCGGAAGAGTACCTTCCCGCCGCCCCGCTTACGTGCACGGCGCTGCTGGAAGGAAATACGGAGAGGCTGGATATTGTAAAACTGCATGGCGGGCTGCCGGGCGTTTTCAGGATAGACGCTTCGGGGTTTGTCGAAAAAATATCCGACCCGGCCGCACGTTCCGGAAGCATCGCGCTGACGGCTTCTACATACGACACAAAGGCTTTGCAAGCGTTTATGCCACACGTTTCGGACGGAAAGGTCCGTCTGCCGGACGATCTGCAACTCGAATTGAAAACGACATTGAATCACGGAGAATATCATGCGGAGATGCGGCTGGCGGAACAGCAACAGGAGAAAGTCTTTTTTGACGGCCGCTACAATCCCGCCCGTCAGACCTATTCGGCCGTGATAAAGATAGACAGCCTTGAGCCGGTTCGTTTTCTGCCCGGCGATTCGGTTATGCGTCTGACCGCATCGCTTCACGCCGAAGGGAAAGGGACGAATCCGTTTGCGCCGTCCACATGGACGCAGTTCGACGGAGAATTGTCCGAAATACATTATAAAGATGCCGTCATGACGGACGTGTCGTTCGGCGGGTCTTTAAAAGACAGCCGGATGCAGGCAACTATACGCAGCCTCTATCCGTACCTGAAGGGAGACGTCGCGCTGGAGGGGACAATACGCGGGAAGGATATTTCCGGCATACTGATTGCGAACGTGGACTCGCTGAATTTACTTAAAGCAAGACCGGCGGAACATCCGTTCACCCATTCGTTTCAGATCTTCTCGGAGTTTGAAACGGATTTGGACAAGCGTTTTAAATCCGACATTACGCTCGGAAACTGGGAAATGAAAATAAGACATCAGACGCTTCGCCCCAAAACGCTGACGCTCCACGCCGAGAGCCGGGAGGATCGTGCGACGGTCTCGTTCCATACGGGAGATTTAAGCATCATGCTTCACGGAGATGCGGATTTGGGCGCTATTGCGAAAGATCTGGGCGCGGTGTCGACCGACGTAATGCAGCAACTCAAAACAGATACGGCGCTCGACTTGTCGCGGTTGCGCCGGCTGTTTCCGCGTATGACGCTGAACGTCGAAGCCAAACGCGACAATCCGGTCTACAACTACATGCAGGAAAATAATATATTCTTTAGCTGCATCGCACTGGATGCGTCGCTGTCTCCCGAAAACGGATTGCAAATGGATGCGTCGCTGTACAACTTTATCAACGATACCACAAAAATTGATACCGTACAGCTGAAAATCCGTCAGGATTCCACCGCATTGAAATATACGGGTACGGTCGTCAAGAATAAATTCCGCAACCAGGAACCATTCGGAGCGACCGTTACCGGCAAATTGCGCGACAACACGGCGGATGCGGAAATTATGTATCGCAACAAACTCGGGGAAACAGGACTGCATGTCGGCGTCGACGTCCGGAAAATGTCGTCGGGATTCGCATTGCGGATATTCCCCGAACGCCTTGTCCTCGCCTTCCTGCCGTTCCGGGTAAATACGGACAATTATATACATATAAAAAGTCTGTCCGACATATCTGCGAATCTGCAACTGGATGGCGAAAATGAGGCATCAATGCACCTCCGTTCGCTGGAAGAAAACGGCGTCATGCACGAACTGTCCCTTGAAATCAACCGGATAAACCTGAGCAAAATATTCGGCAACCGGAGCGGCGCGCCGCTTATGCAAGGGATTGCAAACTTCTCGCTACGCTACGTCCCGACCGACAATACTTACATGCTCGTGGCGGATGCAGGCATCGACAACCTGTTTTACCGGAACGAAAGAATCGGCGAAGTGCTGCTCAACGGCGTTTACCTGCCTGCGGACAGCGATGAGCATCGAATAGACGTGCATTGCTTCCACGACCGGAAAGAAATATCCTCGCTCGCCGTGCTTTATCACCCGTCGAAACAGTCCGGCCGGCTGAGCGGCGCCTGGATGATAAACGGCGCTCCCCTGTCGATATGCAATCCGTTTCTTGAAAACTCCATCCGCCTGAACGGCACGCTGCAGGGAAACATAGACATCGCGGGAAGCGAAAACGCGCCCCTGCTCAACGGCTTCGTGCAGCTGGATACCGCTACGGCTTACATTGCTGCGGCAGGAACGCAGATTCGCCTCGACGGGCAAAAGGTGGGCATCAAAGACAGTAAAATATCGTTCGACAAATATAACCTGTTTGCATCGGGCAACAACCCGTTTGTAATCGACGGGGTTGTCGACATGAGTAATCCTAAGAAGGGAATAGCCGACCTGACGCTGACGGCAAACGACATGCAACTGCTGAATGCCCCCAAAACCCACGAAAGCATCATCTACGGCAAAATGGTCGTCAACCTCAATTCCACGGTGAAAGGGCCGCTGAATGCACTCAAAATGCGCGGCAATCTGTATTTGCAAGGCAGTACGAACATGAGTTACATCCTGAAAGAATCACCCCTGACGGCATCCGACCGCATGGCAGACCTGATTACCTTTTCGTATTTCCGCGATACCATCCCACGGCGACAAAGGCAATCGTTAATGGACAGGATGCCGCGCGAATTTGCCGCAACAGTCGGCGGCTCGGACATGCTGCTGACTATCCACGTAGCCCCTGCCGCCAAACTGAAAATCGACTTTAACGAAACAGGCAACGACCGCATCGAACTGAAGGGCGGCGGCGACTTGTCGCTTCAGTATACGCCGCAGGGCGAAATCCTGCTGACAGGTCGTTATACCTTCTCGGACGGACTGATTAAATACAACATGCCCGTAATATCCAACAAGACCTTAAATATAAAAGAAAACAGCTATATAGAATGGACAGGCAATCCGTTCGATCCTTACCTCAACCTGAAAGCGACCGAGCGCATCCGTGCATCGGTCAGCACCGACGGGCAGACGTCGCATATTGTGAATTTCGAAGCGGGCATTGCCCTCAAGCAACGGATATACGACCTCAACCTGCAATTTACGCTGGATGCGCCGGACGATGTCGCCGTTCAAAACCAATTAGCCGCAATGGGAGCGGAAGAGCGCAGTAAGCAAGCCGTAAGCATACTGCTGACGGGCATGTATCTGGCAAGCGACGGTACCGGAAGGACAAAACTCGATATGAATACGGCATTGAATACTTTTCTGCAAAGCGAAATCAATCAAATCACAAGCAGCCTGCTGAAAGACGTCGACTTTAACTTCGGCATGGAAAGTTTCGACAACATGACGGGTACGGGCAGGCGGACGAATTATTCGTTCCGCTTCTCGAAACGATTCTACGACGACCGCTTCAACATCATCCTCGGCGGACAGGTTTCGACCGGCGCTACGTCGGACGAATATAACAGCATGTTTATAAACGACGCCTCCATCGAATATCGTCTGGATACGGAAGGAAACCGCTATACCAAACTTTTCTACAACCGGAAGTACGACAGTTTGCTGGAAGGCGAGATTTCGAGATACGGCGCAGGTATCGTCTTTCGCAAGAAAATAAGGCGGCTGGGCGATTTATTCTTCTTCCGAAAGAAAAAAACAGAAGTGATTACCGAAAACAGGCACGATGAAACGAATAAATGAATATTACCTGCTGCTGTTTGCAGTATGTTGCTGCACGGCGTGTTCGACGACGAAGCATCTGCCGGCCGGCGAGATGCTTTACACCGGTATCCGGCAGATTGAAGTGGTCGATGCCGAATCGTCCGACGAGGATACCGACGAGGTAACGGCCGAAATCGAAGCCGCGCTCGCCTGCCCGCCGAACAATGCCTTTTTCGGCAGTTCTTCCGTCCGCGTACCGTTTCCCTTCAGGCTGTGGATATACAATGCCCTTGTCGATAAAAAAGGCACATTCCACCGCCGGATGTTCAAGACGTTTGCCGCCAAACCGGTATTTATTTCGACCGTCAATCCGGAAATCAGGACGAAGATTGCCGGACAGTTGCTCCGCGAATACGGCTACTTCAACGGCACGGCCTCGTATCAGGTGATTCCGCACGCAAAGGATTCCGCAAAGGCGAAAATACGTTACACCATCACAATGAACACGCCTTACAGGTACGACTCGATCGAATACCGGCACATACAGCGCCGCGCCGATACGCTGCTGAAACTTTCCGAATCGGACCGTTTGCTCCGTAAAGGCGACAAATTTAACGTCCGCATCCTTGAAGCCGAAAGGCAACGCATCGCTTCGGTATTGCGCGATAACGGATACTATTATTTCCGTCCCGACTACATCACTTTCGAAGCCGACAGCGCTTTGTCGCCGCAAAAAGTAAGCCTGCGCATCAAACCGAAAGAAGGCCTTTCGCCTGCGGCGCTTACCCCCTGGAAGATCGGGGCAGTCTCCGTACATCTGTACGGCTACGACAACGAGAAGCCTGCCGACTCACTGCAATACGAAGACATGAAAATCTATTACGAAGGACGCCTGCGAATCAATCCCAAGGAATTATACAGTCGTTTCAAATTCAGGCCGGGCGACCTCTATTCGCAGGCAAGGCAGGAGCAAACGCAATCGGGAATAAACCGCCTCGGCATCTTCAGATTCACGGAAATGCAATACACTCCCGCCAACGCATCGAGACGGAACGACACGCTGCACGTAAATATGAACGCAACCTACGACCTGCCGCTGAACGGCGAGCTGGAAATCAATTTCACGGCAAACAGCAACAGACGCATCGGCCCGGGCGTCGTTTTCTCGCTGACGAGAAACAATCTGTTCGGACGGGGCGAATTGCTGGGCGTCAGGCTGAACGGCAACCACGAGTGGCTCGGCAGCAAAAAACATTACGAATCAAGCTCGCTACGGGACAACTACGAGTACGGCCTCACCGGCACGCTGACTTTCCCAAGAGTATTACTCCCCGGCTTTTTCAAACGGGAGTATGATTTTCCGGCCTCGACCACGTTGCAACTGTATGCCAACCGACTGAACCGCTCCGACTTTTTCCGCATCCTGTCGTTCGGCGGCGGCGCGACATACGATTTCGTACCCGATCCTATCCGGACACACGCCTTTACGCCTTTCAGTCTTACATTCAATCTGCTTGAAAACACAACCGCCCGTTTCGACAGTATCGCCGCAGACAACAACACGCTGTATCAGAGCCTCCGAAACCAGTTTATTCCTTCCATCGGCTATACCTATACGCTGGACAACCTGGCCGTACGCCGGGGGCGGCATACGACGTGGTGGCAACTGTCGATAACCGAATCGGGAAATGTAGTTTCGGCGCTTTACGCGCTGACGGGTAAAAGGTTCAACGAGCACAAGACGCTTGCAGGCAATCCTTTTTCGCAGTTCCTCAAGCTGACTTCCGAACTGCGATACAACCACGTGCTGAATCGCAACAGCCGGCTGGTAAGCCGGCTGGCCGGCGGCATCATTTACAGCTACGGCAATTCCACGTTTGCGCCGTACAGCGAACAGTTCTACGTGGGCGGAGCCAACAGCATCCGCGCCTTTACCATCCGAACGATAGGACCGGGACGCTTCAGGACGAACCGGGACGTGCGCTTTGCCGATCTCGACCATGTCGGCGACATCAGGTTTGAGGGGAATATAGAATACCGTTTCAATCTGGTCGGCAATCTCGAAGGCGCGCTCTTCCTGGACGCGGGCAACGTATGGCTGCTCCGCGAAGACGAGGAGAACAATCGCCCCGGCGGGAAACCGGAATGGCGCCACCTGCTGAACGACATCGCGCTGGGTACGGGCGGCGGAATCCGCTACAATATGGACGTGCTGGTTATACGTTTCGACGTCGGCATCGCCCTGCATGTGCCTTACGATACGGGGAGGAAGGGCTATTTCAACAAGACGCGACACGAAGGCGCCGGCTTTCATATCGCGGTGGGCTATCCGTTCTGAACGGGCGGCGCCCGTTACTGCTCAAGCATCCGTTTCAGCGTGGTCGGCTTGTCGGTTGTGATAAAATCGACGTCGCGGCGGATGAAGTCGTACATCATTTGAAGGTCGTTCACTACCCATACGTTTACGGTCATCCCCAGCGCTTTTGCTTCCGGTATCCATTCCGGCTTTCTGTTCAGTATTGCGCTTGCGTAATCTATTCCGGCGAAGCCCAGCGCTTTTAATTCCGCCGGCGCTATATTGCCGCCCAGATAGGATACGGAGGCCTGCGGGGCAAGGCGGAGTATCTCCCTGCACATGGGGAGGTGAAACGAGATGTATTCTACCTGCGCCTGCATGTCCGTTTCCTCTACCATGGCGACGACGGGCGCCGCGACTGCGATGTCTTCGGATTTTATTTCCAGTATCAGGCGGATGTTACGGCCTTTCCCCCTGTTCAGGTACTGGCGCAGGGTGGGAAGCGTTTCGCCGTTCGAGAGTTTGATGTTTTTGATTCTGTTATAGGAGGTGTTTTCGATTGTAATTTCGTGTATCTGCGGGTCGTGGTGGATGACGGGTACGCCGTCCGAGGTGAAACGGACGTCAAATTCGGAGCCGTAGAAGCCTGCTTCCGCAGCCTTGTCGAGTGCGGCAAGCGAATTTTCGGCAGCGCCTTTCGTATTCCAGTAGCCGCGATGGGCGATTATCCGGGTTTGCGCAGGATAGCTTATCCGCAGGTGCGGAGGGATTTCGTCTTCTTCCTTCAGCAGGCGGCTTGTCTTTTCGTCGGAGCAGGCGGAGGCAATGGCGGCGACCAAAATTGCAAGGACGAATACACGTTGTGTTTTCTTCATATATATATTGTTTCTATGTTCCGATTGTTTCAAGACTGTTAACGCGGTTTTTCCGCATTTATTTTTCCGTGTCGTTTTTCATGTACATTTCCGTGGTGTGCACGATTTGTCCGGATTCGGGAGGCAGCTGCATGTAGTCGCCGTAGAGCCGGGCAAGGTATGCGTCCGCATTTTCGACGCCGCAGAACGTGCGTCCGCCGAATTCGAAGGCTTTCGGTGCGCCGAAAATTTTCTTCGCCACCACTTCTTTTGCCTTCCACCGTCCGTAGAAGTTGATCATAAATTCGGAATCCGGCGCCGAATGTCTTACGATATACCTGTCGATATATTCCAGCAGCCGGGTTGTGCGTAGCGGAAAGAGGAAGCGGAACAGCCGGGCGAGGTGTTTTTTCGCCCCCCGGCGTTTTTCGGGCTTGATGCAGGCCACGTCTTTCACGGTCAGCAGGCACATGATGTAGGAAACAAACAGGCGGGTTTGAAACCCGGTACGCATCCCGTCGTCCAGCGGAAAGACGTCGATATTCACCCCCATATCCGTCGAGCGGTCGAGCCAGCGGTCGGATATACGCGTGCGCGAATCGTCTATTTTAATAAAGTTGGCGACGGTAAATCCGCCGTTGCGCAGCGTCAGCACGCGCATGTGCGCAGGCAGTTCGCCGGCCAGCGCCGCGGTCAGCCGGGCGTAATGCGCGCGCGGCACGCCGAAGTCCATATCGTCGTCCCAGGGAATGAATCCGCGGTGGCGAACGGCGCCCAGCATCGTGCCTCCGAGCATGTAGTACGGGATGTGATGCTTGCGGCATATCCTGTCGAACTCCGCAGCGATGGACAGCAGTATCGCATGACATTCGTGTATATCAATCCGTTTCATATATTTTCTCCATACGCCGTGCAAAGATAGAAAAATCGAATGTAAGTCTCGCGGCACAACCGGGCGGATCAGCGCTTTTCGCGCACTGACGTTATTTTTGCTGCGGCTTCTTTTAACATCCACGCTACGTCGTTGCAATTGTACAGCATGTTGGTGGTATATTCGATGGGGGAAGCATAAAATTCATACATCGGAACGGCAACCGGCTTGCCCTCGCGCATCAGTTTCAATTCTTTCGTGGTTTCTTCCAGCTTATATTTGTTGTGGTGAACCTCCCACATTTCTTTGTGCTCTTCCAAAAAAGCGTATGCCTTCCAGACGGACAGCAACACGTCTTTGTCTGTTATGAAACGCATATTCCCGGAGATTTTAAACATTTCAAAAGCGTCGGACGTGAACGATTTCGAGCTGACCACATAGCAATTGCGCGCATAAAGCCGTATGGAATCGGGATCCAATGCGTTTTTGTCGCACGACAGTAAATAGCGGGAATAGCGCACTTCTTCTTCGACCATCTCCGTCGTCAGGTTTATGGCTTCGAGATTCGTTTCCAACTCCAGTTTCACCGCATCCAGATACAGCGCCGTATCTTTTCGTTCCGAGCTTGTCGCAAGCCGGTTATTCAGAGACAGCGTAATCGCAATCCCCACAACTACTATGGACAGTTCGCGCACGTATGCGCCCGCTTTCTTCACCACCGTTTCCGGTATAATCCTGTTTATGCACCTGAAAAGCTTCATGCTCTTTGCTTTTGAATTATTTTGAGCGCAAAGATAACAAAAAAACGGCATATCAACCTGCGGTTCGAAAGACGCCGCCATGCCTCGCGCTATCCGTGAAATTACGGCTCGCATATAAAATATACCTGCGAAATACGAAAGGGCAAACGGCGCAACATCGGATTCGCCCGGATCTGCGCGGGGACGGCGGATTCGGCCGGTTTCCGTCCGAACGCATTAAAAGAAACGCGGAAAACATAATATACCCGCAAAATACGCAGGGGCAAACGGCGCAACATCGGATTCGCCCGAATCTGCGCGGGGACGGCAGATTCAGCCGGTTTTCGTCCGAACGCATTAAAAGAAACGCGGAAAACATAATATACCCGCAAAATACGCAGGGGCAAACGGCGCAACATCGGGGATACGGAGAAAACATGTGCGTTTAAAATACACATTAATATTTCGCCGTAAAACATGTTTTATGGCTGTAAAACATGTTTTATGGCCGTAAAACATGTTTTCTCGCTGTAAAATATGTTTTATGACCGCAAAACATGTTTTCCCGCTGTAAAACATGTTTTATGGCTGCGAAACATGTTTTCCCGCTGTAAAACATGTTTTATGGCCGCAAAACATGTTTTCTCGCCGTAAAACATGTTTTACGGCGAGAAAACATGTTACTCCGTTGGACGCGATGAAGTATTTTCGTTGAACATCTATTTTCGCCGTAAACCATGGTATTTGGTTGTAAACCATTAAATCCGAACGCAAACCATGATGTTTGGCCACAAACCATGAAATATCGCAGTAAACCATGGTATCCGGCTGTATACAATGAAATATAGCCGAAAAACATGGTACGACGTTGGGCATGATAAAGTTTTTTCGTTGAACATCTGTGTTTTAAGGAAAACGGTGTATCCGGACAACCGGGTCTGTTTCAAAAGCACGCAGATGACGCGGATCGGACGGATGTGCGCAGATTTCGGTATGCACACGATTTCCGTGTATCTTAATTATTCATGTAATAATAATCCGCGTTCGGACGTCCGATCTGCGTGATCTGCGTGCTGAAGACTCTTGAGGTATCCTCGTCCGAACGGGCGCCGGATTAAAAACTTTATCCTATCTTTGCGCCGGATTAAAAATAAATGTTTATGAATACGGCGCTTTTCGACTTTCTGCGCGCACTTGGCGAGAATAATAACAGAGAATGGTTTCGCGACCATAAGGCACAGTACGATGCGCTCCACACGCAGTTTGCGGACGACGTACAGCGTCTGATTGAAAAAATATCCGTTTTCGACCCCGAAATTGCCGGCCTCGACGCCAAAAGCTGCATCTACCGCATCTATCGCGATATACGCTTCTCGGCGGACAAGACGCCGTACAAGACGCATTTCGGGGCGTACATGACCGGCTACGGCGGCCGCACCAGCCCTTACGCAGGATACTACGTGCACATGGAACCCGGCCGCGCATTGCTGTCGGGCGGCGTATGGTGCCCCCCGCCTCCGCTGCTGAAAAAGCTGCGGATGGATATATACAACAGCATGGACGAGTTTGAGGCAATCGTCGAAAACCGAAAGTTTAAAGCCGTATTTGCCGGCCTCGAAGGGGAAATGCTCAAGCGCACGCCGCCCGGTTATCCTCCCGGCGGCGCGTACGACCACATCCTGCGTCATAAGGATTTCATCGTGTCTTCGCCGCGCCCCGATTCGTTCTTCTGCTCAGGCGACTGGATCGAGCGCACCGTCGAGGTCTTCAGGATACTTCAGCCGTTCAACCGGTTTCTTAACTACACCGTAAGCGAGTTTTTCGGCAAGGCATGACCGCGCTTTCGTATATGTATACGCTGCTGTATCGAAGCCTCTTTTGCCGTAAAGGATTCGGCGTACATTCGCCCTTTGCGTTCGACCTGATTACAAACGTAATTGAGGAGCGTTGCGCATACTATTTTTATGAGGAGATAGATTCGGCGTGGCGTCATCTTTCGCAAAACCGCGCACCCATCGTCTGCGGCGACCGGCGGACGACGGTGCGCAAGGCCTTCCGCCAAAACGGCATTTCGCCGAAAGAAGGCCGGCTGCTGTTCCGGCTTGCCAACCGGCGCCGGCCGCGTTACATCCTGACCGTCGGTACGTCGATGGGATTAATCCCGTTCTGCCTGACAGGATATGCTTCGGCGGCGCACTGCCTCGCGCTCGAAGCGGAACGCGACCTCGCCGCAACGGCCGCGCAGCTTGCCGGCCTGCACACGCGCCGGTCGATAGAAGTACGTTTCGGGGAATATGAAAAACAACTCGCCCCGGCGCTGGAAAAGCCGGGACGCATCGACTGCCTTTACCTCGGCAAAGAGGTGGATGCACGGATGCAGGAGCGGATTTTTGCGCAGTGCGCGCCCCTGTTCGGCGAACAGAGCGTCTGCATCGTAGGCGGCATCCGCGCCTCGCGGCCACGTAAATGCGGCTGGCAGGCGCTTTGCCGGCATCCGTCGGTCAGCGTCTCCGTAGATTTGTATTCGCTGGGGATACTGTTCTTTCATCCGCAGCTGAGTCGCCGTACTTATAAAAGTTTAATTTGCTGAAGCCGGCTACAGGTCGCCGGCTTTGATGAGATATTCCGCGATCTGGACGGCGTTCAGCGCGGCGCCTTTTTTAATCTGGTCGCTCACCGTCCAAAACGTAAGGCCGTTGGGGTTGGCCAGATCTTCGCGGATGCGTCCTACGTACACCGGGTCTTTGCCGGCGACAAACAGGGGCATCGGGTATTCTTTGCCGGCAGGGTTGTCCTGCAAAACGATGCCCTCGGCTTCTGCAAACGCCCTGCGCGCTTCTTCCGCTCCGATGTGGCGCTCGGTCTCTACCCACGTAGCTTCGCTGTGCGAACGCATCACGGGTACGCGCACACAAGTGGCGCTTACTTCTATGTCGGAGTGCATGATTTTGCGTGTCTCGTGATACATCTTCATTTCTTCCTTAGTATATCCGTTTTCGGTGAAAACGTCGATGTGTGGAATCAGATTATAGGCCAACTGGTAGGCGAACTTTTCTACGACAATGTCTTCGCCCCTGCTCGCCTGCCCGCACTGTTTCACTAATTCCTCCATCGCTGCCGCGCCGGCCCCGCTCGACGCCTGATATGTGGACACGTACACGCGCCTGATGTGCGACAGCTTTTCAATCACATTCAACGCTACCACCATCTGTATGGTCGAACAGTTGGGATTGGCAATGATGCCGCGCGGACGAGTCAATGCGTCTTCGGGATTTACTTCGGGCACGACCAGCGGCACATCGTCGTCCATCCGGAACGCGCTGGAATTGTCGATCATCACCGTGCCGTGTTTTGTGATTGTTTCCGCAAACTCCACGGACGTTCCGCCTCCGGCCGAAACAAACGCGACGTCGACGCCTTTAAAATCATCATTGTGCTTCAGTTCTTTCACCGCATACGATTTCCCGCGAAAATTATAACCGCGCCCCGCACTGCGCGACGAACCGAAAAGTGCCAACTCATCTACCGGAAAATTTCTTTCGTCAAGTACGCGCAGGAACTCCTGCCCCACAGCGCCGCTTGTTCCTACAATTGCTACCGTCATTTTTTTTGTCTTTAATATGAAACTATGAGATTTTTAATACCTTTATCCGTGTAAAACATCGGAATAACAGAGCGCAAAGATAGTTTTTTTTTAATTGTCTGAAATGCTTTGCACAAAAAAGGAAACAAAGATGAAACGTATTTTATTAATTTCCATTGTATTGAATTGCTCGTTGAGATTGTTGTCTCAAACGGACGGGACTTCTTTCGGCGATGTGATCGTCAGCGAAGTAATGGCAAATCCCGCAGGACTTACTGAATTGCCGGAAACGGAATATGTAGAAATCCGCAACACTACCGGAGCGAATATTTCGTTAAACAACCTGCGTTTTGTGTACGACAATACCTCCGTTCCCCTGCCGGATGCGATATTGCCTGCCGGAAGCTATGCCGTACTGTACCGTGCAGGACGGGATATTTTTATTGAGAGCGGAGGGATGGATTTGCCCCTTGCCTCATTCCCCGCCAATCTCTCCAATTCGGGAAAAACGCTCAAAATCGTCAATTTCGCCGGAGTAGTAATTGATTCTGTCGATTATGCCGCCGCAACGCCTGCACGCGCATGGGAACGTGATGATGAAGGTAACTTCTATCTCTCCAACGACCCGAAAGGCGGCACGCCGGGCGCGGCCAACTCACCGAAAGAAACACCGCCCCCGCCCGTAACGCCGGACAATTCGGTTCCCGGCGATGTGATCGTCAGCGAAGTGATGGCAAATCCTGCGGGACTTACGGAATTGCCCGAAACGGAATATGTAGAAATCCGCAACACTACCGGAGCGGATATTTCGACGAACAATTGGAGTTTTGTGTACGACAATACTTCCGTTCCCCTGCCGGATGCGATATTGCCCGCCGGAAGCTATGCCGTACTGTACCGTGCGGGGCGGGATATTTTTATTGAGAGCGGCGGGATGGATATTCCTCTTGCTTCATTCCCTGCCAATCTCTCCAATTCCGGGAAAACGCTTAAAATCATAAATGCCGCCGGAGTCGTAATTGATTCCGTCGATTACGCCGCCGCAACGCCTGCACGTGCATGGGAACGTGACGGCGAAGGTAACTTCTATCTCTCCAACGACCCGAAAGGCGGCACGCCGGGCGCAGCCAATTCGCCGGAGGAAACACCGCCCCCGTCTGAGAATCCTGTCAAACCCGAATTACCGGAACAATACCGGCCTGTGTCCGAGAAAGAAATTATTTTTAATGAGATACTCCCCGAACCATTCGAAGGCGGAAGCGAATACATTGAATTATACAATCGCTCGGAACATGCTTTGTTTGTTTTCAATTTAGCTGTTGCGACCCGAAAAAGCGACGGCTCCTTAAACACACGCTACCCTCTGTCATCAATTACCGACCCTATCCTCCCGGAAGATTTTATTGTATTGACAACCAATAAAGAAGGCGTAATAAGTTTTTATATTGCATCTGTCGCGGAAACCATATACGAAGTCAAGTTGCCCATATTGAACAATGTCGGCAGTACGCTTGTTTTGTTGTCGATAAACGACGAAACCATCATTGATGAAATCGGTTATTCTTCCAAATGGCATGATATGGCGATAAAAAACACGAAAGGCGTTGCATTGGAACGTGTTAATCCCGACGCAGCAACACAAGATGCCACAAACTGGACCTCTGCCGTTTCATCTGCAGGATATGGCACGCCCGGTTACCGGAATTCACAGTTTACCCGAAAAGGAAAAACTCTCTCGCTGAGTTCACCCGAATACATGAGCGGCACGAACGAATACCGCATTACGTACCAAACGGATCAAACAGGTTATCGCTTGCATATTCAAGTATTTACTGTCGATGGCGTAAGGGTGGCGGAAATAACCAACAATCAGCTTATCGGTACTGACGGCGAAATTTACTGGAACGGATGCGGCTCGAATGGGAACCGCCTTCGCACAGATTTGTATATTCTTTATGCCGAACTGTATCATCCTAAAGGACAGAAAAAAACCTTCAAAAAAGTTTTTCTTGTCAGGCCGTAAGCAATATCTAAAAAAGCGCAAAGACACAGATTGTTACCGAATCTTTACTACTTTTGTGCAGAAAACAGAACACCATATGATTACTTATTACATTATCGGCATAACCGTAATTGTTTCGTTTTTATGCTTCGGTCAACCCGGGTTGTTGCAGAAACTTTCGTTCAATTCGTATGCCATCATTCACACAAAAGAATGGTTCAGGCTGCTCACACATGGCTTTATCCATGCCGACATGGCGCATCTCTTTGTCAATATGTTTACTCTCTGGTCATTCGGCGTGTATATGGAACGCTTTTTTGCCGCATTGGGTTTGGGCGGATGGGGATACCTCGGACTATATCTGGGTGGAGTAATTTTTGCGTCGTTATATGATTTGATAAAACAGCGCAACAATATTTCATATCATTCCGTAGGCGCATCGGGAGCTATTTCGGCAGTCTTATTTGCTTCCATCCTGTTAGATCCCTGGGGATTAATTTTATTGTTTGCCGTTATTCCCGTCCCCGGTATCGTATTTGGCATATTGTATTTGGTTTATTGCCAGTATATGGCCGTACATTCGTCAAGCCACATCAATCACAATGCGCATTTCTACGGCGCTGTTTTCGGTCTGGTGTTTCCGCTTTTGCTTCGTCCGTCGTTGTTTTTTGGTTTCACCGAAAAATTATTCTTTTTCCTGTAGATGATAGGGAATGAAAAATAAACGGCTTATATGTAATCGGATATGATACCTCCATCGGTTGAAAGCCGCAATCTTTATTTATTCCTGCGTGGTTCGGACGACGCAAGAAACAGCCCTTTTCCGGGAAAAGACGAAAAATCCACGCACGTGTTTGAAATAAACACGCACGTGGATGAAGCAAGCACGCGCGTGTTTAAAAAAAACACACGCGTGAAAAAAAAATCCACACACGTGGATGAAGCAAGCACACGCGTGTTTGAAAAAAACACGCGCGTGGAAAAAAAATCCACGCACGCGGATGAAGCAAGCACACGCGTGTTTGAAAAAAACACACGCGTGGAAAAAAAATCCACGCACGTGGATGAAACAAGCACGCGCGTGTTTGAAAAAAACACACGCGTGGATTCCGGCGCCCTTTGCGGGTAGCAATTACATTTTATTTATTTCGCATTACCAAGTTAAGTGAATGGGATTGGAACAGGGACTATTTCAGCGGACAGAATTGCTTCTGGGCGCTGAGACGATGCAAAAAATAGCCGCAGTGCAGGTGATCATTTTCGGTGTAGGCGGTGTAGGCAGCTGGTGCGCGGAGAGTTTGATACGTTCAGGCATTCGTCGACTTACGATTGTGGATTCCGACCGTATTTGTGTGACCAACATCAATCGTCAGTCAATGGCAACCACGCACACCGTTGGAGAAGTGAAGGTTGAAGCCTTGAAAAAACGTCTGCTTGAAATCAACCCGAAAGCAGAAATTAATGCACTTCAGATGATATATAGCGTGGAAACGGGCGATGTTTTTCAATTGGAAAATTACGACTATATCATTGATGCCATTGACAGTTTGGAAAATAAGGTGCGTTTGATTTTGGCGGCGACCCGTACGACTGCTGTTTTTTTCTCGTCGATGGGAGCAGCGCTGAAAATAGATCCATTGAAGATTCAGGTTGCAGAATTTTGGAAAGTACGGGGATGTCCGCTCGGTGCAGCTTTGCGACGCAAACTGAAAAAAACGGAACAGCCTGCAAAAAAATTCCTCTGTGTATTCAGTGAGGAAGTGTTGGAAAACAAGGGGTTGAATGTTTCCTGCGGTATGGAGAAGTGCCTGTGTCCCAAAACGCAAACCGGCCCGGGCGACCCCGAACTGATCAATCACGAATGGTGTAGCCGGAAAGCACAAATAAATGGCACTTTGGCACATACAACTGCCGTATTCGGGTTCGTACTTGCCGGATTAGTGATACAGGATATTTGTAAATGAAAAGAAGTAAAAATACAATCGGATGCGAAAAAATATTGAAAACTTTTTTTTAGATTATTGCTTCACGTTAAGATAAAGATTCATATCTTTGTTGTTTAAAACTGTTACGACGATTTTGGCAGTTGTGAATGCATTAAAAATGAGCAAAATAGAAGGATGTTATCATATTCCGGCATTATTTGACGAAAGTCTGAACGGTTTGAATATTCAGTCTTCGGGAGTTTATGTCGACCTCACTTTTGGAGGCGGAAGCCATGCCCGAGGCATTTTGGATCGTCTGGGAAACAAAGGAAAACTTTACGGATTCGATCAGGACGCGGATGCGGAAGCGAACATTCCTGCCGACAATCGTTTTGTTTTTGTTCGCAGCAATTTTCGCTATTTGTTGAATTTTATGCGTTATCATGGCGAATCGCAAGTCAACGGCATTCTGGCAGACTTGGGCGTATCATTCCATCACTTTGACGACGCGACGCGTGGTTTTTCGTTCAGGTTCGACGGTGCGCTGGACATGCGAATGAATAACCGCGCAGGAAAAACAGCTGCCGACATTTTAAATACCAGCCCCGAAGAAACACTGGCTTCGGTCTTTCATCTTTACGGCGAGTTGGCCTCCGCCCGCAAGCTGGCTGCCCGGATCGTGGAAACACGCGCCGCATCGCCAATACGCACGGCAACCGATTTGTTGCATATTGTCAAGCCTTTTGCAGGACGAGACAACGAGAAGAAATTCTTTGCACAAGTTTTTCAGGCTTTGCGCATTCCGGTGAACGACGAGATGCAGGCTTTGCGTGAAATGCTAAGTCAGGCATTGCATATCCTGAAACCCGGAGGAAGGCTGGTCGTCATCACATATCACTCGCTGGAAGATCGGTTGGTAAAAATTTTCTTTCGTGCCGGGAATTTCAACGGGGAAAGCCGACCTGATTTCTTTGGAAACAAGTTGACGCCATTCCGCTTGATTAACAATAAAGTAATTATCCCTTCGGCAGAAGAAATTGAAGCCAATCCACGTGCACGAAGCGCCAAATTACGAATTGCAGAAAAAAAATAACATTATGAGTCAGGAAAAGCAATTGCATAAAAAGAAGAAAAAAAGACGTTTCTCCATCTTATACTTTTTGAGTGGAGGCATTCTGAAAGAGGAATTTGTCGTCAAGCATACGCGTATGATTATTCTGATCGTCATTTTGTTGTTTTTTTTTATCAGCAACCGATATACCTGCCTGTTGAAATTGCGTGAGATAGGCCATTTGGAAGAAGAATTGCAAGATCTTAAAAATAAAGATATTGAAATATCAAGTAAACTTACGGGAAACAACCGCTTGTCTGAAATCGAAGATATGCTCAAAAAGCAAGGCCTTGAACTTGAGAGCGCCCAAATGCCACCTTACATATTGTATAAATAGAGTATGAATAATATCACGCCGCAAAATGAAGAATTTGAAAAAGTAACGGACAAAACGAATATACTGCTTCGTTATGGTCTGGTCGTGTCGCTGCTGACGCCGATTGTGGCAGGGATTCTCGTATGTCTTTTCAAGATAGCTTATGTGGATGGCAATAAATGGATACGTACATGGCAGAAAGAGCAAAACCGGGAACCTGTGAGAGTGGTGAGTCCAAATCGCGGCAATATTTATTCATCGGACGGAAAACTGATGTCTACCAATATGCCGATGTATGAACTTTACATTGACTTCAATTTAAGCGGTCGGTTTCCGAAAGATTCATTCCTGAATTCCAAAAGAAATGGAATTGATTCGCTCTCTCACTATTTGGCAAAAAATCTCGGAGACCGTTCGGTCGACGGTTATAAAACCCACTTAAGGCGCGGTTTAAATTCAGGAAGTACCGAATTTAAAGTATCCATGAAAAAAGTATCTTATTTGGAACTGCAAAACATCAAACAATATCCGTTTTTCAGACGTGGAAGATACAAAAGCGGTTTTTACGAAAAAGAGTATCTGGAACGTCGCAAATTGTTCGGCTCGCTGGCCGAACGCACCATCGGATACATCGACAAAAATTACTGGAACAATCTGTCAAAAGGCATGAAAGGTCTTGAATTGGAGTACGATTCGCTGTTACGCGGAGAGACAGGGCTTGGCCAGTTTATACGAGTCGGAGGACGATGGGTAAAGATTTTTCACGAAGCCCCTGTCGACGGGTACGACATCGTGACAACCATTGATACACAAATACAAGACATTACTGAAAAAGCGCTCTACGACAAGGTAAAAGAATTGCAGCCCAGAGTTGCCATATCCATCGTAATGGAAGTAAAAACAGGTGAAATAAAAGCCATTACAAATCTGATACGTGCACAGGACGGTTCATACTCCGAATCCGAAAACAGGGCGGTCAACGGCCAGTACGAACCCGGTTCGACATTCAAAACCGCCGTCATGATGGTCGCGCTCGAAGACGGCATATGCACACCCGATAAAATACTGAATACAGGCAACGGCAAATATGAGTACAAAGGTCGTCTCATCAGAGACCACAACTTCGACAGGGGAGGATACGGCGTAATCTCGGCAGAACAGGCTTTCTGGTATTCATCTAATGTAGGCATGGCCAAAATCGTCTTGGAAGGATATGAACACAACGCGCAAAAATTCATTGCGGGATTGGAGCGTATTGGGATTTTCACCGATTTGAAACTTGAGATCTCCGGCGCAGGTCACCCTAAAATATCCAGACCGGGAGGACCTGAATGGTCGGATCAGTCACTCCCAAGAATGTCCTACGGCACTGAAGTTCAAATGTCTTCGATATACACGCTGGCTTTCTACAACGCCATCGCCAACCAAGGGAAAAAGATTCGTCCCATCTTTACCAGAGAAATCCAGCGCGAAGGGAAAACCGTCAAGCGTTTCAAAACCGAAACGCTTATTCCGTCCATATGTTCGGACAAAACGCTGAAAACCATTCAAAGCATGTTGACAAATGCCGTCGAAAAGGGAACGGGACGCATGGCCTATTCGAAATCCGTTTCCATCGCCGGAAAAACAGGAACGGCGCAACTTCTCAACAAAGACGGCACCGTTTACGGCCACAACGTCTCGTTCTGCGGATATTTCCCTGCCGACCATCCGCAGTACTCATGTATCGTTTTCATGCACCGACCGGCCGCCAGCCCCTCAGCCGGATCAATGTGCGGCACGGTATTCAAGACCATCGCAGAGAAAGTCCATGCCCGCCGGTCGAAGATAGTCGTCCGTTCAATGAAACCCGAGGCGAATCGCCTCGCCGTCCCCGAAGTAAAAAACGGCAATGCAAAATCACTGGCGTACATACTGAACGAACTGGACATCAAAACGTCCGGTTCAATCAATTCCGAATACGTATCCGGCCATCGGAATCCGGAAACACAAACCGTCGATATGAAAGAAATAACCGTCCGGCGCAACCTTGTCCCCGATGTAACGAGCATGGGAGCAAAAGACGCCGTTTTTGTGCTGGAAAAATGCGGGCTGAACGTTCGCCTGTCGGGAAGGGGAAAAGTAGTATCCCAGTCTTTGCCCGCAGGGTCAAGCGTCGTGAGAGGCCGGACGATTACCATCAAATTAAACAATTAATCTATAATGAATCATGACCTTGAACGAATTGATAAAATCCCTGCCCGCCACGCAAATAACGGCTGGCCACGATGCCGGATTACCGGTTTCGGGAATCTGTCCCGACTCAAGAAAAATTGAACGCGGGAACCTGTTCATCGCCGTCAGGGGAACGACGGTCGACGGACACGACTACATCAGCGACGCCATCGAAAAAGGCGCCTCCGCGATTGTATGCGAACACGTTCCTCCCGGAACCAATCCATCCGTACCGTTTATCGTCGTCCCCGACGCGGCCGAAGCCCTGGGCATCCTGCTGGACACATGGCATGGGCATCCCTCGTCCCGGCTTGCACTGGTCGGTGTGACCGGCACGAACGGGAAAACGACCGTCGCCACCGTCCTGTACGAACTCTTCCGCAAACTGGGATATAAAACCGGACTGATTTCAACGGTGTGCAACTGTATTGACGGCAGTCCGTCGGCAACCGGCCATACCACGCCGGATCCTGTTACGCTGCACGGATTGCTGGCGCAGATGGCGGAAGAAGGATGCAGATACGTTTTCATGGAAGTAAGTTCGCACGCCGTCGACCAGAAAAGAATCAGCGGAATTACGTACAGGGGAGGCATCTTCACCAACCTGACGCGCGACCACCTGGACTACCATCAAACGGTGGAAAACTACCTGAAGGCGAAAAAGAAATTTTTCGACAACCTGCCCGCATCCGCTTTTGCCGTCACCAATGTCGACGACAAGTCGGGACTCGTCATGTTGCAGAATACCGCGGCGCGGAAGTACACCTGTTCGTTGCAAACGGCGGCGGATTTCAAGGGGAAAGTGCTGGAATCGCATTTCGAAAGCACCGAACTTTCAATAAACGGACGCGAAATAAACGTCCACTTCGCAGGCCGGTTTAATGCTTATAACCTGCTCGCCGTCTATGGCGCGGCCGTTGCCCTGGGCGAAAATCCGGAAAAGATACTCGTTGCCCTCAGCGTGCTGCGTCCCGTTTCGGGGCGGTTCGAAACCATTCCTTCGCCATTGGGCTACACCGCCATCGTAGATTATGCACATACGCCGGACGCCCTGACGAACGTGCTGAACGGCATCCGCGAAGTGCTGAACGGCAGGGGGCGCATTATCACCGTCGTAGGCGCAGGCGGAAACCGCGACAGGGGAAAACGCCCGCTAATGGCTAAAGAAGCCTGCCGGTTGAGCGACCAACTCATCCTGACGTCGGACAACCCCCGGTTTGAAGAGCCGGACGCCATCATTCAGGATATGGTAAACGGACTGAGTCGCGACGACCTGAATCATACGCTCTGCATCACCGACCGCAGGCAGGCCATCACAACGGCAATACGACTGGCTCAGAAAGGCGACGTCATCCTCGTAGCCGGAAAAGGACATGAAGACTATCAGGATATTAAAGGGGTGAAACATCACTTTGACGACCGGGAGACCGTAAAAGATATTTTTGCCGCACAACAAAATCATTAAGCCATGCTGTACGACCTGTTCAATTACCTGGATTTGCAATTTGACTTCCCCGGAGCGGGAATGTTCAAGTATATTTCGTTCCGCGCCATCTGCACGCTTATTTGTTCTCTGTTCATCTCTACGATAACAGGCCATCGCATCATCAACAAACTGAAGGCGCTGCAAATCGGCGAATCCATCAGAGACTTGGGGGTAGAAGGGCAAACCACCAAAAAAGGCACCCCCACTATGGGAGGCATCATCATCATCATCGCCATACTGATTCCCGTGCTGCTCTTTTCGCGAATCAACAACATATACTTGATTATAATGATAATAACCACGCTGTGGATGGGGAGCCTCGGCTTTGTAGACGATTATATCAAGGTGTTCAAAAAAGACAAGGAAGGACTGCACGGACGGTTCAAGATCATCGCCCAGGTGGGGCTTGGACTGATTGTGGGAATCATTCTCTTTTTCAGCCCCGACGTGGTGATCCGGGAAAACAGAACGGTTCATGGGGAGGAAAACGCCAAAAACGTACAGTTCCATGCCACGCAGAGCAAATCAACCCAAACGACAATCCCGTTTGTAAAAAACAATAACTTCGACTATGCCCAATTAGTCAAATGGGCAGGCGACTACCAACCGGTAGCCACTTGCATCGTCTTCATCCTGATTGTCACTTTTATCGTCACCGCCGTGTCGAACGGAGCCAACCTGACGGACGGGCTGGACGGTCTGGCCACGGGCAGTTGCGCCATCATCGGCACGGCGCTGGGCGCGCTGGCATACATGTCGTCGCACATCAATTTCGCCTCTTTCCTTAATATCATGTTCATCCCCGGAGCGGAGGAACTCGTCATTTTCGCATCGGCATTCATCGGGGCTACCGTCGGGTTCCTTTGGTACAACGCATATCCCGCCCAAGTCTTTATGGGTGATACGGGCAGCTTGACGCTGGGCGGAATCATTGCCGTTTTTGCCATCCTCATACGGAAAGAACTGCTGATTCCGATTCTTTGCGGCATTTTCATGGCCGAAAGTCTCTCGATCATGTTGCAGGTTGCGTACTACAAGTTCACGAAGAAAAAATACGGCGAAGGACGAAGGATATTCAAGATGGCGCCGCTGCATCACCATTTCCAAAAACAGGGCAACTCCGGGATACAAGCCCTGCTTCAGAAACCACTGAACGTCGTCCCGGAATCAAAAATCGTTGTCCGCTTCTGGCTGATTGGCATCATGCTGGCGGCGATCACAATCATCACCCTGAAAGTAAGATAAAATGAACACACGAATCGTCATCCTGGGCGGAGGAGAAAGCGGAACGGGCGCAGCGGTGCTCGCCAAAGCCAAAGGGCTTGAGGTTTTCGTTTCCGACCGGTCTGTCATCCAACCCAAATACAAAGCCCTGCTGGATGCGCACCACATCGCATGGGAAGAAAACCGCCATACGGAAAAGCGGATTCTGCAGGCGGATGAAATCATCAAAAGCCCGGGCATCCCCGACAAGGCGCCCGTCATGCAGGCCGTGCTGTCGCAACACATCCCCGTAATTTCGGAAATCGAATTTGCGGGACGGTATACCTGCGCGCGGACAGTTTGCATCTCCGGAAGCAACGGCAAAACAACAACGGCCCTGCTGACGCATCACATCCTGAAGCAGGCGGGGATGAACGCAGGACTGGCCGGGAACGTGGGGCGCAGTCTTGCGCTTCAGGTGGCCGAGGCACCGCAGGATATCTACGTGATTGAACTGAGCAGCTTCCAACTGGACAACATGTATGATTTCAAGGCGGACATCGCCGTCCTGCTGAACATTACCCCGGATCATCTGGACAGGTATCATTATGATTTCCGAAAATACGCGGAAGCCAAGTTCCGCATCCTCCGCAACCAGACGAAGCGGGACGCTTTCATCTTCCGGCAGGGAGATCCCGTCATTGCCCGCGAAATCGAAAATCATCCGCCGGATGCCGCCCTGTATCCGTTTTCGGACGACGATAATCCGGCGCTGAGCGGATTTGTGAAAGACGACGAACTAAGGATACGCACAGCAAACGGCCTCTTTGCGATGAAGCACGGCGAACTCTCTCTGAAAGGAACGCACAACCTGTACAACGCAATGGCGGCTGCCATCGCCGCCGGGATTCTGGGAGTGAAGCATGAAGACCTGCGCCGCTCGCTCGGATGTTTCCGCGGGGCGGAACACCGGACGGAGCCGGTCGCCTGCATTAGGGGCGTGGACTACATTAACGATTCCAAGGCGACCAACGTCAATTCCTGCCGGTATGCCTTGCAGAGCATGAAAGCAAAAACGGTACTCATCCTCGGCGGCACGGACAAGGGCAACGACTACTCGGAGATCGAGCAACTGGTGCGCGAAAAAGTGCGGGCGCTGATATTCATGGGTGTCGACAATACCGGGCTTCATGCGTTTTTCGACGGTAAAATCGAGCCGATTGTCGACGTACATTCCATGGAAGACGCCGTGGCGCAGGCCGCCGCCGTGGCGCAGGAAGGAGACGTCGTGCTGCTCTCGCCCTGCTGCGCAAGTTTCGACCTGTTTAAGAATTACGAAGACCGCGGCCGCCGGTTTAAAGATTGCGTTAACCGCTTAGCACAATAAAATGATAAACAGAGAACTGATTAAGAAAATATTCCACGGGGACATTTCCATCTGGATCATCTTCCTGCTCCTCTGCTGCCTGTCGCTCGTCGAAGTGTTCAGCGCAACCAGCACCCAGGCCTACAAGCACGCCAACATCTGGAGTCCCATAACCCGCCACACCATCTTCCTGATCATCGGCGCCATAGTGGTGGTCGTGTTGAGCCATGTGCATTACAAATATTTCTCGCTGGCCATCCTTCTGTTGCCGGTGGCGGCGCTGATGCTCCTGATTACGCCCTTTGTCGGATTGCACATCAACAACGCGGCGCGCTCTCTGGAGTTGTTCGGATTTCAGTTCCAGCCTTCCGAGGTGGCCAAGTTTGCCTGCGTCGTCTACGTCGCTTTCTGGCTGAGCAAACGGGGCAAGATGAGCGTCGCCACGATATATAAAATCATCCTCTGGGGCGTGGCTCCCATCTGCCTGTGCATTGCCTACGGAAACCTCTCCACCGCCATCCTGCTGGCCTCCGTCTGTTTCCTGATGATGTTCATCGGACATATCCCGCTCAAAAAACTGGCCTCCCTGCTGTTCACGACCACCGCGCTCGCGGCGCTCGCGGCGCTGCTGATTTACGCCATTCCGTCTGACACGATGCGGCGATACGTGCCCCGCGCCGCCACGTGGCAAAAGCGCATTGACCGGTTTGTCAATCCCGAACAACTCTCCGAATCCGAAAAATCGGAAGCGGCGCGGCAGGCGGCTTTGGCGAAAAATGATTCCATCTTCATCACGACGGGGCATAACTACCAGACCAACCACGCCAAAATGGCGATTGCCCGGGGCGGCATACTGGGCCGGGGACCGGGGCGAAGCGCACAGCGCGACGTCCTGCCGCAGGCGTATTCCGACTTTATTTACGCCATCATCATCGAAGAGCTGGGGCTGGCGGGCGGCATCGGCGTCCTTATCCTCTACATCATGCTGCTGATACGCGCCGGAATCCTTGCCCGGCGGTGCGACAGGCTTTTCCCCCAATACCTCGTCCTGGGCTGCGGGATGATCATCGTGATACAGGCGCTTACCAACATCGCGGTAGCCGTCAACCTGATTCCCGTCACCGGCCAGCCCCTCCCGCTGATCTGTCAGGGAGGCACGTCTACGATACTGACCTGTACCTACATGGGCATCATCCTTAGCATAAGTCATTTCGGCGCCGGAATGGACGAAAGGGAAGACGCGGCGGAAGAGGCGGAACCCGAAACGAAAGCCGCCGGAGCGACGGACGAAATCGCCGCACCAACCGAAAACGAAACCGACCATGACGCCATATAAAATCATCATAAGCGGCGGCGGAACGGGGGGGCACATCTTTCCCGCCATATCCATTGCCGACGCCTTTAAGCGGCGGTACCCCGAAGCCGAAATCCTGTTCACCGGCGCGGACAACCGCATGGAAATGACCCGCGTCCCGGAGGCGGGATACCGGATTGCAGGCCTGCCCGTCAGCGGCTTCGACCGCCGCCACGTGCTGAAGAACATCGCCGTGCTGCTCCGCTTCCTCAAAAGCCTGCGCATGGCCAAGCGCCTCATCCGCTCCTTCGCCCCCCACCTCGTCGTCGGCGTAGGCGGATATGCCAGCGCCCCCACCCTGCGGGCTGCCGCCTCGCTGGGCATTCCGACGCTGATTCAGGAGCAAAACTCCTATGCCGGAATTGCAAACAGGTTCCTGTCCCGGCGCGCCGACACAATCTGCGTGGCCTACGACGGAATGGAACGCTTCTTCCCTGCCGGGAAAATCGTCCTTACGGGAAATCCCGTGCGCCGGGCGCTCGAAGAACGGTGCGAAGACAAGGCGGCCGCGCTGGAACACTTCCGGCTGCAGCCGGACAGAAAAACCGTGCTGGTCGTCGGCGGCAGTCTGGGTGCGCGAACGATTAACCGCGGGATGCAAAACGGACTGCCTCAGTTGCTGGACGCCGGCATACAGGTGATTTGGCAAACGGGCAAAGGCGACCACGCCGCCATCCGGCAGCAACTGGAGCGGATGGATACGAAGAACCGCGTGCGGTGCCTCGATTTCATTACGCGGATGGATTATGCCTACGCCGCCGCCGATCTGGTCGTTTCGCGCGCCGGCGCAGGCGCCGTGTCGGAACTCAGCCTGCTGAAAAAAGCCGCAATCCTGATCCCCTCCCCCCACGTGGCGGAAGATCATCAGACCAAAAACGCAATGGCCGTGGCAAGCCGTGGCGCGGCCGTGGCAATGCCCGACCGGGATGCCGAAACGCTGCTGCCCGGCGCCATATTGAGCCTCCTCCGCGACGCCGCCCGGCTGGAATCCCTGAGCCGTGCCATCGGCCTGCTGGCGCGGCAGCACAGCGCGGAACGGATCGTGGATGAAATCGAAAAACTTATCAACCGAAACTGACACCCCTGCGAAATCATGACGACCCCGCGCCACATCCCTTTAAGCACTCACGGCATCACGGTTATCCGCGCGGCCGTCCGCCGTTACGCAAATGAATCCAAGGGATTTAACGGACGGAATGTACGGTTGTATGAAAGTTCCGGGGGATGCCCCGAAAGTTCCGGGGGACGCTCCGAAAGTTTCGGGGGACGCTCCGAAAGCTTCGGGGGACGCTCCGAAAGTTTCGGGGGACGCTCCGAAAGTTTCGGGGGACGCTCCGAAAGCTTCGGGGGACGCTCCGAAAGCTTCGGGGGACGCTCCGAAAGCTTCGGGGGACGCTCCGAAAGAAACGTGAGGCTCCACAAAATGCATATCCGGACACCCGCCCGCATCGTCGCCGCGGGTCATGCAAACACGCAGGAGCGCTTCATGCGATAATTATTTATGGAAATAAAAAAAGATATGGATCTGCACACTGTACGCGCCGTTTACTTCATCGGCGCCGGCGGCATCGGGATGAGCGCGCTTCTCCGCTATTTCCTTTCAAAGGGAATCTGCGCCGGCGGCTACGACCGCACGCCATCCGAATTGACGGAACAACTGGCGGCCGAGGGCGCCGATATTCATTATGACGACGATCCGGCGCGGATTGCCGACGTATTCAGGGATCCGGCGCACACGCTGGTCGTCTATACGCCTGCCGTGCCGGAAACGCACGCCGAGCTGCGTTTTTTCCGCACGGGCGGATTTGCGACGCTGAAACGCGCGCAGGCACTGGGGATGATTACGAAGTCGGCACGGGGACTGTGTATTGCCGGCACGCACGGGAAAACCACCACTTCGTCCATGACGGCGCACCTGCTCAGGCAGTCGCACGTGGATTGCAACGCCTTCCTCGGCGGCATCCTGAAGAACTGCGGAAGCAACCTCATGTGTTCCGCCGCGAGCGACCTGACAGTGATTGAGGCCGACGAGTACGACCGCTCCTTCCTCCAACTTTCGCCCTTCATGGCGGTCATCACCTGCGCCGACCCCGATCATCTGGATATTTACGGCACGCCGGAAGCCTATCGCGAGAGTTTCGAGGCGTTCACGTCGCTGATTCGTCCCGGAGGCGTGCTGGTGATAAAGGCAGGCATCCGCGTCACCCCCCGCCTTCAGTCCGGCGTCCGGCTCTACACCTATTCCGGCTCGGAGGGGCAGGGCGACATATATGCGCGAAACATCCGCATCGGGGGCGGCAAAATCACCTTCGACTTCGTATCGCCGTTCGCCGAAATCCGCGACATCCTGTTAGGCGTCCCCATGGAGGTAAACATCGAGAACGGCGTGGCGGCAATCGCCCTGGCCTGTCTCAACGGCGTTCGCCCCGATGAAATCCGGCGCGGCATGAAATCATTTGCCGGCGTGGCGCGGCGCTTTGATTTCCGGTTGAAAACAGACCGCCTTGTCTTCATCGACGACTATGCGCACCATCCCGAAGAAGTACGCCGCTGCATCCGCTCCGTGCGAACGCTGTATCCCGACCGCAAAATCACGGGCATATTCCAGCCGCATCTCTATTCGCGTACCCGCGACTTTGTCGACGGTTTCGCGGAAAGCCTTTCTTTGCTGGACGAACTGATTCTGCTGGACATTTATCCGGCGCGCGAGGAACCCATCCCCGGCGTCACGTCGCAAATCATCTTCGACCGCGTCACGCTTGCCGAAAAAACACTCTGCTCCAAAGCGCAGCTGCCCGCCCTCATCGCCGCCGGCAGCTATCAGGTGCTGCTCACCATCGGGGCGGGAGACATAGACCGGCTTGTGGAACCTCTCGGACAACTGCTGGAACAAAAATGAAACGCATCCTTTCTTTCCTTGCCGCCGCGCTGATGCTGGGCTACCTTGCCTGTGCGCTTTACACGGCAAACGTCCACGTCGAAGACCCGATCTGCCGCGAACTGATTGTCGTCATCAAAGACAGTCTGGAGAGGCGTTTCATAGATCAGGCCGACGTGGTGGCGTCGCTGAAAAATGCGTCGCTCTATCCGGTCGACCTGTTCCTCAGCCGAATCAATACCGACAGGCTGGAACGTCACATCGCTGCCAACAAACTGGTTGCGACGGTCAGCGCCTACAAAACACCACTGGGGAAAATCAAAATCGAAATCACTCAGAAAATGCCCATCCTGCGCGTGTTCGCCGCCGGCAGCAGCTACTACGTAGACCACATGGGGCGCCTCATGCCTGCTGATTTTCAGTACGCAACCTGCCTGCCCGTGGCAAGCGGGAATATAGAAAATTCGTTAGCCGTGTCGGACTTATACAAATTTGCACTATTTTTGCACGAGCATGAATTTTGGAATAATCAGATTGAACAGATATACGTGCACCCGAATAAGGAAGTTGAATTGGTTCCGCGCGTGGGGAATCACCGCATTATACTGGGCGACTTCAGCGATTTCAAATCAAAGATGGACAATTTGCAACTTTTTTACGAACAGGTAATCCCCAAAATCGGATGGGGAAAATACGGCATCATCAATTTGAAATACAGAAAACAGATAGTTTGTACAAAAAAATAGATTTTATGGTAAACGACATTTACATAGTAGCATTAGACCTCGGAAGTTCGCGCTTTATGGGAATGATAGGACAAAAAAAAAACAACGGCGGCAAACTTCGAATTTTAGCCAAAGATTCGGAAGATTCCAAAGATTGTATGCGCCGAGGACGTATTATTAATGTTGAGGATGCAGCTATGCATATCGGCAAATTAATCAGGAAACTGGAAAATGCGGCAAACAAAGACAACGCAACCGGACAAAGGATAAAAGTAGAAAAAGTATATATTGGCGTCAACGGACAGTCGCTCCATTCTATTGAGCACTCCGAAGCGAAGATTATTAACCACGGATCGACTGTCACCGAAGAAGACATGCAGATATTGAAAAAGCAATGTAATGCAAGAGTAAAGCGCCTGAAAGACGATAAAGTGCCCGTATTCTCCATCTTACCGCCCGTTTATTATCTTGACGGCAAGGAAACCGCCAATCCGCCGGGCGCCACGTGCAGACAATTCAAGGCAAGCTACAAACTGATTGTCGGATGGCATGCAATCCATGCCCTGCCGTCGGAAGTAGTCCGAAAAGTCGGTCTCGAACTTGCAGACATCATCGTATCCCCTCTCTCGCTGGCGGATATTATCCTCTCGCCCGAAGAAAAAGAATCGGGATGTATACTGATTCATATGGATTACGGCGTCACTCCCATCTCCGTATACAATAACAATTCGCTCGTTTACTTTGGCGTAGTTCCATTCGGCTATAACCTGATTACACAAGACCTGATAAAAGAATTAAACCTGACCGAAGAGGAAGCCGAAGAATTGAAAAACAATTACGCAGACCTGTCCGAAAGCAGAGACAAAAAGTTCGGCGCCATCGACTACATCATCAACGGACGCAAACTTGACAAGCACAAGGCAGACATAATAATCGGCGCACGCGCACGCGAAATCGTCGAACACATGTATTCCCTCGTAAAAGCGGAAATACAGTCAAAACCGTTCGGAGGAAGTATCAAACTGACAGGCGAAGCCTCGGATTTGAAAGGTCTGGATGAACTGATTAGCCGCTGTTTCAAGATGGAAGTCTTACAAGCAGGCCTCCCCTGGGAATGTAAGGGCATGAATACGGACGAACTGACGACCATCAGCCTGTTGGTCAAAGGAACGGAAAACTGTGTAAAACCGTTTGTCCCGTCGCCTGTTATGCCTCCGGAAGATCCGAAGACAGGCCCGGACACAGAGCCGAATACAGGCATGGCCACAGGTACAGGTGTAAAAAGCAAACTGGGCAATTTGTTTAAAGGACTATTTGACGCATGATACAAGCAACAAACAAAGCAATAAACTATATAACTTATGAGCAATATTGAACTGAAATATGCGATTCCGGAGGATACGCAAAAAATAATCAAAGTAATCGGTGTAGGCGGCGGCGGCGGCAATGCAGTCACGCACATGTTCCGCCAGGGTATACGCGACGTTTCCTTTGTATTGTGCAATACCGATGTACAGGCAATGAAAAACTCCGAAGTGCCTGTTAAAATCTGCCTGGGGCCGAAAACGACCAAAGGCCTCGGAGCAGGCAACAACCCCAAAATAGCCAAAGAGGCCGCCCTTGAGAGCGAAAACGAAATACGCAACATGCTCGACGACGGCACGCAAATGGCCTTTATCACGGCCGGAATGGGCGGTGGAACGGGAACGGGCGCCGCTCCCGTAATAGCAAAAATAGCCAAAGAGATGGACATACTTACGGTAGGCATCGTCACGATTCCGTTTAAATTCGAAGGCAGACCCAAGATTCTGCAGGCGCTCACCGGCGTCGAAGAAATGAGCCGGAATGTAGATGCACTGCTCGTGGTCAACAACGAACGGCTCTACGATATTTATAAAGACCTCACCGTAATAAATGCCTTTGCCAAGGCAGACGATACCCTCGCCATTGCTGCAAAAAGCATTGCCGAAATCATTACCGTAGAGGGCATCATCAATCTCGACTTTGCCGACGTGCGCTCCACGCTCAAAGAAGGCGGCGTTGCCTTGATGAGCGACGGATACGGCGAAGGCGAAGAACGGCTGGGGAATGCCATTGAAGATGCTTTCAAATCGCCCCTGCTGAACAACGACAATATCTTCAATGCAAAAAAAGTACTCTTCAACATCCTGTTCAATGGAGAAGAAGAAGGCGCCGATCTGACAATTCAGGAGGTAGAAGCCTACATTACGGTATTCATGGAACGTTTTCGCCGAGACGATATAGAAGTGATCTGGGGGCTGGCGCGCGACGTGTCGCTGGGGAAAAAAATCAAGTTTACATTGCTGGCATCGGGGTTTGGCCTGATGGACGAAACATTATTCGACACCCCGCAACCCGGCGACGAAACGGAACGCTCCAAAGAAGATATTCGTCGCTATCAGGATTATCTTATCAATAAGTACTACGGCAACATGCAACCGACTATTTCCACCCTCACGCCCGAAGAGATGGAAGACGAAAACTTCATCAGAATAATCGAAGACAATCCGACATATAAACGCAACTCATCGCTGCTGGAAGGCGAGCGCAATAAAATATTAGCAGAAAACAGAAGCAGGAACAACTAACATTCAATCATAAAAACAACACAGATTATGAGTTTATTCGAACAAATCAACGACGACATCAAAGCCGCCATGCTGGCTAAAGACAAAGTAAAACTGAGTGCATTGCGCAATGTAAAAAAAGTATTCCTCGAAGCAAAAACAGCGCCGGGAGCAAACGATACGCTCTCCGACGACGACGCCGTCAAAATCATCCTCAAATTAGTAAAACAAGGCAAAGATGCCGCCCAAATCTATCTGCAACAAAACCGTCGGGATTTAGCCGACGAAGAACTCGGTCAGGTACAAGCCATCGAAGCCTATCTCCCGAAACAACTGTCGACCGAAGAACTCGAAAGCGAACTGAAAAAAATCATCGCCCAGACGGGAGCCGCCGGAACGCAGGATATGGGAAAGGTAATGGGCGCAGCCACCAAAGCCCTCGCAGGAAAGGCCGAAGGACGCATCATTTCGGAAACCGTCAAACGATTACTTTCTAACGGATAATATCCGCAGACCGGGACATTTCCCCTTCTTTTCGAATCAAGCAAGACCTGAATAAATACACGACACATGCTTACTTTCGCCGGTTGCCTTGCCCTGCTTGCGGCAGGATATATTGTTTACGGAGCGTGCATTGAACGCATCTTCGGGATGAACCCCGAACGCCCTACGCCGGCCTGCACAATGCCGGACGGCGTAGATTATGTACCCATGCCCTGGTGGCGCGTGTTTCTGATTCAGTTTCTCAACATTGCCGGGCTTGGCCCTGTCTTCGGCGCCATTATGGGCGTGATGTACGGACCGGCTGCATTTCTCTGGATTGTGCTGGGAACTATATTCGGAGGAGCGGTGCACGACTATCTTTCGGGAATGATGTCTGTCCGCAACAATGGCGCCAGCCTGCCCGAACTGGTCGGACGGGAACTGGGCAAATACGTCAAACTGTTCATGCGCCTGTTTTCCGTCATGCTGATGGTACTGGTGGGCGCCGTGTTCATCTCCGGGCCTGCCGGACTGCTGGCGGGACTGACGCCGGGCATGGGCGTGCTTGTCTGGACGGTAATCATTTTTGCATACTATATGCTGGCAACCCTGCTGCCCGTCGACAAACTGATCGGGAAAATCTACCCTGTTTTCGGCGCGGCGCTGATATTTATGGCCGGCGGTATCCTTGTGTCGCTCTTCATAAACCACGCTCCCATACCCGAACTGACCGAAGGCCTGTACAACAGACATCCGAACAGAGACAGCCTGCACATTTTCCCCATGATGTTCGTCAGTATTGCCTGCGGTGCGATTTCGGGCTTTCATGCCACGCAATCTCCCATGATGGCTCGATGTATAAGGAACGAAAGATATGGCCGCCGCTGTTTCTACGGCGCGATGGTGGCCGAGGGAATCGTGGCGCTGATATGGGCAGCCGCGGGCGCATCGTTTTTCGGTTCCGTCGAAGGGCTGAACAGATTCGTGACCGACCTGCCGGCAACGGCCAACAAGGCCGCCGAAGTCGTCAACCTGATCTCCAACACATGGCTGGGGAAACTGGGCGGATTGCTGGCCATCTTGGGCGTGGTTGCGGCGCCGATTACTTCGGGCGACACGGCTTTGCGCTCGGCACGGCTGATTGTCGCCGACTTCCTCCATCTCGACCAGAAACCGATTGCGAAAAGACTGCTTATTTCCGTTCCCATCTTTATCCTCACGTTCCTGACGCTGCACATGAACTTCGACGTCCTGTGGCGATACTTCGCATGGAGCAACCAGACGCTCGCCGTCTTCACCCTGTGGGCTGTCACCGTCTACCTCTTCCGAAACAGGCGTCCGTACATCGTGGCGCTCCTTCCGGCGCTTTTCATGACCTGCGTCTCGTCGACCTACCTGCTTGTTGCCGCAAGACCCGAAGGCTTCGGCCTGCCCTACGAAATCGCATTGACGGCCGGCATCGTCGTCACCGCTTCCCTGCTTGCGCTTTTCCTTGCCCGGACGGGAAAAAGGGAGAGGTTCGGGACGGACGACGACGCACGATAACGCGCGGATACGCAGACTTGACGCACTCAGGACAACCGCATCAAAATTTTTCTCGCCCGAAGCGGAGAGATTTCCGCTCCGAAGATCTCCATCCTCGCTTTTAGAACCTCGCAAGGTTCTCCGAGAACCTCAATCCTCGCTTTTAGAACCTCGCGAGGCTCTCCGAGAGCCTTAATCCTCGCTTTTAGAACCTCGCGAGGTTCTCCGAGAGCCTTAATCCTCGCTTTTTACGACAAAACGACAGTTACAAGCTTATTTTCCGTTGAGTCCGATTCCGGGGCGGTTGCCCTGAGAGGCGCCGGACTGCCGCTACTTTACCGACAGGATGAAGGCATATTCCATGGCGCGGGTTTTCAACTGTTCGAACCGTCCCGACGCGCCGCCGTGACCGGCGTTCATGTTACAGTACAGATACAGTTTGTTGTTGTCCGTCTTCAAGGCACGCAGTTTGGCTACCCACTTGACGGGTTCCCAGTATTGTACCTGCGAGTCCCAGAAGCTTGTGGTGACGAGCATATGTGGATAGCGTTGCGCCTTCACCTGGTCGTAGGGCGAATAGCTCAGCATGTAGTCGTAGTATTCCTTTTGGGCGGGGTTGCCCCATTCGTCCCACTCGAAGGTGGTGAGGGGAATGGTTTCGTCGAGCATGGTGCTGACGACGTCGACGAAGGGTACGCCGGCTACGACGGCCTTGTACAGTTCAGGCTCCATGTTGACGACGGCGCCCATCAGCAGTCCGCCCGCGCTGCGTCCGGTGGCGTAGAGGGTGGAGGGGGAGGCATATTTCTCGGCAATCAGATAGCGGGCGCAGTCGTTGAAGTCGGTGAAGGTATTTTTCTTCTTAAGCAGTTTGCCGTTTTCGTACCACTGCCGTCCCAGTTCGCTTCCGCCGCGTATGTGGGCTATTGCATAGGCGAAGCCGCGGTCGAGCAGGCTGATGACGGAGGAGTTGAACGAAGGTACGGACGACACGCCGTAGGAGCCGTAGGCATAGAGGAGCAGTTTGCCGCGGCCGTCCTGCGGGAATCCTTTCCGGTAGACTATGGATATGGGTATTTTCGCGCCGTCGCCGGCCGTTGCCCATAGCCGTCGGGTTTCGTAGTCGCGCCGGTCGAATTCGCCGAATACGGCCGTTGACTTGAGCAGCTTGGTTTCGCCGGTTCGCATGTTGTAGGCATAAACCGTAGAGGGGGTGGTGAGGGAGGAGTAGTTATAGTGAAGTTCGTACAGTTCGGGCGCTTCGTTGTTGACGAAGGATGCGGTGTATACTTCTTCGCTGAAGGGGATGGACTGTTCGCCGCCTTTCAGGCCGATGATTCTGATGTGGGGCAGTCCGTTTTTCTGTTCGCTTACGGCCAGCCAGTCGTTGAAGAGGACGAAGGAGTTCAGCAGTACATCGTCGCGATGCGGGATGACTTCCGTCCAGTTTGATTCGTCGGTAATGTGGTCTGCGGTTTTCATCAGTTTGAAGTTAAGCGCGTCGCGATTGGAACGGATGTAGAACGTATTCCCGATATGGTCGATGGAATAGAGGTGATTGCGCGACCGCGGTACGAAGACTGCAAACGGTCGTTCCGGCACGTTGGCATTGAGGATGAACGTCTCGCTGCTCAGCGTCTGATGAGCGGTTATCGTGATGTATTTATTGCTTTTCGTCTTGCCGAGCTGGAGGTTGAAGGTAGCGTCTTTTTCTTCGTAGTAAAGGACGTCGGCAGAGGTTGCAGTGCCGAGCACATGCCTGTAAACCCGTCCGTTTCGCAGTTCTACGGGTACTTTGCCGAGGTAGAAGACGGTGCGGCTGTCGTTTGCCCATACGACGCTGCCGCCGGTGTCGTCGATATGTTCGTCAAGCTGTATGCCCGTCGAGAGGTCGACAAAGTGTATCGTATACTTGCGCCGTCCTACGTAGTCGACCGCATAAGCCATATATCTGTTGTCCGGGCTAATGACGGGTCGTCCGGCCTGACAGTACGACTTCCCCTCGGCCAGACGGTTCACGTCGAACAGCAGCTCGGCCGGCCTCTCCGTTTCGAGCCTGAACTTGTCCCTCTCTTCTTCCGTTTCAAAGAAATGAGACAGCTGACGTGTTTCGGTCACAAGTCGGCGGTAGTAGATGGGATACTCCTTTCCTTCTTCGTATTCGTGCCAGTACAGATAGCCGTTGGAAACATAGGGTACGGAGGCATCATACGGAGGTATACGTTCCTTCATTTCGTTGAACAGTTCGTCCTGCAACGCAGCCGTGTGCACCATCCCGGAGTCGAGCCAGGCATTCTCCGCACCGATATAGTCGAGCACGTCGCGCGTCTGCGCATCGGGCGTTTCGGCCGTCTTCTGTTCGTCACTCAAACGTATCCAATGGTAGTTGTCGATACGTGTGTTTCCCCATTCATTGAACGTATGGGGGATTACTTTCGCTACCGGAGGCTCTGCCGAAGGCCTGCATCCGTTGATGCCGACAATGAGGGCGAGCACGATGATATTAATACACTTTTTCATATATAAATGGTTTTAAGATGAATCACACTGTAACTTGTTTGCCCGCAATATGCGAACGTATGACGTGCAGGCGTGCAAATGCGCGACAAATGTACGAAAAAACCTTAGAATACCGTCACATCCTGCTTTCAATTTATATCGCTATCCACGCAGTGCGAGAATCTCCTCTATCGTCAGCCCGGTAAGGTCGCGGATGTCTTCGGGGGACATGCCTTTCTTTAAGCAGGAAACGGCCACTGTTTTCAGGCCTTTTTCCATCCCTATCTCCATCCCTTTTTCTATCCCTTTCTGCTCGGCGTCGGAGAGGACGCTTACTTCGGTGAGGATGCCGTCGCGGAAACGGTCGTACTTGAATAGCTGCGCTTTGGTGTAGGCGCCGATTTCTACGTATTTTACGGCTTCGCTGATCTCGCGGTTTTCCATGAGGTCGGGGGAGATGTGGCTTGTGGCTTCGTTGATTTCGGTAAGGTAGCGGAGCCACAAATCCTTCAGCTTCTTCTCGGCACGGTTGCGGGCGGCGAATTTCTTCAGCTCGATGAAGATGAATTCGAGGCCTTTGATCTGCTTTCGCGAGTCTTTTATGT
>JAISNP010000123.1 GCA_031276175.1 Tannerella sp.
ATGAATCCTCGTAACAGGCTGTTTCGCAGCCCAAGCCGTCATGACGGCGCTTTGCATGGCTATACACGCAAACAGCGCGGGCAGCAGTTTGTGTAATCGTGTTATTTTAAGCAGTTTCATATTTTATTGAATTTTTCGTTATCCTGAATTTTATGTTTTCACGGGTAGCGCCTTATGTGGCCTCTGTCGGAAAAACAGCGAGGCAAAAATACGCATCTTAAACCATACCGCAAAACTTTTTTGCATAAAAATTGATTAACCGTAATGATTTAACAGAGAAAAAAAGGTGTATTTTGCGAACATTTTTTAACGATGGTTTGATTCTTATGCAGTTATATTCGGCTTGAATGTAGCTGCTTTCGGTTTGGATGTAGCTACTTTCAATTTAAAAGTAGCTGCTTTTGGTTTGAAACCACTCGGTTTTAAATTAAATCTACTCGGTTTTGGTTTGAAACCACTCGGTTTTAAATTAAAACCGGCTGGTTTTGGTTTATGCGGGACTGCTTGCGGCTTGGACGGAGCTGCGCGCGGCATGGATGTAACTGTTTTATTTACCGATGTTTGTCGGGGTATTTTGTGTGCGGACGGATTTGGTTTACATGCGAACGGGTTGGGGTTGTATCGGGTTGTGGGGGGCTTGGACGGGGGTATGTGGATGGTGGATGCGGCTATGGCCATGTTGGTTTTGCAGATGGAATCTGTGGGGACAGTGACGACGGGATGGAATCTCGCCGGAACGGCGTGCGGTTTCGACCCGACCGCTCATCATTCATCACTCATCGCTCATCGCTTATTATTAACTGCTTACGACTCTTTATCAGGCGTCATTGCCTTTATTCCGGAAAAATGGTTTACCTTTGCGGATGATGCAGCAGGCCGGTCTGCCGCCCGTTTCGTGACTGGGACGGGAGGAAAGTCCGGGCAACACAGGGCGCCATCCTTCCTAACGGGAAGCTGTTCGCGAGGGCAGAGTAGTGTAACAGAAAATAACCGCCGCGTCCGCGTGTCGCGGTAAGGGTGAAAAGGCGAGGTAAAAGCTCACCGTTCGCATGGCAACATGCGAAGCCGTACGCCTGATGGGTTGCAAGGTCATGTATACCGGCGAATAAGGGTTGCCCGCCCGATGCCGGGGGGTAGACCGCAGGAGCTTGCCGGCGACGACAAGCCGAGATGAATGGCAGACGCTTCTCCGCCTGCAAAGGCGCGAGTGGTACAGAACCCGGCTTACAGGCCGGCTGCATTTTTTTATTGAAAGGTTCAAAGGGAGACGGTATGAGTGACGGGAAAACAGGTTGGGGTCGGTGCGGCGTGCGCCGTACATATATTATATATGCGGCGGCGGCGCGCGCGGTTGCGGCGTGCGGCGGCGTGTATCTCCCTGCCTGCCGGATGTGGCCGAAAGTTTATTCCGCATCTGCCGGTCATGCCTGAAAAGAAAATACCGGGAGGCGACCTTACGTCGGGCGCCGTGTGGAGGTCGATACTTGCTTTCGCCTCCCCGCTGCTGGTCGGCAATCTGCTCCAGCAGGTGTATAATCTGACCGACAGCGTCATTGTGGGTCATTTCTTGGGCAAGGAGGCGCTGGCGGCCGTTTCGGCGTCTTTTTTTATCTACTACTTTATTATATCGCTGATGATCGGCGTGGGTAGCGGCATCACGGTGGTGGTGTCGCAATACTGCGGGGCGCGTCAATACGAAAAGGTGCAGCGCGCGTTTTCTTCGTTTTTCATCGTGATGTGGTGGGCGGGGCTTGCGTTTTCGTGCGCGGGGATGTGGTTTGCCGAAACGTTTTTCCGCCTGACCGGCACGCCTGCGGAGGTGATTCCGGGCGCGGTGGATTATTTCAGGATATATATCGGAGGGACGTTCCTGTTCGTGATGTTCAACAGCATGATTTCCATCCTGCGCGGCACGGGCGATTCGACGCGCCCGATGTGGTTTATCCTTGTGGTGGCGGGGCTGAACGTGGCGCTGGACCTGCTTTTCATCGCCGTGCTCAAGTGGGGCATAGCGGGCGCGGCTTACGCTACGATTGTGGCGCAGGGCGGCGGGCTGGCGCTGGCGCTGGCGCACGTCCGGCGGCGACATGCGCTGCTTTCGCTGCGCCGTAAAGACATGGTGTTCGACCGCAAACTGCTTGTGCAGGGGCTTAAGACGGGGCTACCGACCAGCGTGCAGCAGTGCGCCGTGGCGGCAGGGCTGATGGCGCTGCTGGGAATAGTGAACGGCTTCGGGACGGATACGCTGACGGCCTACGGTGCGGCGGGAAAGATAGATGCGCTCATTACGCAGGCCATCCTGACGTTTTCGGGGGCGCTGGCTGCGTTTTGCGGTCAGAACATCGGAGCCGGACGCTTCGACCGCGTGCGCAGCGGCGTGCGGTTTGCGATACGGCTCAACCTGGCGTTCTGTCTGGCCATGTTCTGTCTGCTTCTGTGCTTCGGGAAAGGGATGATGCGGATGTTCACGACCGACGGCGCGGTCGTCGACATCGGATACGGGTATCTGGCGGCCACGGGCAGTTTTCTCGTGGTGAACGGCATGTGGCACATCCTGACCGGCGCACTGCGCGGCGCGGGAGATACCGTCTTCGCCATGATTACGGGCATCGCAGCCTTCTGGATGGCGCGAATCCCGCTGGCCTGGTTCATGGGCGCCACGTGGGGACAGCAGGGCGTATGGTGGGCAATCAACATCAGCATCGCGCTCGGCTTTATCGCCACAGGTTTGTATTACCGAACGGGACGCTGGAAAAGACACCGCCTCGTCGCATGAAATATCTCCTTCGCCGCCGCCACAGCCCCCCTCCGCACACAAATCGCAGCGTGGCGGAATCTTTTTCGTTTTTCCGGAAAACTTTCTCTTATTAAAAACCCGAATAAAAAAAAATCACTACCTTTGCTTCGTCGTAAAAACAAGTTAATAATATATACATAAAAAAACAAGAAGCATATGAAATTTGATGTATCAAGTACCGTACTGTTAAACCGTTTGCAGTCCATAAGCAGGGTTATCGCCACAAAAAACACGTTACCGATTCTCGACAGTTTTCTCTTCCGGCTGGAAGGAGAAAGGCTGATCATCATCGCGTCGGATATGGAAACCCGTCTGGAAACCGTCGCAGAAGTAATGAACGCGGAAGGCTCCGGGGTTTTTGCCATTTCTGCGAAAATATTGCTCGAACCGCTGAAAAAACTGCCCGAACAGCCGCTTACGTTCGATATTAATGATGACAATCTGGAAATTTTCATCTACTTCATGAACGGGAAATACAACTTCGTCGGCCAGAACGGCGATACCTACCCGCAACAAAGATCGTTGAGCGAAGACGCGATGACGATTACAATGGAATCGCAGACGCTGCTGAACAGCATCAGCCGGACGCTCTTCGCCACAGCCGACGACGAACTCCGGCCGGTGATGAACGGCATCTATTTCGATATTCAGGCGGAAGGCATCACCTTCGTAGCCTCCGACGGCCACAAGCTGGTTCGCCTGCGCAACCGGACGGTCAAAGCCGAAGGCCGGGCGTCTTTCATCCTGCCCAAGAAGCCGGCCTATCTGCTGAAAACGCTGCTCACGAAATCTTCCGACCCGGTCACAGTACGCTTCGACGAAAACAATGCCTGCGTAAAAACCGAACATTTCGAGATGGTATGCCGCCTCATCGAAGGCCGGTACCCGAATTACGGCAGCGCCATCCCCGAAGACAATCCGAACGAAGTAACCATAGAACGCATCCCCCTGACGCGCGTGCTGGAGCGGGTGGTCGTCTTCTCCAATCAGGCGAGCAACCTGATCAAGCTGCAACTGATGAATGACTTGATCGTCGTTTCGGCTCAGGACATCGACTTCTCCACCTCTGCCGAAGAAAAAATCGTCTGCCAATACGGCGGCACGAATTTCAGCATCGGCTTCAAGGCTACTTTCCTGATAGAAATGCTGGACAATATCAACGCCGGCGAGGTCGTGATTAAACTGGCCGACCCGTCGCGCGCCTGCGTCATCGTCCCCGTCGAAAATGCGGAAGACGAAGAGCTGCTGATGCTGCTCATGCCGATGGTGCTGAACGATTAAGCAGGAAGAAAAAATGCAACTGCAACTGAACAGACCGCTGGTGTTTTTCGATCTGGAAACCACGGGAATAAATATCAGTAAAGATCGTATCGTCGAAATCTCGCTGCTGAAAGTCTACCCTGACGGAAAAGAAGAAAGCAAAACGCGACGCATCAATCCCGAAATGCCGATACCGCCCGAATCCACAAAGATTCACGGCATTACGGACGAGGATGTGAAGGACTGCCCGACATTCAAAATGATAGCCCGATCCCTTGCAACGCTGATTGAAGACTGCGACCTCGCGGGATTTAATTCCAACCGGTTTGATATTCCGTTGCTTGCCGAAGAGTTTTTGCGCGCCGAAGTGGAGATAGACCTGCACTCGCGGAAATTTATAGACGTGCAGACGATCTATCACAAAATGGAACAGCGCACCCTGTCGGCGGCATACAAATTTTACTGCAATAAGGATATTGACAATGCGCACAGCGCCGAAGGCGATACCCGCGCTACATACGAAGTGCTCAAGGTGCAGTTGGAACGTTATCAAAACCTGTCGAACGACATCCAATTCCTCTCCGAATTTTCGAGCTTCACGAACAATGTCGATTTTGCCGGACGAATGATCTACAACGAAAAAGGCGAAGAATTGTTCAACTTCGGCAAATACAGGGGCGAACCGGTGAGAAAAGTGCTTATAAAGGATCCCGGATATTATTCATGGATAATGAACGGCGATTTTGCACTGGACACGAAGCAGAAACTGACCGGGATACGTAACCGGGAAATCAAAAAACCGTAACGCCCCGCATATATACATGTCGCAGCCCCTCGCCCTTTTCGTTTCTCCGCAGGGCATGGAAATCAATGAAAGACAAAAAAATCATATTAGGCATCACAGGCAGTATCGCAGCATATAAGGCGGCATACCTGATTCGTATCCTCGTAAAGAAAGGAGCGGAAGTGCAGGTCGTAATGACGCCCGCCGCAAAAGAATTCATCACGCCGCTCACGCTCTCGACACTAAGCCGCAAGCCTGTCGTCAGCGACTTTTTCTCGGCGCGCGACGGCTCGTGGCACAGTCACGTCGATTTGGGAACGTGGGCAGACGCGATGCTGATAGCGCCCGCTACCGCGTCCACGATCGGGAAAATGGCAAACGGAATAGCGGACAACATGCTTGTGACTACATATCTCTCATGCAGGGCGCCCGTCTTTATTGCTCCCGCCATGGACGTGGACATGTATGCGCATCCTTCGACACGGCAAAACATAGCACGCCTGCGCAACTGCGGCAATCACATCATCGAGCCTGCCGAGGGCGAACTGGCAAGCCTGCTGAACGGAAAAGGACGCATGGAAGAACCGGACAGGATTGCCGGCGTACTGGAATCCTTTTTCGCCTCCCAAAATCTCCTGCAAAAAAAAAAGGTGCTGATCACAGCCGGCCCGACGTATGAAAAAATCGACCCGGTACGTTTTATAGGAAACTACTCGTCCGGCAAGATGGGTTTTGCTCTGGCCGAAGCTTGTGCGCGGAAAGGTGCGGATGTGCACCTCGTGACAGGCCCCGTGACATTGCAGACTGCAAATCCGCGCATCCGCCGGACGGATGTGGAATCGGCCGACGAGATGTATGCCGCGGTTACGGCTTCTTTTACGGAAGCGGATATTGCCATCCTCTGCGCCGCCGTAGCCGATTACCGGCCGGAGAAACAGCGGACGGAAAAAATGAAACGCGAAACGGATTCGCAATGCGTACTGTCCCTGACGCAAAACAGGGATATTGCCGCCACGCTGGGCGCCATGAAGCGCGACGACCAACGGCTCATCGGCTTTGCGCTGGAAACAAGCGACGGCATTGCACATGCCAAAGCGAAACTGGAACGGAAAAACCTGGACTTGATAGCGCTTAATTCGCTCGAAGACGAGGGGGCGGGATTCGGACTTGACACAAACAAGGTCACGCTGATTGACCGCAAGGGCAAAATCACGGCGCTTCCGTTGAAAAGCAAGACGGAAATCGCCGAAGAAATCGTAACCGTAGTAATAACTCTAATGGGATGAATGATGAAAAAATGGGGATTGATTACAGGCTTGTGGCTGCTTTTCGCGATGGGGATACAGGCGCAATCGTCGGAGGTGAATGTCCGCCTGACCATTAACAGCGACAAGATTCAGGGAACGAACAAGCAAATATTTACGACGCTCCAAACGGCGCTGAACGAGTTTGCCAACAACAAGAAGTGGACGAACGCCACGTTTGCGCTGAACGAACGCATAGACTGCACGTTCACGATAATCCTGAACGAAATGGCGGACAACCGTTTTGCCGGGGAAATTCAGGTGCTGGCGCGTCGCCCGGTATTCAACTCGGCGTATACTACGACGATATTCAATTTTCGCGACACGCAGTTCGATTTCGAATATACCGAGTTCGAACCGCTGGAATATACCGAGAATACGATTGAGAGCAACCTGACCGCAACAATCGTGTTTTATATTTATACGATTCTGGGACTTGATTTCGACAGTTTTGCGCCCAAAGGCGGTACGGCTTTCCTGCAGGAGGCGCAACATATCGTGACGCTCGCCCAGTCGCAGATGGGATGGTCGGGATGGAAAGCTTTCGACAGCGACCGCAATCGCCATGCGCTGGCCACGGCGCTGACGGAAAACAACGGCGAATCTTTCCGCCAATTCTGGTACGACTACCATCGCAAGGGACTGGACGAAATGGCCGCCAATGCCGACCGCGGACGGACAAACATCATTGCGGCGCTCCCCGCGCTGACCACCTTCAAAACCGCACGCCCTAATTCCGTACTGCTTCAGGTGTTTTCCGACGCCAAACTGGACGAGGTCATCGCCATCTATTCGAAGGCGACGACGCAGGAGAAACAGGAAGGATATAAAATGTTGTCGAACCTGTATCCGGCCGAAAGCATCCGTCTGGAAGCGATAAAGAAATGATTCATGCTGAAATCCCTGTCCATAAAGAATTTTATCCTGATCGACGACCTGAATATCCGGTTCGACGAGGGATTCTCCGTCCTGACGGGCGAAACCGGCGCGGGTAAATCCATCATACTGGGCGCGCTGGCGCTGGTGCTGGGACAGCGTGCCGACAGCAAAAGCATTCAGACCGACGCCGAAAAATGCGTGATCGAAGCCGTTTTCGACATTTCGGTATACCGGATGGAAACGTTTTTTGCCGAAAACGACCTCGAATACGACGGGCATAACTGCATCCTGCGCCGGGATCTTACCCATTCGGGCAAGTCGCGCGCCTTCGTAAACGATACGCCCGTGTCGCTGACCATACTGAAAGTGCTTGGCGACAGATTGATTGATATTCATTCGCAACATCAGAACCTCCTCCTCGCAAATGCACATTTCCAACTGAACGTGGTGGACGTGATGGCCGGGACGGAGACTTTGCTCAAAGTTTACAGGGAAGAATACGACCGCTACGTCGCGATTACGAGCCAACTGGGCGAGTTGACGGGAAGAATGCAGCGGACAAAGTCGGAAGAGGACTACGTCCGCTTTCAATTTGAAGAACTGAACGCCGCCAGCCTGACGGAAGGCGAACAGGCCGCTCTGGAACAGGAACAGGAAATGCTTGCGCATACGGAAGACATCAAGAGGGGATTGTATAAAATCGCGGATCTGCTGGGGGGAAGCGAGCCGTGCGCCGTGCAGATGATCAGGGAATCGCTCTCGACGGTGGAAGCGCTGGCTGCATATTTCGACAGGTCGAAAGAATTTGCCGAACGGTTGCGCACGGCCTTTATCGACCTGAACGATCTTGCTTCGGAAACGGACGTCCTGAAAGAAGACATTGAGTTTAACCCCGAACGAATGGAATGGGTCAACCGGCGCCTGAACATGCTGTATGCGTTGCAGCAGAAACATCGCGTGGCGTCGGTCGAAGCGCTGATTGCCTGCCGCGAAGCGTTCGGAAAACAGTTGCAGCTTATCGAATCGTTCGACGAAGAAATCGAGTCGCTGACGAAACGGCAGGCGGAATCCCGCCGGACGCTGCTCGACAGGGCAAAGGAAATAAGCGCCAAGCGCAGGGAAGCATCCGGACGCATTGAGCAGCATATCGTCCGGCGAATGGTATCGCTCGGAATACCCAATGTACGCTTCGGCATCACATTCGGCGATAAGCCGAACCCTGCGGCAGACGGCATGGACGAGGTGAATTTCCTCTTTTCCGCCAACAAGAACGAGCCGCTGAAACCCGTGGCGCAGACGGCGTCGGGAGGCGAGATTTCGAGGCTGATGCTTTGCGTGAAAGCCATGATAGCAGGCTCGACCGCATTGCCCGCCATTATTTTCGACGAAATAGATACCGGCACATCGGGAGAGGTGGCCGACAAGATGGCCGACATCATGCAAGACCTGGGGCGAAAGATGCAGGTAGTCACGATTACCCATCTGCCGCAAATCGCCGCAAAGGGGAAAGCGCACTACTTCGTCTACAAGGAAGACGGCGAAGACCGGACGTACACCCGCATCCGCCGGCTGGACAGCACGGAGCGCGTGAACGAAATTGCACGCATGTTGAGCGGCGCCACGCGCACGGAAGCCTCCGTAGCCAACGCCAAAGCCCTTTTAAGCGCAGCCCGGCAATGATGAATAACGACGTGATATTCGGCATTCGCGCCGTGATGGAAGCCGTACTCGCAGGCAGGGAAATAGACCGGCTGCTTATCAAAAAGAATCTTCAGGGAGAATTGATTAAATCGCTCTGCGACGCACTGAAAGACCGCTGCATCCACATACAGTATGTGCCGCAGGAGCGGTTGGACCGCATTACGCGGAAAAACCATCAGGGCGTGATTGCATTCGTTTCCGCCGTGACGTATCATCGCCTCGAAAACGTGATACCGTCCGTATACGAGCAGGGGCGCGACCCGTTCATCGTCCTGCTGGACGGCATCACGGATGTGCGCAACTTCGGCGCGATAGCGCGCACATGCGAATGTGCGGGAATAGACGCCATTGTCATCCCCGAAAAAGAAAGCGTATCCGTCAATGCCGACGCCATGAAAACTTCCGCCGGCGCGCTCAACGTGATTCCCGTATGCAAGGAAAAATCCATCCGCCAATCCCTCCGCCTGCTCCGGGAGAGCGGCGTAACGATATATGCCGCCAGCGAAAAAGCAGCCAAAAACTATACCGACGTGTCCTACAACCACCCTGTCGCCATCGTGACGGGAGCAGAAGACACGGGCGTTTCGGCCGAAAACCTGCGACGCTGCGACGAGATAATAAAAATCCCCCAGTTCGGGACAATCGGCTCGCTGAACGTCTCGGTCGCCACCTCCGTTATCATCTACGAAGGCATCCGCCAGAGGGGAATAAAAGCACATTCCGGATCCGCAACCTATTAATTACATATACAATGAAAAAAATAATCTCCACCACGCAGGCGCCCGCAGCCATCGGGCCGTACAGTCAGGCCGTACTGGCCGGAAACATCTTTTTCGTTTCGGGACAGCTGGGCATCGACCCCGTGACAAACGCCTTTGTCGAAGGCGGCGTGCAGGCGCAAACCCTCCAGGCGTTCAATAACATCAAAGCGATCCTGTCCGAAGCAGGATACACGATGCGGGACATTGTGAAAACAACCGTCTTTCTGGCAGACATGGCCGACTTCGCCGCAATGAACGAAGTTTACGCCGCCCGGTTCGACGGCAATTTCCCGGCGCGCTCGGCCGTAGCCGTCAAGACGCTCCCCAAGAACGGACTGGTCGAAATCGAAGTCATTGCCATCCCGAATTGACGGCAAACATCGACAATAACTCATTTATGGTCGACAATAACCCGGTTACTGTCGACCATTTCTTATAGATAATAAAAAATAAACAGGATATGATGAAGACACCGGTAAATTATCAGACTGCTAAAAAAGTAATAGCGAGTTACGGGCTGCCCGATTTCGGCAGGGCGACGATTCGCGAAATGGTAGCCATCTCTACCCGGCTGGAAAAGGAAACCGGCACGGAGTTTATCCACATGGAAATGGGAGTACCCGGACTGAAGCCGGCACAGATCGGCGTAGATGCGGAAATAGAAGCGTTGCAAAACGGCATCGCGGCCGTTTATCCGAACATTAACGGCCTGGATGCGTTGAAAACCGAGGCTTCGCGCTTTATCAAGGCGTTTGTCAATGCGGATGTTCCGCCCGAATGTTGCGTTCCCGTGACCGGCTCGATGCAGGGCACTTATGCGTCGTTTCTTACATGCGGGCAGTGCGACCCGGAGAAAGATACCATTCTTTTTATCGACCCCGGCTTCCCGGTACAGAAGCAGCAAATCGCAGTGCTGGGCTATAAATACGCCTCGTTCGACGTGTACGACTATCGCGGCGAAAAGTTGCGCCCCATGCTGGAGCGGTTTCTTTCCGAAGGGAACATCGCGGCGATGGTTTATTCCAACCCGAACAATCCGGGATGGTTTTGCCTGACGGAAAGTGAGCTGGCGACTGTCGGGGAGGTTGCAAACCGGTACGACGTCATCGTGATTGAAGACCTTGCCTATTTTGCGATGGATTTCCGCAAGCCGCTGGGCACGCCGTTTCGCCCGCCGTATCAGGCCAGCGCGGCAAACTGCACGGATTATTTCATTTTGCAAATATCGGCGTCGAAAGCGTTCAGCTACGCAGGCCAGCGTATCGGCGTGGCGGCGATTTCGGACAAGCTGTATCACCGGCATTACGCGGGACTGACGCGGCGATACGGCGGCGGCACGTTCGGGTCGGTATATATCCACCGCGTGCTTTATGCGCTCTCTTCGGGGACGAGCCATTCGGCGCAGTATGCGCTGGCGGCGATGTTTAAGGCTGCATCGGACGGGCGTTTCGATTTCGTATCCGAAGTCAGGGAATACGGCAACCGGGCGGCGAGGCTGAAACGGATTTTTCTGAACCACGGGTTTCGCATGGTATACGATTATGACATTGACGAGCCTGTGGCCGACGGTTTTTACTTCACGATAGCCTATCCCGGCATGACGGGCGGGCAGCTGATGGAGGAACTGATATATTATGGTATAAGCGCCATCTCGCTGGCTACGGCCAACAGCCGTCAGGAGGGGTTGCGGGCGTGTACTTCTTTCATCAAGCCGCATCAGTATGAATTGCTCGAAGACCGCCTGAGGCTTTTTCAGGCCGATCATCCCGTTCCGTAAGCAAGCGGCAGCAAAAGCATTTGTCATTTTTAACGGTTATTCTTCTCCCGACTGTATTGCGTACGGAGGAATTGATGTAAATTGTCGACCGTTTCACATAAACAGAGTTCGTAACAATGGACAGGAATAAAAACATATTCGAAGTCAGGCATAACAATTTACGCCCGCAAAAAGGAAGAGTGCTCATTTCGTCGCCTTTTCTGAACGAGATTTGTTTCCAGCGCGCAGTGATATTGCTGGTCGAACACAATGCGCACGGGTCGATGGGGTTTGTATTGAACAAGCAAACGAACTTGATTGTGAACAGCCTTTTCCCCGAACTGGAAGACTTGCCCGATATACCGATTTACCTGGGCGGACCGGTGGGCACAAATCATTTGTTTTTCATGCACCTGCTGGGCAAAAGGGTGCCGGACGGAATGGAAATCGGCGGCGGACTTTGTTTCGACGGCAATTTCGAAGCGTTGAAAACGTATATGCTCGACCATAATCAGGTAGAGGGGAAGGTGAAGTTTTTCCTCGGCTATTCGGGATGGACGGAAAACCAGCTTCACGACGAAATCATCAACGATTCGTGGCTGGTCGGCGTCATGAAGCCCGACGAAATGATGATGGCCGACGACGACGATGCGTTCTGGAAAAAATCCGTCCGGTCGCTCGGCAGTCCTTACGACACGTGGACGAACTATCCCAAATATCCGGAGATGAATTGATCTTCAGGGGGCGATTTTCAAGACATGAAAGTCCTCCAGCCGCCCTTCCCTTCGCGCCTTGCTCAGCGCATTGTCGCGTACCTGCGCGCCGGGATGCCCTTTGGCTATGTCGGCCGAATGTGCGGCGACTTTGTGCGCAAAGATGTCCGTGCGAATATCTTCGGGGGCGGGCGTCCGGAGTTCGTCTTTCAGCGTAATGCCGCTGATCAGCGATGCCCCGTGCCATGCAATATGCGCGCTGCCGATTGCCGAGGCGATGTAGTCAAATTCGCCTGCAATATCTACGGTAGTAGTGCCAAGCGTAAAAAACGGCAACCCTCTGCATATGTATTTATACTCTTTGACGTGGGTTTCTATCTTGTTCAGCGGCACATGTCCGGGGCCTTCGCACATTACCTGCACGTAATGCTTCCATGCCGTGTCGATCAGTCCGCGCATTTCGCGCTGTTCGGCATACTGCGCGTCGTCGTTGGCGTCGTAGATGGAGCCGGAGCGCAATCCGCAGCTTAGCCAGAGGGTGATGTCGTAGGTTTTCAGTATTTCGCATATCTCGTCGAAGTGCGTGTAGAGGAAATTTTCTTCCCCGTGGGCTTCCATCCATTGACTGAGCGCAATTCCGCTGCGCGAAACGAGTTCGGTCAGGCGCACATCGACCAGTTTCATATGTTTCCGGCGCATGGCGGCATGTATGGCCATAAAATCCACTCCCTGTTCGGCCTGTTCAATCAGCGTATCGCGAAAAAGCGCCCAGCTCAGCTCTTCGGCACGTCCGTCTACCTTTGCCAGCGCCTGATAGAGCGGGCTTGTTCCCATGGGAACGGGGCTGTTACGAATCAGCCATTCGCGCATCCGGCAGCAATTCCTGTGCAGCGAAAGGTCGAGCAGCGTATCCGTCCCCCATTTGCAGTACATGATTATCCGGTTGACGGCATCTTTTACGGAATTTTCCGGCGGAAGAATCTGGGTATTTACTTTCACCCTGAAACGGTTCCCGATAATCATCGGTTCCACTTCGGGATGGTTAATGTTGCACGGTATGACGGCATGTCCCGACATGAGTTCTTTACGCACGAAATCGGGGGTGATATACGACTTTATACCAAGCGCCTCAACCTGCTGGTTTTCGCGTATGGCGACGTATTCCATTTCGGGCGTAATGATTCGCCGTCGGGCATAATACATCTGCGTGATCTTCCTGTCGGGTTTTGCCCGCAAGACGGGCGGCTTGTTGCAAAAATGAAGCCTGTCCGTGCAGAAATCGTATCGTGGGCTTTGCAAGATGTCCTTCCGCCTGCAATTCCAGGATTCGCGGATGCGGGAAATCCCCTCTTTCATCTCATGCTCATATTGCGTATCGGTATAAGGCCCCGACGTATCGTAGAGCGTGACGGGCGTATTGCCTTTTACCGTTTCCGTACCGTTTTCCCTGACGTGTACCGTATCGGAAAGCATGATTTGACACATGCCTACCCGTACTTTGTTTATCGTACCGGGGATATAAATCTTTTTTATCTTGGGCTGTAAAGCCTGTTTCTCCTTTTTCTCCTTCTTTGCGTTTTCTGCCGCCATACGTAGTTTATATTACTTCCTGATTTTTCACGGCAAATATAAAAAGATTGCAAAACTATTCCATGCAAATTACATTTTTTAAAAAAACGAATATTGCATTCACTTCCCGCCGTTCCGAAAAGGAATCGCAGCGTTGCGAAAACGTCCCGACGGCTCCGGGACGGAATCGCAGTGTTGCGCAAACGTCCTGACGGCTCCGGGAAGGAATCGCAGCGTTGCGCAAACGTCCCGACGGTTTCGGGAAGGAATCGCAGCGTTGCGAAAACGTCCTGACGGTTTCGGGAAGGAATCGCAGCGTTGCGCAAACGTCCCGACGGCTCCGGGAAGGAATCGCAGGCGTGCGAAAACGTCCCGACGGCTCCGGGA
>JAISNP010000141.1 GCA_031276175.1 Tannerella sp.
CATAGTTTATCGTTTATCGTTCATCACTCTTTTCCCCCGCTTCCTTGCCGGGACAGTGATTAATGCTATCTTTGCAACCGCTTTGAATATTTAATTTTAAAATCTTTGTGATATGCAGCCGAACAGTAAAATGATGAAGTATGTTTTCGGGATACGTCGCGCGGCGATCGTGTTCCTGCTTGGCGCGGGCGCACTGTGCGCATTTGCACGCAAACCCGTCGGGAAGGAAACGATTGCGGCAAAAGTGAGGGCGACGGAGAGTTATGTGAAAGAGATACGCGGATACTTGCACGCGCATCCCGAAGTGTCGTCGGGAGAGTACGAAACGTCGCGGTTTCTGCAAAACGAAGCGTCCAAGCTCGGCCTCCCCGTCACTAAGGCGGAGGGTACGGGCTTCTACGCGATACTGGATACGCACAGGGCGGGAAAGACGATAGGCCTGCGCACGGACATCGACGCCCTGCCCGTACACGAAAATCCGGAGAATCTGAAGGGACGGAAGAAATGGGTTTCGACCGTCGACGGCGTATCGCACGCCTGCGGACACGACGGGCATATGGCCGTCCTGCTCGGCGCGATGAAGATTCTTTGCGAACTGAAAGATGATCTTGACGGCAGAATCGTCTTTATCTTTGAAGAAGGCGAAGAAACGGGCACGGGCATCGACCGCATGATTGCCGCGCTGGAACCGCTTCACATCGACGCCTTCTACGGCAATCATCTGCGGTCGTCGATCGGGACGGGCGAGTTTTTCGTCCGCGAAGGGCCGATAATGGCCGGGGCGGGCACCGTTTCGTTCGACATCACGGGTCGGGGCGGACACGCTTCGCGCCCGGACTTGTCCGTCAATCCCATATTTGCGGCGGCCGACATACTCGGCGCCATCTCCATTGCATGGAATAACCAGCGCGACATTACCAAAACGCTTACGCTCGGCATCTCGCAGATTCACGGCGGCGCAGCCAACAACGTCATCCCCAATTCCGTTTTCATCGGCGGCACGATACGCTTTTTCGACAAAGACGAGGCCGATAAAGGCTTCGACATCATGCGCCGCGTGGCCGGTCGCGTAGCCGAGGCGCACAATTGCAGCGTACGGTTTCGCGACGAAATGGGCATCATGCTCCTTCCCGTTGTCAACGACGGGCGGCTGACTGCCCTTGCGCGCGAATCCATCGAAGAAATCTATCCCGGAAAGACGCTTTCCGACGACGCACATATATGGTACGCCGCCGAGACGTTCTCGAAATACGCCGCGCTCGCTCCCGCCGTCTTCGTCTTTGCAGGAATTAAAAACGACGCGCTCGGAAGCGGCGCAGAACACCACAACGACCGTTTCGACCTCGACGAAGACGCGCTCCCCCCTGCCGTGGGCGCAATGGTGCAGTTTGCCGTCAGGTTTTTGAACGGCGGCGCATCTTCCGAAAAACGCAGGAAATGAGCCGGCCGGAAACGCATCCCGCCCACAGCGCGAATATGGCGGAAATAGAAGTAACGGACGTGTACAAGTCGTTCAAAAACGTGCAGGCCGTGCGCGGCATATCGTTTACCATTGCCGCAGGCGAATTTACAGGCCTGCTCGGGCCGAACGGCGCGGGGAAAACAACCACGGTGGAAATGATGGAAGGCCTGCGCCGCGCCGACAGCGGGACGATTCTTATCCGCGGGAAAAACTGGTTGAAGCACGAACGCGAGCTTCGTAAAATCATCGGCCTGTCGTTGCAGGAAACACGCTTTTCGGAGAAACTGACTGTCCGCGAAACGCTGCGCCTCTTTGCAAGTTTCTACAACCTGAACAAGGCGCGCGTAGACGAGGTGACGGGGCTGACCGGGCTGGAAAGCAAACGGAATGCGCCGGTCGGCACGCTTTCGGGCGGACAGCGTCAGCGGCTGGCGCTGGCGGTGGCGCTGCTCAACAGGCCGCAGGTGCTTTTCCTCGACGAACCGACGACCGGCCTCGACCCTCATTCGCGCCTCGACCTCTGGAATATACTCCACGCCCTGAAACGCGAAGGCCGCACCACGCTGATCCTTACCACCCACTACATGGAGGAAGCGGAATTGCTCTGCGACCGCATCATCATTGTGGACGAAGGGAAAATACTGTGCGAAGGCGATCTCAAAACGCTACTCGCCAACGGCAGGGCGCGCAACCTCGACGAACTGTTCATCAAACTGACGGGCAAACACCTGACCGAACATGCAAACGTAATCCCCCGCCAATCATGAAATCATTTACGGACAATCAACTCTACCGGCTTTGCGTCGCACAGTTTCTCGAAACCATCCGCGAGCCGGAAGTCCTTTTCTGGGGGATGGTGTTCCCGATACTGATTTCCATCGGGCTGGGACTGGCGTTTATGCAGCAAACGGAAACGAGATTCAAAGTAATGGTCGTGGCCGAGCATGTGGCCGAACTCGACTCGCTGCTCCGCCGCCATGCCGTGCCGGGAAAGAACGACCGGCAGTCGGTCTGGAAGATTGAAGACGGGACGCTGGGGAATACGGTCTTTACGTTCGAACGCACCGACCGGCATTCGGCCGTCATCGCACTCAAGCGCGGCGAGGCGGACATGATGGTCGACGATTCGCTGGGACGGATGCACTACCACTTCGACCCGTTCAATTCGCAGGCGCAACTTGCGTGTACGCGGCTGTCGGCGCTGGCGCACGCATCGACGCTGCCGGGCGAAACGATACGGGCGCACGTCTCGCCGCTGACCCTGAAAGGCGTGCGCTACATCGACTTCCTCGTGCCCGGACTGATCGCCTTCGGCATCATGGCCGACATCCTGTGGGGCGTCAGTTACACGATCATCGAGCGGCGTTCGCAAAAGCTCCTGCGCCGCATGGTGGCCACGCCGATGCGAAAGACCAATCTGCTCATCGCCCTGATGTGCGTGCGCATCGTCATGAACGTGATCGACGCCGCCGTCATCATCCTTGCCATGCGGCTGATTTTCGGAGTCGAGATACAGGGCAATATCGGGGCGCTGGCGGCGCTGTTTCTTGCCGGTAACGTAGCATTTACGGGCATCGCCGTACTGATTTCGAGCCGCACCGACAAAACCGAAGTGGGCAACGGATGGATTAACGCCGTGCAGATGCCCATGATGATTCTTTCGGGCGTCTTTTTCAGTTACCGCAACTTTCCGGAATGGAGCATCGGCGTCATAAAACTCCTTCCCCTGACGGCGCTTACCGACGGGTTCAGGAGCGTCTTCAACGAAGGAGGCGGATGGATGGAAATACTGATGCCGTCGGCTGTGCTCACTCTCGTCGGGGTGGTGTGTTTCGGCATCGGGATGCGAATGTTTAAGTGGTATTGAAACGGCGGCTGTTCCGGCGGGATTCCATCCGTCGCCTGTGCGGGATGGAATCCGTCAAATAGAAAGAGGGTGTGTAAAAACAGTCATATCCTCTTATGAAAATTTTGCCTTTCGGGCAAAGGAGACTAAAGATGAAGATCACGGCTTTCGGCCGGTTGGGTATCACATCCGGTGTACATTAAAAATTTCATGTATCTTTGCCGCGTTTTTAATATGCGAAGATGAAAAATTGTGCCGAACAACCGCGCTGCCGCGAATTACTTTCCGAAAGGAAATGGGCTTTTGCGCTGATCTTACTTGTGGTGTTGCTTAATCCTGTTTTTTATTTTATGGCCGACGACGTGACGTGGCGCGACAAGTGTTACGCATGGCTGACGTGCCTCTTCACCGTCGGCGCCCTGTCCGGCGCCTGCCTGCTGTGGAAAGCGAGGGGGACGAAAGTGTATCTGACGGTTCTTTTCCTCCTTTCTTTGGCGCCGAATATTGTCGTGTGGAGCTATCTTTATCTGTCGAACATTTATATGTGGGGCGACATGTTCTGGGTAATCTTCGGTTCCTACACGTCGGAAGCCAAAGAGTATATCAGCCAGTTTATCCCCTGGGAACTGGGGCTGGCGGTAGTGGTATACGTGGGCGCCGGCCTGCTGTGCATACTGAAGAGCCGCCCGGTACGGCGCATCGCCTCGGATAAACGGAAACCGCTTTATGCCGCATCGCTGCTGGTTGTTGCGGCGGTAGCCGGGTTTCAGTATCTGAGCAGGGCTGTTCCTGTGATTGATTTTTACAAGAGCTACCTTTTCTTCACAGTGGAGAACCGGACGTTCATGCAGGAAAAGGAGATGCACCGCCGGACGGATATAAAGGTGGGTTGCAGCCTTCCGGATACGACGAATCACGTGTTTGTCGTGCTGATAGGCGAATCCGCCTCTACGTGCCACATGAGCCTCTACGGCTATCCCCGCAAGACGACGCCCCGGATGGATGCGCGGGCGGGCGAACTGGACGTGTTTACGGACGCGGTGACGCCGGATACGCATACCATCGGCGTGATGAAGAAAATACTTACGTTTGCCAACCATGCGCATCCGGAATATTACCACAGCAAGGCTTCGATTGTGGAACTGTTCGACGCTGCCGGTTTCGAAACGTACTGGATTTCGAATCAGGTATTCCTCTCCAAGTGGGGCGGCAGCTACGGCGTCATTGCGAGCCTGTCCGATCACGTGTACGACCTGAGCGTGGCCAACCGTCCCGACGGCGTTGTGCTTCCCGTGTTTCGCGACGTCCTGCACGACGGCATCGCGGGCAACAAGATCATTTTCATCCATCTCATGGGCAATCATCATTCCTACGAGGCGCGCTATCCCGATGAGTTCGAGCATTTCGATCACCGGCGCGACGGCGACCTGCCGGATGCGGGTTTCCGTACGGACAAGATGAAGTCCGTCATCGACGCTTACGACAATTCCATCCTTTACGGCGATTTCGTGTACGAATCGCTGCTGTCGGCGCTCGAAGAGACGGACGCTTCGTCGTGTATGCTTTTTTTCTCCGACCACGGAGAAGAGATATACGACACGCGCAAGTCGAGCGGGCACCACATGTCGAACGTGTATCCCTGCCAGAGCCGCGTTCCGCTGGTGCTATGGCGTTCGGCGCGCTACCGGCAGGAAAACCCGCATATCGTTATCGACACCGCGCTGTCATGCAGTACCGAAAACATCATCCATGCTGTTTCTACTCTCTGCGGCCTCGCACACGCGGATTATAATCCTGCGCTCAGCATCTTTTCGCCTGCCTACGTCGCGCCGGACACGCGCCTGGTGGGAAACGAAGATTACCGGAATATCCTGAAGAAAGTCGCACATCAGGGGACTGCCGTAAAATAGAATTGCAGGACGAACAGTTTACGTTCACCCTGCAATTGCGAAAAAATTGTATGTATAAAAATCGAAAGAATAGTCCTAATATGCCGTATTCTGCGGGTCGAAGTTGCACCATCCTGTTGTCCAGTTGTCCGCGCTGCTTTCGTTCGGGCCGAAGGCGCCGATGTAGTTCACTTTGTCGAAGCCGGAGGATGCTTTGGCGTTGCTCCAGTCCGCTCCGGACGAGAGCGGACTGCCGGATGACGGGATCATTCCCGGATTCGACAGGTCGAACGGATT
>JAISNP010000052.1 GCA_031276175.1 Tannerella sp.
ACGCGAGGATTTTTCGTCTTTTCCCGGAAAAGGGCTGTTTATTCCGTCGTCCGGACGCTGCAAGAATAAATGAAGATTGCGGCTTTCAACCGATGGAGGTATCATATCCGATATACATATTGTTTTTTCTATTATTGCTTCGTACCCCGTTTGGCGAGGCACGAAGCAATTTATATAAACAATCCTTAATTCTTATACACAAAACTGCTCCGCAAAACCATTTTCATTTCGCCATCCATCCATAGTCTACATATTCCCGGTCAAACTCCCCGGCGGCATCGACATGAACCATCAGGAAGCCCTCTTCCGTTCCGTGAAACGGGCCGTTCCACCAGCCGGCACAAACCGCGCCGCCGGTGATGTACTGCACTTCCTGCAGCCACATTTCCTCATGTATATGCTGGTGACCCTGCAAGACGAGTTTCAGGTTATGTTCGCGGAAGAGATGCAATTCTTCCTTGAAATTGCAGACCACATCCCAGGAGCCGAATTTCGCTTCCACCACAGGATAATATTGCGAATACACCGGCACGTGCTGCACCACGACCACGGGCACGGCCAGCGATACATGCACCAGTTCGCGCTTCAGCCATTCCATTTGCTCCGCGCCGATACACAGGTCGCCTGCGTCGGTATGCTGTACGGAGTTGAGGACGAAGAAGTGCACGCCCTGCCGCTCAAACGTATACCGGGAGTGGCCGCCGAGATGCGCGTTAAATACTTCGTCGCCGTTGGGGCAGCCGTTTTCCGCATCAAAATAGCGGTCATGATTGCCTATTGCCGGATAATAAGGCAGTCCCGTCTGTTCCACTGCCTGTTTGAACACCGTGTACATGCTGTCGGCTTCTTTCCGCGAGAGCTGCTCTCCCATATTGATGTCCACCAGATCGCCGCCGAAAACGAGAAATTCCGGCTCCCTGCTTTTTGCCCGCTCCAGCGCCTGTTTGAAACCGTTGTAGCAGTCGCGGCCGTTTGCCTTGTTCAGATGTATGTCCGTCAGGAAGGCGAATGTCAGCTTTTTCTCCGGACAGGGGGGAGCGGCGTCCGGCTGCGGCGCAATGCGAAACGTAGCCAGATTGCCCTTATGGTCGCTCGGCCACGTACATGCCGGCTCAAGGATGACATCGTCGGTCTGTTCCGGCGTGATTTTCCCGTGGTCGACGGATGCTGCCGGCCCGACAATACGGATGTCGTTCAGCGCGACGCCCGGCTGCGGATAATAATAGATGAAATCAATCCGGTCGCGTTCGTCGGCGTCCGGCGCAGCAAACAGGTCATTCAGCCGGGCGGCTTCGTTGCCTGCCGGCCAGGTGAATCCCGGATGCGTCACCGCGTTGGGGAAAAACCGGCGCCAGGCATCCACGTAGCCGGCCTGTTCGAGCATCTGCGAAACGTCCCAGGGAACTACTGCGCCCCGGTGGTCGCGCATGTCTTTCGTATCTGCCTGCCAGTCTCTGTGCGAAGGCTCATTGAAATCGCCGCCAATGATGACGAGGCGCCCTCTTGCCGTTTCCGACCGGGCATCGCGGATAAAGCCCCGGATGGTTTCGTCGCGCCAGGCGATGCGGTTGGCGATGAGTATCGAATCCGGATCGGTCACCGGAGCGTCCATTTTCGTCCACGTCACCGAACTGTATCCGCGCGACAGGTATGGCGCATAATTCTGGTGATCCAGATGCGTGGAATAAACCGCTACCGTTCGCCCGTTCACTGTGATGTGCGCTTTCACCACCGGACGGTAACATACTTCTTTCGGCGTCGGCATGAATGCCGAGACTTCTTCCGGCGCATATTTCGACAGGATGCCGACCGGCAGGTTGCATCCGTCGCCATAATACGTTTTACCGCGTTGCGCGAGCGCGTCGATTACCTTTTGCATCAAAGGCGTTTCGTTTTCTCCGGCGTATAGCTCGCACAGCAATACCACATCGGCATCCGTCCGGTCGATGACGTCGACCAGTCCCTTTTCGCCGCCTTCCACACGTGCGGCATTTACCCACACATTCAGTTGCAATACCTTCAACTCCACATCCTTTTCCTGCGTGCAGGAAAAGGCCAGCCACGTTATCACCGGCCACAAGTAAAAAAATCTGATGTTTGTTTTCATATCTAAGTGTTAATATCAATATAGTGTTTCGTGCATTTTTATTTTCAAACCCGATCATTGTTTTTATTTCCTTATTTCGAACGTTTTGCTTTCGACGGGTATGGATTGATTGTTATAAGAATCGACGGATACGACCTGCGCCGAAAGCCGTTTGCCTGCGGGCAAATCCGAAAAGTTTACGGTAAGCTGTTCCGGCATCCGGCTGTTGAGATAGTATTGCGAAAATTTGCGATACGAAGCGACGACCCGTTCGCCGTCTTTGATTTCCACCACGTAATGATGCACGACTTCGTTGTCTTTCGCCTGTCGGAAAATCACGGAGATCGAACCGTCTGCAAGCAACTCAACCTTCGGACGGTAGCCATGCGGGAACGCCGGCGCAGGAAGCCCGTTGCGATTTTTGTACACAAATCTGCTGCCGTCGTGAGGCGCTTCGACAGTCCATCGCGGCAGGATTTCCTCATTGCGATACGTGTCCCAGCGTTCGATTTCGACATTGCCGTTTTCCAACACATCGGCAATGATGCCTTCGGTTACGTATTCATGGTTTTCGGGATGAATACCGATGTCTATCACTTTGGGTTCGACCTCGCCGTAGGTAGTGCTTCCGTCGTTAATCGTGGTAAACCGATCCTGATGAATCGAGCGCGGGTCGGCCAGCGGGAAGTGCGAATGTCCGGAAAACACAATCGCTTGCGGATAGCGATTCAATACCGGCAGAAACACATCCGTTCCCCATCCTTCACTCGGCGACGAGCCGTAAACAGTATTCAACGGCGGCACGTGCATAAATACGAATATCGGTTTGCCGGGATATTTCTGCGAAGCCTCGGACAGTTTGTCCGACAGGAATTTCGCCGCCGCATCGTTGTGCGCACTTGCGCGAACTCCTCCTTCGCTGATCGTAATAAACGGATAGCCTTTGATTTCGACGTACCGGTGCAGCGGCTGTTTCACCTTGTCGAGGTAGATTTCGAAGCCGTCGGAACGCGACTTGTCGTGATTGAATCCCATGATAAGATACACGTCGACGCCTTTCGGGACGTGGGTCGTGTCGCCGAACGTGGTGAGCAACATGTCGTACTCTTCGGGTTTACCCCGGTCGGTAAGGTCGCCGACGACAAACACGGCGTCCACCAACGGCGTCTTGTGCAAAAGATTTTTCAGCGCTTTGGGGACTTTCACTTTTGCCCCTTCGCCTTTGCCGTTCTCGAAATGCGTGTCGGAAATGACTGCAAAACGCGGCAATCCAACATGATTCTTTCCGTCTTGCGCCGACAGCGAAGCGGAATAACAAGCCCAGCCGAAAACCCAAATTGCAGTCGCGATAAATTTGTTCATTCCAATTAATTTATTCCCGTTCATTCGTTTATGTGTTTTATTGATTCTAAGTTCGTCTACGTTTGAAAGACAAAAGTACCGATTAATTTCAAAGCACGACTTCATATTAACTCATGTTACGCAGCATCCGGTTCAGTCTCCCTTTGTCCGAATGGCAAAATTTTCGCAACCACGCGTCGGAAACGTGTATTTAGGCGAAATATCTCCGCAGAGATTTCCGGCATTTTTGCCGTTATGCTTACTTTCTTCATCTTTATTACTCATGTTATGAAGAAATCTTTGATAATGAAAGGAATCAGGATATTGGAGTGTAGAAATTACACCCCAATATCCGATTATCTTAGTTTTGTAAAATCCACATCAGTTCGTTCACGTCGTCGTTTCCGCCGAACTGTCGCTGTACGGCTTCTTCCACATTCTCGCGGTTATAGTCGTATTCACGCTGTTCGTACATCCACCGTACCGGTATACGGTCGGGCATGGTGTTCAGGTTCGTGGCCGGATTGACCGGCAGTTTCGGGTAGCCGGTTCGCCGGTACTCGTAATACGAAGTCCACGTATCGTGCATGAAACTGTTGAGATACTTCTGCGTAATGATTTTGTTTAGATTGCTTTCAAACGCCTCGCTGTTTTCAGTCAGTTGAAGTGCGGGATCGGCTGTAAATTCCTGTATCCAGCCGTCGGTGATCTTTCGCCCGTGATGATAGTCCGGGTTATCCGGCGTATGGTCGGCTGTGAATCGCAAACTTGCCTCGATACCTTTACGGTAATATTCATTGGCATTTCCCTGTATCCATCCGCGCAGACAGGCCTCGGCCAGGATGAAGTTTTGTTCGGCATAGCCCAGCTTGATGGTAGGCTGGCATGTTTCCACTTCATAAAAGCGCAGGTTGATGTTGGAGATGTTTCCGGTAGTAAACAGTACGCCGATTTCAGGGAACGGGAGTGAAGGGTCTACGCCGGAATACGCATCCCACTCATCGGCCGGTACGCCGGCTTCCGTTTGGGCGCGCGTGGGTTGTGCAAAATAAAACAGCCGATAGTCGCGGTATTTTTTCATCGTATCGACCACCGTAGTTGTCATTTCGGGATACGGGATGAAGCGGTTTACCGAAGAGTGTGTCGGATAAATCTGCGAAGCCTTGGTGCCATACGTCAACTGGAAGTTGTCGCTGTTGGAAGTCATCAGCGGACGCTCGCTTACGATCTGTGCAAAGCGCTGCTTCACGTTCAGATCGGCATCGGATTCCTTTTTAGAGAGATAAAGCAACACCTTCAACTTAAATGCCGAAACTGCGATTTTCCACTTTTCCGGATTTCCGTCATATATAATGTCACCCTCAAAAGCCCGGTTTGCACGTGAGAAATAATTGTAAGCCTCGTCCAGATCATTCAAGATTGCCAGCATCACATCCTTCTGGGTGTCATATTTGGGTTTGGTCACGCCCGTTTCGCCCAGCAACGCTTCCGAATAGGGGATGTCGCCGAGCGCCATTGACATGTCAAACGCGGTGT
>JAISNP010000053.1 GCA_031276175.1 Tannerella sp.
CTGGAAACGATGCTGGACAAATGGATGTACGTGTTCAAGAACCTCGCCCTGCTGGACGAGCGTCCGAAAGCCCTTCGGGAGCGCGTATTCAGGCGTCTGTTCCGCATAGCCGAGATAGAGCAGTTGGACGAGGCGGAACGGTTTGCCTACCGCGAATCGCAAAAGCACTACTGGGACTATATGAACACCATCCAGTCCGCCGCACGGAAGGTGGCGGCGCAGAAGGATGCCGTAATCAGGGAAAAGGATGCCGTCATTCGGGAAACGGTAAGGAATTTATCAAGAGAAAAATTCTCGGTGGAACAGATAGCCCGGATTACGGGAATGGACATTACGCGGATTCACGAAATTTTGGGAATACGGTAACAGCCCGTATCATCCCCTTTGGGACGCCTTATCCCAACTCGAACATATCCGACGGCGTCATTCGTTTCAATACGTTTAGCGACAAATCTTTTCCGACACGTATGCCTTCTTGTGCCAAACGTATATCTACCGTTTTATAAGCCAGTTCGGGGTGATTGTTTTCCCTGCTCAAATGACATAGCCAGACGACTTTCCATTCCGACATATAGTGGGACGCGAGAAATTCGGCGGCCGCACGGTTGCTCAGATGCCCGTACATGCCCGAAACGCGCTCTTTCAGAAATTCGGGATAGTTTCCGTGCCTCAGCATCTCTTCATCATAATTGGCTTCCAGTACGAGATAGTCGGAACGGCAGAGGTATCGGACGACGGTATCGGAAACGAAACCTACATCCGTAGCAATTGTGAACCGGCGATTGTTATACTCTATCAGATAACCCACATTATCGCAACTGTCATGAGGTACCTCAAAGGCTTCAATCCGCAAATCGCGAAGCATAAAAGGTTTTTCTTTTTCAATTATCTTGCGAGACTGATACAGCGTCTCTTCCACATACCGACTTTGGTCGATACCGTCGTGTACCCGTTCGGTGGTATAAATCGGAATATTGTATTTTTCTCCCAGACAGCCCACCGTCTTGATATGGTCGGCATGGTCGTGCGTTACCAGAACGGCCATGATTTTCCCAAAATCAATGCCTTTATCTTTCAGCACCTTTTTTATCTGACGTATGCCGATACCTGCGTCAATCAAAAGGCCGTATTCGGGTGTACCCAAATAGTAGCAATTCCCGCTACTCCCGCTTGCCAAACTCATAAAAGATAGTTTCATGCTTTATTTATATCGTTTTTCAAAATAATCATCATTCCTGCAACCCGCCGTTATTCCACATACAAGACAAGCCCTTTGAGGTATTCGCCTTCGGGATGGTAGATATTAACGGGATGGTCTGCCGGTTGCGTCAACTGATGTAGTATGCGGATATGCCTGCCCGACCGGGCGGCAGCGCTGAATACGGCCAGGCGAAAATCGTTTTTCGTGACAACCTGCGAGCAGGAAAACGTGAAGAGGATGCCGCCGGACTTGATTTTTTCGATAGCGAGGGCGTTTAATTTGCGATAACCTTGCAAGGCGTTTCTCAATACATTTTTATGTTTGGCAAAGGCCGGCGGGTCGAGCACAATCAGGTCGTATTGATCTCCCGTTTCTTCGAGAAAGTCGAACGCATCCGCGGCAAACGCCCGGTGGCGTGCGTCATCGGGGAAATTCAGCCCGACATTCTTTTCCGTCAACGCAATGGCTTTGGCGGAGCTGTCTACGGAATGTACGGTAATTGCATTTCCGCGCATGGCGTATACGGAAAAACCACCCGTGTAGCAAAACATGTTTAAAACGGAGCGGCCATGCGCATATTGCTCTACCAGAGCACGGCTTTCCCGCTGGTCGACAAAAAATCCCGTCTTTTGCCCTTTCAACCAGTCGATGTGGAACCGTAAGCCCCTTTCGGTTGCGACCGCATCTTTCTGTTCTCCGCCCAGCAGATATTCATTCTCCTGCCCGAGCGCCGCCTTGAACGGCAAAGTGCCTTCCGACTTGTAATATATGTTTTGCAATGCGTCGCCCAATACTTCTTTCAGCGCCGTAGCCACAGCCGTCCGCATGTGGTGCATCCCCGCGGAATGGGCTTGCATGACTGCCGTTTGCCCGTATATGTCAATTATTAACCCCGCCAGCATGTCACCTTCGCCGTACACAAGCCTGAAGGTATCGTTGTCCGCAGTGCACAATCCGAGCGCACGTCGCAAATCGTATGCGGCACGCAGGCGGCTCGTCCAGAAAACATGGTCGATTGCCACGGGTCGGAAAGACAATATCCGCACCGCGATACTCCCTGCCTGATAATGTCCGATGCCAAGGAAACGACCGGTAGAATCATATACTTCAACCAAATCACCCTCTTTCGCCGGTCTGCTCACGGAAGCTACCGCGCCGGAGAAAACCCATGGATGAAATCGCAGCAACGATTCCTCTTTTTTCGGGTTAAGATATATTTTGCCGATATTCACTGCGTGTATTAAGAAGTTGATAAATTTGCAAGCAAGTCCATGCATCCAGCGCCGCATACTGTTTCTGCGCGTCGGTCAGCACGTCGGCATCCCAGTTGCTGAGACGCGACCTTTTCGATATTTTCTTCCCAAACAGGATGGCATAAATCTTCTGCAAACTGATGTCCGTGATTCCATACGACGGTACCACCTTTTGCAGGTCGATGAAATTGGCCGGCTCAATAGCGATACGTTTGCGTATGGAATGAAAATCGTCCTGAAGCGAAAGCCCTATTTTCATCACCTTACCGTCATTGATAAAATCAATCAGCTGCGAAGGAAAACCTCCCAAACGATTGAGGCGAAACAGATAACATACATCATCCAGTGCGAGTTGTACCAGTGCGATTTTATGATGCTGGTTTTTCGTGAAATTCGGTCGTGTTTCGGTGTCGAAACCGACGATGCCGCTTGACGACAAATGCTCTATCGCTTTGCTGATCACTCTTTGCTCGTCAACAACGACAATCTGTCCTTCGAACGTCTCTATCGGCAGACAAGCGATTTCTTCTTTTGAAATGGACGGCTGAAAGTTCATTTCTCTCTTTTCAGGCATATATCCTCGTTATAACGAATAAAATGAAGGGCTTTCAGTGCATTGAGAAGCGATCGCCCCCAGTAAGTCCGAAAATTTTCGGCACATTGCGACAGAGCTGTCAGCATGGTTTCTTCGTAACCCTGTCTGAACAGGGCGATAAAGTCTCCAATGTCTTGATAGATGTCGGCAATGTTCTCCGAGATATACGCAACAATCGGTGTGTCGCTGTATGGCATGTCGGGCAGGAAAGTCTCAAGATAACTGTCGTGCTCGCCCAGCAGACCGGCGATGCGGGCACGCAACGCGTCGTATACCTCTTCTGTGATAAAATGCGCCGCTTCGGCATTTTCCGGCTCGTCAACTTCTGGCAGCAACGTCGCTTTCACATAGAGCAACGGCAATATTTTCGTCGTATTATTGACAAACGAAAACATGTCATATTCATTAATTCTTTCCAGCGAAGCGCAAAACTCCAGCGTTACAGTGACAAATTCCAGTGTATTATTGTCGTAAATCGGATTCATGATTTATTGAAAACTTTCCGCCTGTACATTCGGGGCGATTTTTTTCACTAATCCCTGCAATACGTTGCCCGGACCTAATTCAATAAAGTGTGTAGCTCCGTCGGCAACCATGTTCCGTACGCTTTGCGTCCAGCGCACGGGCGATGTGAGTTGTGCGATCAGGTTTTTGCGAATGGTTTCGGGTTCCGTTTCCGCTTTGGCATTGACATTCTGGTATACGGGACAGGTCGGCTTGCCGAACACTGCCGACCGGATGGCTTCTGCCAGTTCGACACGTGCCGGTTCCATGAGCGGAGAATGGAATGCCCCGCCGACGTTCAGTTTTACCGTGCGTTTGGCTCCTGCCGCAAGCAGTTGTTCGCAGGCCATGTTGACGCCGGTTTCCGTACCTGAAATCACTATTTGTCCGGGGCAGTTGTAATTGGCGCAGATGACGATCTCGCCCGTTATCTCCGCACAAATCCGTTCTGCCGTTTCGTCGGACAGCGCCAGCACGGCTGCCATCGTCGATGGCGTTGTTTCACATGCTTTTTGCATGGCGTTGGCGCGTTTGGCCACCAAAATCAATCCTTCTTCGAACGAAAGGGCTTTTGCTGCAACCAAAGCCGAAAATTCGCCCAGCGAATGACCGGCTACCATGTCGGGCGCGAAATCGTCGCCCAGTGTGTTGGCCAAAATGACCGAATGCAGGAACACGGCGGGTTGCGTGACCTTCGTCTGCTTCAGTTCTTCGTCGCTGCCTGCAAACATTATATCCGTGATTCGGAACTTCAAAATATCGTTTGCCTGCTCAAAAAGCTCTCTGGCTAAAGGGTTTTGCTCATACAAGGCGTTACCCATTCCTGCAAATTGCGCCCCTTGTCCGGGGAATACATATGCTTTCATTCAATCTTCACTTTATGTTAATCGGTGCAAAAGTAATAAATTTGCTAAAAAATGGAGAGGTATACAATTTTAAATTGTACCTTTGCGCCTAATATTAAGTTTATTTTAATTTTAATCCGAATAATATGAATCAATTATTGTTTTTAGGGAGTTTGGGGACAAGCGAAATTATTATCATTGCAATTATCATTCTGTTACTCTTTGGCGGAAAGAAGATTCCCGAATTGATGAAAGGCATCGGCAAAGGGGTGAAAAATTTCAAGGAAGGCGTAAAAGGCATTGAAGACGATGTTAAATTAGACGATTCCGATAGCAGCAAGTAATTGAGATGTCGCAGTCACAAGATGAAATGTCCTTCTGGGATCACCTGGAAGAACTGCGGTGGACGTTGTTTCGTTGTATCTCTGCACTCCTGATTTTTGCTGTCGGAGGTTTCGTTTCCATGCGTTATCTGTTTGATCATGTGATAATGGCGCCATGTTCATCCGATTTCATCACATACCGGTGGATGTGCAAAATGGCTGTCAGTTTGCCTTTTTTTCCTGATTTTTGCGACGAAACGTTCCGGATTACGATTGTACAAATCAAATTGGCGACGCAGTTTTTCACGCACATGTCGTCGTCGTTTTGGCTGGCGCTCGTACTTACGTTTCCTTATTTGATGTATGAGGTATGGAAGTTTGTCCGTCCGGCGCTGTATGATCATGAGCAAAAAAGCGTCCGCTGGGTATTTTTCTTCGGTACCATCATGTTTTTCGTGGGATGCCTTGTGGGTTATTTCATCGTATTCCCGATGACGTTGCGTTTTCTGGCCACGTACAATTTGAGTGATGCGATCATGTCGCAGGTTTCACTGGAATCGTATATGGATAATTTCCTGATGATGATATTCATCATGGGTGTTGTTTTTGAAATGCCTCTTCTTTCGTGGCTTTTGTCGCAGATCGGGTTGATTAATCGTTCGTTTTTCCGTAAGTACAGGCGTTACGCAGTTGTGGGGTTGCTGATTGCGGCGGCATTTATTACGCCAAGCGGCGACCCGTTTACGTTGGCCGTCGTATTCCTGCCGTTATACGGATTATATGAATTGAGCGCGTTTTTCGTCAAGGAAGCGCCGCGCAAGACAGATGACGACGAAGTAGATCAAACGACGTAAAGACCTCTTTTTTTCATGGACAAAACGAATCTCTCAAAACGCCTTGATACGCGGATACATTGCCGCTTCAATCTCAAATGGCGCAAGTGTATTATACATACCATCTGGGGCGTTTTTTTTATCGGCCTGACCGGCGCCGTGTGCGTGTTTACGGCTATATCGACGGGAGCGATAGGCTATGTCCCTCCTATCGAACAACTCGAAAACCCGATAGACAAGTATGCGTCGCAAATCATATCGTCGGACGGCAAGATGCTCGGTATTTTTTCGTACAGCAAGGACAATCGCATCTATGTGAGTTATAACGACCTTTCTCCCGATCTGGTAAAGGCGCTGATTGCCGTTGAAGACAAGCGTTTCACGCAGCACAGCGGGATCGACGCCAAAGGGCTGTTCAGGGCGATTGTGAAACGCGGCATCTTTCTGCAGCGGAGCGGCGGCGGCGGCAGTACCATTACACAGCAATTGGCCAAGCAATTGTACTCGCCACATGTGGAAACATTGACGGAACGCCTGCTGCAAAAGCCCATCGAATGGGTCATTGCCGTACGCATGGAACGTTATTATACGAAAGAAGAAATCATTAACCTGTATCTGAACAAATTTGATTTTCTCAATAATGCCGTCGGTATTCAGTCGGCTGCACATGTGTATTTCGGGACGACGCCCGGCAACCTGAAAACCGAGGAAGCGGCCATGCTGGTCGGCATGTGTAAAAATCCTTCATACTATAATCCCGTACGTTACGGCACGCGCGTGCTTGAGCGCCGTAACATGGTGTTGCAGCAAATGAGAGATGCGGGATATATTTCCAAAACCGCATGTGATTCGCTTAAAACGCTTCCGTTAAAACTCAATTTCACCCGGATGGATCACAAGGAAGGTTTGGCTCCGTATTTTCGCGAATATGTTCGCCTGACGCTGACGGCGAAGAAACCCGTCAGAAGCGATTATGCGGCATGGCAGTCACAAAAGTTTTCCGACGATTCGCTGGCGTGGGAAACAAATCCGCTGTACGGCTGGTGCAACAAGAACAGGAAGTCGAACGGCAATGCGTATAACATATATACGGACGGGCTGAAAATCTATACGACCATTGATTCCCACATGCAGCAGTATGCCGAGGAAACGGTAAAAGAACATATCGGGAACGAATTGCAACAGTTGTTTTTCAAAGAAAAAAAAGGGCGCGCAAAGGCTCCGTTTGCAAACAGCGAATCCGGCGAAAATATTGAAGAAATCATGGCGCGGGCAATCCGTCAGAGCGACCGTTATCGTGCGCTGAAAAACGCGGGCAGAAGCGAAGCCGAAATCAACGACATATTCAATACTCCCGTCGAAATGCAACTCTTCAGCTGGGCGGGATTGATAGATACGATTATGACGCCGACGGATTCCATCCGCTACTGCAAAAGTTTCCTGCGCACCGGCTTTATGGCGATGGACCCGCGCACGGGACACGTCAAGGCATACGTCGGCGGGATTGATTACAGCCATTTCAAATACGACATGGTGACGACAGGCCGGCGACAGATCGGCTCGACCATGAAACCGTTCCTGTATTCGCTGGCCATGATCGAAGGTTTCAGCCCGTGCGATAAAATGCTGCACGTGCCGCAGGAACTGGTCGACGAAAACGGCATCGTCTGGTCTCCCAAAAATTCAAATCCCAAAAGAGTCGGCGAAGAAGTTACCATCCAGTGGGGCTTGCAACAGTCGTCCAACTGGGTGACCGCCTACCTGATGAAACACCTTTCGCCCTATACGTTGACGCGCATGTTGCGTTCCTACGGCGTGCGCGGCCCTATCGACCCGGTGGTGGCGATGTGCCTCGGTACGCCGGATATTTCCGTAAGCGAAATGGTGAGCGCCTATACCGTTTTCCCCAACAAGGGGATTCGCATCGAGCCGCTGTACGTTACGCGCATCGAAGACTCGTACGGCAATCCGATTGCCACATTTACCCCTGCTATGAACGAAGTATTGACGGAAGAAGCTACGTATAAGATGCTTTACATGCTGCGCAGCGTCATCGACGGCGGGACGGGCAGCCGCGTCCGTTTTCGCTACGGCATCAAGGCGCCGATGGGCGGCAAGACCGGCACTACGCAGGAACACGCCGACGGATGGTTTATGGGATTCACTCCCAGCCTCGTCGCAGGATGCTGGGTGGGCGGCGAAGATCCTTCCATACACTTCGACCGGATGGCCGAAGGGCAGGCCGCAAGCATGGCTTTACCCGTCTTCGCCCTGTTCATGCAGAAGGTATATGCCGACAAAACTTTAGGTTATCGGGAAACGGAAAAGTTTGAAATACCCGAAGATTTTATCCATATCTGCGGCCCGGAGGATGAAGAGGCGTCGGGAAACAGCAGGGTTTCGGGTTTGGACGAGTTTTTCAATTGACGGGGGATATTTTCCCTGTTCATAAAAATACATGCTTCCGTTTCCATGCGAAAGTCAGTCACGGGCGCGACAATCCGAAGCTCGCCCCCTCCCTAACCTGCCGATTTCAATTTAAAACCGAGTGGATTTAAACCGAAACCAAGTGGTTTTAATTTAAAACCGGGTAGTTTCAGACCGAAAACCACGTGGTTTTAATTTAAAACCGAGTGGTTTTAAACCGAAACCAAGTGGTTTTAACCTGAAACCGGCTACTTTCAAACCGTCCCGGCCGGGCTTTTACCTCACTACCGCGATTTTCGACACGACGCTTTCCTGCCCGCTCGCCGTGGTGGCCAGTACAAGGTAAATGCCTGTCGCCACGCGACGTCCGCTATGGGTGCGGCAGTTCCATACGAATTGTCCGCCGGCAGATTTGCCCCGGTATATCAGGGAGCCGTTCAGGTCGGTAATCTTCACATCCGAATCGCCCATCAGTCCGGTGACGACGACCTGTCCGTCAAACTCCGGGCGAACGGGGTTGGGGTAAGCGTAAACGTTCGAATAGCTTTTGCTTGCTTCGGTGGCGTCGCTGCGGTACGAAATCAGTCCCTTGTCGGTACCGATGAAGACTTCGCCCGTCTGCCGGTCGATTGCTATGCTTTGAATATTATTGGAATGTAGCGGCGAATTGTCGGTGGTAAACTGATGAATCGTTTCCATGCCGTCGGGGCTGACAAGGAAAATGCCCGATCCTGCGGTGCCGAGCCATTTGCGATTGCCTCCGTCTACGGCGATGGCGTTGATTTGTTCGCCGTTCAGGAAATAATAATTTTCGCCGTTTTCGTCGGTGCGGACAATGCGGTTGCAGTAGAAGTTGTCCGGGTTTTCGATGGCGCGATCGGGCGAGGGGGTGTAAATCGGCCCGACGTCTGTCCCTATCCATATCTCGCCCTTCAAATCTTCTGCGATACAATAGTATACGTCCGATTCGATGGCTGCTCCCGTTCCGCTTTTGAAGGATGAATAGAAGCGCGAGACGTCGTCGGCGCCGTTGTCGGGCGTGCCGCGGTCGTCGAAAACGAGGATGCCCGTCCGTTCGCTGCTGCGCGGCACGTTCACCCACTTGTAGCCTTTGGCGGAGGTGATCAGTATCTTGTCCACGATGTATGACGCCTTGCCCACGCCCGGATATTCGAGCGCTTTCCACGTGCCGCCTGCCGTCCTGACGACGATGCCGCGGTCTACGCCGCAATTCGTCATCCACAGGTTTCCGTCCCGGTCGAAAGATACGCCGCCCACGCGGATGTAGTTGTTGTTGCCGGGAGAGATGGTTTGCAGCGCGTTTGTGTTCGTATGATTATATAGCTGCACGTATTCGTGGTTTCTGATTTCCAGGACGCCTTCGCCGTAGGTGGAGACGAAGCAGTGATTCCTGTCGGCCGGGTCTACCGCCACGCCGGTATAGTCGAGGCAGGCGTAGCCCACCTGCTTGTTTACGCTGTTTTCGTCCAGATTTGTCCACCGCCCGCCTTCGTAAACCATCAGCGTGCCCGGATTCCGGAAACGGTCTGTCCACCGTCCGCCGCCCGCGACGAGCAATCTCCCCTCGTGCATGGTCAGGAATGCGGCCAGATTGCGTTTCGGCCCCTCGGTATTCAGCCCCGAAACGAAGGGTTCGAACCGGTTGGCCTCCGTGCGCCTGATCCCTGTGAGGCCGTTTGTGCCTGCCGCAATCCAGAAGACGCCGTCGTTTTTGAGGCTCGACACGTCGTTTACCGTGCCTGCGTTTGTCGATTCATACTGCGTAAGCGATTCGTACACGTATATCGTAGAGGCCGTATGCAGGATCAGGCGGCCGGATTGCAGTTTCATGTTGCGAAGCCCGGTATGCTTGACAAGCGTTTTTACCGCGCCGTCCGCATCCAGATAGAATATGCCTGCGCCGTCCGCCCAAAAACAAATCATGCCCTGGAAGAGGCACAGCCGGCGGATTTTTTTCGCATCGAAGTCGGTCGACTGCAACGGGACGGCTCGCCAGTTGTTGATGTCCATCAGGTTGTCGCCCGCGGACGCTTCGAACAGGCCTTCGGTCGTGGCGGCATACACAGTCTCGCCGCGGATACATACGGCTTGTGTATTTTTGTTCAGCCGGTACGTTTCGGCGATTTCTTTTTTCGGAATCCGTATCACCATAATGCCGAAAGCCGTGGAAAGGTATGCGTTTTCGCCCTCGAAATAAATGCCGTTCACCGTTTTGTCCGGGATATTGACCGTGTTTTTCAGGAAAGGCAGGTTATACAGCCCCTCATCGCTCATCAGGTCGATGTTTCCGTTGCCGTACACAATCAACAGCGTTTTCAAGTCCGCATGATAGCCTGTTGTGCTGATGTCCGAATCGCTCAATCCGTTTTGCCGGGTATGAATCGTTACGCTGTTGTCGGCCTTGCCGTAGCTGTACAGCGTGCCGTCGGCCACTGCATACACGCGGTTGGCCGCTTCGGCCACGCTCTTCGTGTCGTAAATCGCCGGATACAGCCGCCACTCGCCGACCCGCTGGGCTGCAAGCGGCTGCAGCAGCAACAAAATTCCGAGAATCGTGATTAGATATTGTCTCATCGTGTATTAATTTTTATCTGTGATATAGAAAATCGACTAATTTAGCGACCGCCTGAGCGCGGTGGCTGATGGTGTTTTTCACCGTGTCGCCGAGTTCGGCAAACGTTTGCGTATAATGTGCGGGCACAAAAACGGGGTCGTAGCCGAATCCGCCGTCGCCCCGCGGCGAACGGATGATATGCCCGTTCACGATGCCCTCGAACAGATATTCCCGTCCGTCCATAACAAGCGCGATCACCGTTCTGAAACGTGCGCTCCTGTCGGACAGGCCGGACAGTTCGTCTATCAGCTTGCGCATGTTCGCAAGGCTGTCGCACGCATCGCCGGCATATCGCGCCGAGCGTACGCCCGGCCTTCCGCCCAGCGCCGTAACTTCAAGCCCCGTATCGTCGGCAAAACAGTCCGAACCGAACATTTTGCCTACGAAGCGGGCTTTCAGCAGGGCGTTGTCTTCCAGCGTATCGCCCGTTTCCGGTATCTCTTCGTAGAAATGCAGGTCTGCCGGTCCGACGATTTCCGTCCCCGCAGGCACAATGGCGCGTACTTCCCGCAATTTATTCTCGTTATGCGTTGCAAATACAATCTTGCTCATGATGAAATAGTTCTTGCGTAAGCAATAACGGCGGTTTGCCGGTAAATATTGTATCCCGCAGATACGCGACATGCCGCGTCTCTGCGGGATGGGAACAGATCTTTTGCCGGCAGAAATCCGATAAATCCGAATCAGGCTCTATCCGAATAATAATTACTGCCTCTGTCGCCCGACTCAAATGACATTATGTCTGTGAATAAATTCATCTTCATCTTAGCAACAGTAAATCTTTTGTTTTCCGGCAGTTCTTTATCTGCTCAACAGGAAGTAGATAGATTGAAAAGTTTTCTTGTGAATCCGGTTGATTCTCTTATATCTCCCGTTCCGGTAAGTTTCGTATGTATGGAACCCGATGCGCTAAGCAGCGAGTTTATGGAATATTTAGAGGAAATATGCGGCGAAGTGAAATGATACGGTTTAACTTGGACATGGCGTCTCTACTTGATCGGGTCGAAACCTTCGCCGTAGACGCCGCGCACGGCGCTTTGCGAGATGAAGGCATTGTGGTCGATGGATTTGATGAGGCGGAAGATGGAGATGCTTTCGCGGCTTTTGGCCAGAAGGATGACAATCTTGACGGGTTCCCCTGTATAGCCGCCCTGACCGTCCAGGATGGTGCAGCCGCGGCCGAGGTCTTTGGTGATGCGGGCGGCGATTTCCTCGTATTTCTGCGTGAAGATGAGGAACTGTACCGACTGGGTGTTTGCATTCAGCACCTTGTCGAGGATGTAGTTATTGAAGATCATTTCGACGAATCCGAAGACGATTTTATCTACGTCGTGAAAGATGAAGTACGACGAGCCGATGACAAAAAAGTCGCAAAACAGCAGCGTCCGGCCGATGGAGATGTGGCGGCGTTTGTGGATAATGGCGCCGATGATGTCCGTGCCGCCGGTACTGCCGTTGGAGGAGAAGATGATGCCCAGCCCCGCGCCGCAGAGCGCGCCGCCTATCAGGATAGACATGAACGGCTGATCCTTGATGACAGGCTGACCGCCCAGCAGCCATTCGAAGAGCATCAGCGAGAGGGTGAGCGAAACGACGCCGAAGATGGTGTTGAGCATGAATCGCAGCCCCAGCATCCGGTAGGCAAGGATCAGCAGGCCGATGTTTATCACGGCATAGGACAGGGATACGGGGATTTTTGTCATGAAAAACAGCAGCGAGCAGAGGCCGGTCACGCCGCCCGGAACAATTTCGTTCGAAAGGATAAAACCGTTAAACCCGAAGGCGTATACCAGCGTCCCGACGGCGATGAAGATGTAGTCGCGCAGGGGGTGGTATATTTGGTAAAGGGGATTTTTTTTCATGTCTGTCAAATGCGTGCGTGTGCGTCAGAGCACGATGTTGACCACCTTGCCCGGCACGGTGATTATTTTCTTCGGCATTTTGCCGTCCATCCACCGGGCGGCGCCTGGGTGCGCAAGTACGGTTTTCTCGACCTCTTCCCGCGGGAGGTCGGCGGGGAGGTCGAGGCTGAAGCGCGTTTTGCCGTTGAAGGAGACGGCATACGTCGCCGTGTCTTCCTTCAGATACGTGTCGTCACATTCGGGGAAGGCGGCGTCGCAAACCGTCGTGTTGTGTCCCAGCCTGTGCCACAGTTCTTCGGCGATGTGCGGGGCAAAGGGCGAGAGGAGGACGACGAGGTCGGTCAACGCCGCGCGCTTGTTGCATCCCAGCGCCGTCAGCTCGTTGGTGCAAATCATGAAGGCGGCGACCGAGGTGTTGAACGAAAACGCTTCAATGTCCTGCTCCACTTTCCGTATCAGGCGGTGGACGGCTTTCAGTTCGGCGGGCGTCGGCGGTTCGTCGGAGACGGTGAACGTGTCGCCGGTGAAGAACAGGTTCCAGAACTTCCGCAGGAAGCGCGACACGCCGTCGATGCCGCGGGTGTCCCACGGCTTGGACTGTTCGACGGGGCCGAGGAACATTTCGTACAGACGGAGGGTGTCTGCGCCGTATTTCTCCGTCACGTCGTCGGGATTGACTACGTTGTACATTGACTTCGACATCTTTTCCACAGCCCATCCGCAGAGGTATTTTCCGTCTTCGAGGATAAATTCGGCGTCGGCGTATTCGGGATTCCAGCGCCGGAAGGCTTCTATGTCGAGCACGTCTCCGGACACGATGCGAATGTCTACATGGAGGGGCGTCACGTCGTAGCGGTCTTTCAGTCCGCAGGAGACGAACGTGTTCGTTTGCTTTATCCGGTAGACGAAATTGCTCCGCCCCTGAATCATTCCCTGATTTATCAGTTTTTTGAACGGCTCGTCGTCGGCCGCGAGGCCGCAGTCGAAGAGGAATTTGTTCCAGAAGCGGCTGTATATAAGGTGTCCCGTGGCATGTTCCGTTCCTCCGACATAGAGGTCTACGTTGCGCCAGTAGGCATTGTTTTCTTTTGATACGAGACATTTGTCGTTGTGCGGATCTTCATAGCGCAGGTAATAGGCGGACGAGCCGGCGAATCCGGGCATGGTGCATCGCTCAAGGGGATAGATGGCATCCGCATCCGCGATTCGCGCCGTTTCGACAACCTTGCCGTGCCGCGCATCCCATGCCCACACGGCGGCGCGTCCCAGGGGCGGCTCGCCCGTCTCGGTGGGCAGGAACTTGTCTACTTCGGGTAATTCGAGGGGCAGGGCTTCCGCATCGACCGGATACGGCATCCCGTCTTTGTAATACACGGGGAAAGGCTCGCCCCAATAGCGCTGGCGGCTGAAAATGGCGTCGCGCAGGCGGTAGTTGACCTTCACCCTGCCCAGTCCGTGCGCTTCGACATGCGCCTTTGCCTTCCGGATGGCGTCCGTCACCGTCAGGCCGTTCAGGAAGCCGGAGTTTATCATGATACCCTCCTTCGCGTCGAAGCTTGCTTCCGAAACATCCGCGCCTTCGATCAGCGGGACGATCGGCAGGTTGAAATGCCGTGCAAAAGCATAGTCGCGAGCGTCATGTGCCGGCACGGCCATAATAGCCCCGGTGCCGTATCCGGCCAGCACATAGTCGGAAATCCAGACGGGCACGGTCTCCCCGTTTACGGGATTGACGGCAAAGGAGCCGCTGAAGACGCCCGTCACCCTGCGGTCGGCCAGCCGTTCGCGCTCGGTGCGCCGCTTGACGGCATCCAGATAAGCGTGCACCGCCTCTGCCTGCGCCGGCGTCACCGCCTCTTTCACGTATTCCGATTCGGGCGCCAGCGTCATGAAGGTGACGCCGAAGAGGGTATCGGGGCGGGTGGTGAACACCACGATGGGCTTCCCGCCCTCCCTGCCGGCAAAGCGGAAGGCAATCTCTGCGCCCTCGCTCCTGCCTATCCAGTTGCGTTGCGTTTCCTTCATGGCGTCCGTCCATTCCAGCCCGTCCAGCCCGTCGAGCAGCCGTCCGGCGTAGGCCGAAATGCGCAGGCACCACTGCCGCATCCTGCGCTGCTCGACGGGATGGCCGCCGCGAACGGAGAAGCCCTCGCTCACCTCGTCGTTAGCCAGCACCGTCCCCAGCGCGGGGCACCAGTTCACCATCGTTTCCGCAAGATATGCAATCCGGTAGTTCATCAGCGTTTCCTGCCGCTCCCGTTCCGTCCTGCCGTTCCATTCCGCGGCGGTAAAATGCAACTCTTCCGAGCAGGCCGCGTGCAACCCCTGCGTGCCCTGTACGGCAAACGCCTCCGCCAGTTCGGCAATCGGACGCGCCTGCTGCGCGTCGCAGCAATAGTATGATTCAAACATTTTGATAAAAGCCCACTGCGTCCACTTGTAGTATCCCGGATCGCAGGTACGAATCTCCCGCCGCCAGTCAAAACTGAAACCCATCCTGTCCAACTGCTCGCGGTATCGCCGGATATTCTCCTCCGTAGTGATAGCCGGATGCTGCCCCGTCTGTATGGCATACTGTTCGGCAGGCAAACCGTAGGCATCGTATCCCATGGGATGGAGGACGTTGAATCCGCGCAGCCGCTTGTAGCGCGAATAAATGTCCGAAGCAATATAGCCCAGCGGATGCCCCACATGCAGTCCCGCCCCCGACGGATACGGAAACATGTCCAGCACATAATACTTCGGCTTGGCCGGATTTTCCGTTACGGCATAGACGCCGGTCTCGCGCCACGTCTCGCGCCACGTCTTTTCGATATCCTTGAAATTGTATTCCATAAAAATATACTGTCCTGTCGGACTTATATGCAGTTAAAAAACGGCACAAATGTACATGATAAAAATGACTTTTGCCGTAAGGGAGAATAAAAATCGGCATACGACTGATGCAAGTCTCTAAATTTTTTGCACATATTGAAACGAATGAAGTTTGATAGGTTTTGCTTGCGCGAGGCAATGCCTAAATGCCTCAGAGGCATCCGCCGACGGTTTTAGGGAGTCCGCAAATGGTTTTAGGGAGTCAGCGTAAATTAAACTGTGTCGGCGTTCGGCTTTCACTTTAAAAATGCCGGGTTCTTTGTTCTCATTTTTTCTCAATGGGTAACGAGGGACCTGAGTTTTGTCGGTAAAAACGGTTAGGGGGCGATCCACTAATCGTTTTTTTTGTTGACGACATGGTTTTTCCGGTTTACGACGTAGTTTTTTTTGGTTGTGGAAACAGTATTTTCGGTTGTGGAAGACGGCATTTTATTTTTTATGTATATCGGATATGATACCTCCATCGGTTGAAAGCCGCAATCTTCATTTATTCTTGCAGCGTCCGGACGACGGAATAAACAGCCCTTTTCCGGGAAAAGACGAAAAATCCTCGCGT
>JAISNP010000091.1 GCA_031276175.1 Tannerella sp.
GCCATGCGCAGCTTCGACGTAAGCGATTTATTTTTACTTAAATAAAGACGCCTCCCGCTCCCCCGCAGCACGGATTCGGGACGGCGGCAGACCCGTGCGGCAACACCCGGCACGTCCGAAATGCCCCCGCCATTTCGCGAAGCGGAGATAAAATCAGGGATAACGCATAAAAGCGACCTGCACCGTAAAGACGCGGAGAGCGCGATACGGAGACGGGCGGGCGCTACGACGGCAGGCGTTTTCGGCGCCGATTGCGAGCCGGATTTGCTCAGTCGACTGAACTAAGCCTGCTCGGGGTACTGAACTAAGCCTGTTCAGGGTACTGAACTAAGCCTGCTCGGGATGCCGAGCTAAGCTTGTGCGGGCGGCCGAACTAAGCCTGTTCGGGGTACCAATCTAAGCCTGATTGGGGTGCCAATCTAATGAGGGTATCGGAGGGTATCGTAAAACTAAAGGCCGAAAACGGCAACCCCCTCCACTTCATGCTTATAACCGTAAGCAGAGGTGGAGGGGGAAAAATGACGGGTATGGAGTATCGGAAAAGCTAATATACGTGTTCGTTCCGTTCCATTTCCGCCTTGTCTATCTTGCGAAGATCCAGCGATCTCCATGCAAAGAAGATATATACCAGCACGAATGGAATCAGCAGCGAAACGATACTCATGGCCGTCAGCGTAAAGGGACTGGACGAGCTGTTTTCTATGGTCAGCGAACTTTGCAAGTCTGCAACCGAGGGATAATATGCCGTATTATTCCATCCTGCAATAAGCAGTAAGGCCAACACGGTCAGCACCGTACCCGTTCCTGCAAACCAAATCCCCTTATACTGTTTTTGAGAAAAGAGGGTAGAAAGTATCCCGAAAAGCACCAGTACTACGCCCACAAGGAATACGCCCAGCACAGCCGGCATTTCCAGCAGGTTGGACAGGTATTTGTTGGGGGCAAGAAGTATCTCTTTTGTTTCGGGATTAACGGCAAAGCCGTCCTGCAATACAAGGTGCACAACGAACGTAAGGAAGAATACGAGGAACAGAATCGTTTCAATCCAAAGCTGTTTGCGGGATCTGGCATCTATCTCCTCATCATCAATATTATTAATGAAATAAAGCAACGCCAGTATGCGCGAGAGGAAGAAAACGGCCAGTCCCAGGCATACGTTCCAGATATTGAGAGCGGCTTCGAGGCCGTGAAGCTGCACACCGTGATAGGTTGCCCACGAGGAAATAATCGGCATTCCCAAATCGGTAAGATTTTCCTTGTTCACATAAAAATTTGCGCCGTTGAAGAACGTCCCGACAGCTGCGCCGATCAGAACCGGGCCTAACACACCGTTGAGAATCAGAAATATTTGATATGTCTTTTTCCCCAGCAGGTTGCCTTTTTTCGACTGATATTCATACGAAACGGCCTGCAGAACGAAGCAAACCAATATCAAAAGCCATACCCAGTAAGCTCCGCCGAAACTGGTGGAGTAGAACAGCGGGAACGATGCAAAAAATGCTCCCCCGAAGGTAACCAGCGTAGTAAACGTAAATTCCCATTTCCGTCCGGTAGAATTCAGCAACATTTTTTGTTGCGTTTCGCTTTTGCCGATAGTAAACAGCAACGACTGTCCGCCCTGCACAAACATGAGGAACACGAGTAAAGCCCCCAGCAAGGAGACCAGTAACCACCAATAATGTTGTAAAAATGAATAGTCCATGATAATTCGGATTATAAAGTTATAAACTCTGCTCTTCCGCCAGTTCGGGGCCTTTCCGGATCGCCTTGACCATGATCCGTACTTCGGCAATCAGCAGTATTGTAAATAAAATCAGAAACAGGAAAAACGTAATCTGTACCGAAGAAGCCGCCAGTTTTGAAACGGCTGCATTGGTAGGCAACAAGTCCTGAATAGCCCAGGGCTGGCGTCCTACTTCGGCGACAACCCATCCCGCCTGTCCGGCAATATAAGCCAGCGGTATCGACCACAGGCAAATCCATTGCAACCATTTGTGGGCGGCAAATTTCCTGCTCAACAAAAGCGCGGCAAAAAACATTAAAATAAAGTAGCCTCCCAAAATGACCATCACATGAAATGAATAAAATGTCAGCGGAACGGACGGAATCAGGTCGGTCGGTTTTGCAATATACCCGTATCCGAAACAGTCGAAATTCTCTTTCAGCACGGCATTATACCGTTGCGCAGCCTCGCTGTCTTTCTCCTTAACGGCTTTACGATAATCGCTCAACGCTTTTATTGCTACTTTTCCCCGACTAATCTTTTCCTGTGCCGACAGGGCAACGCCTTGTTCCGTCGGGTAACCGCCGTCGATCAGATCGGCAATACCCGGCACATAGCTTTTCGTATCCCAGTCAATCAGGAACGACAGCATGTTCGGGAATGCAATTTTGAACAAGAACGGGTTCTCGCTGTCATTGTACTCCTTTTTAGCCGGATTCAATACCGCAAGGCCAATCAGTTCCACGCCCTGATCACCCTTGTACAATCCTTCCATTGCAGCCAGTTTCATAGGCTGTTTATCTGCCACCTGTTGGGCGGAACCGTGTCCCGTCCATAACAGCAGGAGTGACGATACAAGTCCGAAAACGGCTCCAATCCTAATGCTTGCAAGGGCAAATTCGCGATGTCGCTTTTTAAGCAGGAACCAACTGCTCACGCCAATTACGAATACGCCACCCAGCACCCAGGCGGAAATCACCGTGTGGAAAAACTTGTTGATAGCCATGGGAGATAACGCCACAGCCCAGAAGTCGACCATTTCGTTGCGTACCGTATCCGGATTAAACTCCATCCCTGTGGGATATTGCATCCATGCGTTCGCTACGAGAATCCACAATGCAGACAGTGTCGCACCTGCCGTTGTGAGCCATGTAGATGCCAAATGCGCACCTTTGCTTACTTTGTTCCATCCGAAAAACATGATGGCGATAAACGTCGCCTCCATGAAAAAGGCTACAACGCCTTCGATAGCCAGCGGAGCCCCGAAAATATCGCCCACGAACCAACTGTAATTCGACCAGTTGGTCCCGAACTCAAATTCGAGGATAAGCCCTGTTGCTACGCCAATGGCAAAGTTAATACCAAACAATTTCATCCAGAACCGGGCGGTCTGTTTCCAGAAATCCTTTCCGGTCACCAGATAAATTGTTTCCATCACGGACATAATGACGCCCAAACCAAGCGTGAGCGGTACAAAAAGCCAGTGATAAGCAGCGGTGAGGGCAAATTGTGCCCTCGACCAATCAATCAACAAAGAATCAATACTTTCTACCATATTTTTATATTTAAGGTGTAAGATAATATCCCAATCTAATCACTGATTTATTGCCCGATTTATCAGTTCGTTTGATACGTATTCCTCCTTTTCTGTGTAAGAGTCGAAACGGTTCAGATAACGCGGGAAGAAAAAAATACGGAGCACTACAAACATAATGAACAACTTGATCAGGATAATCGTCCAAAGCGTACGCCCCCAATCCATCGACCTGAATCCTTCAAGATAGAACCTGAATACCCGCACCGGCCAAGCTACCTTATTCGTCATATACCGTATCCTCCCAATAGTTAAGTTCGTGTTATTCAAATATCATGTTTTCAAAAGGTTGTCCGGAACAAAAATTCTGTCGGACACCATATTCCGTCAACAGCCGTAACATTGATAGCGCAAATATACAAACAATATTATTATGCAACACAAAAAAAACTCGAAAATTAATTTTTGCCCAGAAATTAACAATGTTTCTTGTTTTCAATCTTCCTCTCCTCCGCATTTTTTCTTCCCGTCTCCGTTCAACTTGATTTTGCATCTGTACAAACCGTTCGTTTTTTCTTGCAGAGTTAAAGATAGTTATTTTTTCATGCCGGTCTGATTTTATGTTTTGTCATTAGTATCCAATTTTTTATATTTGCAATGGCAAAATTGAGCCAATAGAATATAACACATTAATTCACATAAAATTATTATTGCTATGTCAAACATTTCGAGAAGATCGTTCCTTCAACAAGGAGCAGCGGCAGCAGCCGCATTAACTATTGTACCGAGCAGTGTATTAGGCAAAAGCCACGGATATACGGCTCCAACCGACAAATTGAATATCGCCTCGGTAGGTATCGGCGGTATGGGAAATTCCAACCTGAGGGCGGTAGAAAAAACGGAGAACATTGTCGCGTTGTGCGATATTGACTGGAAGTATTCCAAACCGGTGTTCGACCGCCTGAAAGATGCGAAACGGTACTGGGATTACCGAAAGATGTATGATGAAATAGGCGACTCCATTGATGCCGTGATTGTAGCTACGGCCGACCATACTCATGCAATTATTGCTTCCGAAGCAATGACGCTGGGTAAGCACGTATATGTGCAGAAGCCGTTAACACACTCGGTATACGAATCCCGCTTGCTGACCAAACTGGCAGCAAAACACAAAGTAGCCACTCAAATGGGAAATCAGGGTTCATCGGGCGAAGGCGTAAACCTTATCTGCGAATGGATATGGAATGGTGAAATCGGTGAAATCACGAAAGTGGAAGCTGCTACAAACCGTCCGATTTGGCCGCAGGGACTGAATACGCCGGAGAAAGCCGACAAAATTCCGTCAACGCTGAATTGGGATTTGTTTACAGGTCCGGCTGCCGTACGTCCATTCAATAACATCTATCACCCGTGGAACTGGCGCGGATGGTGGCCTTACGGCACAGGTGCGCTGGGCGATATGGCTTGCCACATCCTGCATCCTGTGTTCAAGGCACTGAAACTGGGTTATCCTACCAAAGTGGAAGGCTCGTCGACACTATTGCTGAACGATTGTGCACCGCAGGCACAGCATGTAAAATTAACGTATCCCTCGCGCGACAATTTGCCGAAGATTGCTTTGCCCGAAGTAGAAGTACACTGGTACGACGGCGGATTATTGCCTGATCGTCCCAAAGGTTTCCCGCAGGGAAAAGCCCTGATGCCCGGCGACGGTGGACTGGTAATCTTCCACGGCACAAAAGATACGCTGATTTGCGAATGTTACGGAAAAAATCCCTGGTTGCTATCAGGTCGCGTTCCGAACGCTCCGAAGGTTGCACGCCGTATAACCACCAGCCACGAAATGGATTGGGTACGCGCTTGTAAAGAAAGTCCCTCCAATCGTGTAAAGACGGCATCCGACTTTTCCGAAGCAGGCCCGTTCAACGAAATGGTAGTAATGGGCGTACTGGCTGTCCGTCTGCAAGCGCTGAACAAAGCGCTGGAATGGGACGGCGAAAACATGAAATTTACCAACATCAACGCTTCCGAAACAATCCGTACCGTCGTCAAAGATGGCTTTACAATCAAAGACGGTCATCCCTCGTTCGACAAGACGTGGACGGAGCCGGTTAACGCGCAGGCCTTTGCCGCCGAATTGATAAATCATACTTATCGCGACGGATGGAAACTGCCGGCCATGCCCTGACGCAAATTGCAGTATTTATAATTAATTGAACAGGAAATGAAAAAAACAGTTTTATTAGCAAGCGCAATTGTCCTGACGGCAGGATTCGTTTCGTGCGGCGGTAAAAAAGCGGACAGCACGGAAACTGCGACAAGCAATGAGACAGTCGCGGAAACGCCCAAATATACGTTGATGGACTTGCCTACGGTCGATTTATCCGAATTTCCGAAAGATGCCGACGGCTGGATTACCTTGTTCGACGGTAAAACATTCAAAGGCTGGAGAGGTTATAACCGTGAAGATGTGCCTTCGGCATGGATTATCGACGACGGCGCAATCCACATCAAAGGATCGGGCGAGGGAGAAGCAGGAGCCAAAGACGGCGGCGACATTCTTTTTGCCCATAAATTCAAAAACTACGAATTTGAATTTGAATGGAAAGTTGCCAAAGGCTCCAATTCGGGTGTACTCTACATGATTCAGGAAGTGAAAGATGAACATTCTTATATCTCTGCGCCCGAATATCAGGTGCTTGACAATGAGAATCATCCCGACGCCAAATTGGGAGTGGACGGAAATCGTCAGTCGGCCTCGCTATACGACATGATTCCTGCCAAACCGCAGAATGCAAAGGCTGTCGGCGAATGGAACAAAGGCAAAATACTGTCTTATAAGGGTACAATAGTCCATTATCAGAACGACGAGCCGGTGGTTGAATATCATCTCTGGACGAAGCAGTGGACAGACATGCTCCAAGCGAGCAAGTTTAGCCAGAAAGACTGGCCGCTGGCATTCGAACTGCTGAACAATTGCGGCGGCGAGAAGAGAGAAGGGTTTATCGGATTTCAGGATCATGGAGACGATGTCTGGTACCGTAACATACGAATTAAAATTACGGATTAGCAGATTGACTTTTTTAAATTGATTTGATTGCAGGAAGGAAATGCGGAGTTTCCTTCCTGTTTTTATTTTATATGTATACCGGATATGATACCTCATCCAAGTTTTTGCCGTTCGGAGTTAACTCCGAACGGCTCGGAGTTAACTCTGCGTGGCTCGGAGCTAACTCCGCGCGGGTTCGGAGCTAACTCCGAGAGGCTCGGAGTTAACTCTGCGTGGCTCGGAGTTAACTCCGCGCGGCTCGGAGCTAACTCTGCGTGGCTCGGAGCTAACTCCGCGTGGGTTCGGAGTTAACTCCGCGTGGCTCGGAGTTAACTCCGCGCGGCTCGGAGTTAGCTCCGAGAGGCTCCGAGTTAAGGCATCCGGAGTGGGTTTTAGCTTCGCACCGCAAGCGTAAGGCTGTGAAAAATAAATCTTTTCCTTCTTGTCAGGCGTTGAGTACGATATTCGTTTTATTTTATCCTGCTTCTGCTTTGTTCGGAACTGTAACGAGTCGTGTTGAATAAGAAACCACCGTGTGGCGAACGGCCATACGGTGGTTTGAGAGGTTGAAAACCGTTTTCTTCAACTGCCGGGTTTTCGCGCTTACTTTTTCGTCGAAGAGGCGATGATTTTTTTGCAGTCTTCCAGCGTCAGTTTTTCGGGGTCGGTATTTTTCGGAATCCTGTAATTTTTTCCTCCTTGCGTGAGGTACGCCCCATAGCGTCCGTTGAGAATTTCTATGCCCTCGCTTTCAAAGTTTTTGATATGGCGCTGCACTTCTTTTTTACGTTTTTCTTCTATGAGTTGAATGGCTTCTTCTTCGGTGACGGCGAGCGGGCTGAGCGTTTTGGGGATTGAAATGAATTTTCCGTTGTGACGGACAAACGGCCCGAAACGGCCGATTCCTGCGACGATCTCTTCGCCTTCATATTCGCCGACGGTACGCGGGAGATCAAACAGTTTCAATGCTTCTTCGAGTGTAATGGTTTCGATAGACTGTCCTTTCATGAGGGAAGCGAAGCGCGGTTTGGCTTGTTTATCGGCCGGATTTGCCTGTCCGATTTGGACGATGGGGCCGTATCTGCCTATCTTGACATACACGGGTTCGCCGCTTTTGGGGTCTGTGCCTATTTGTCTTTCTCCCACTCTGTGCTCGGTCTTCACGGACGATGTGGCTTCGACGATGGGATGGAAAAACTTGTAGAACTTGTCGAGCGCTTTTGTCCACTCCAGTTCTCCTTCGGCGATGGCGTCAAATTCTTTTTCGACGCTTGCCGTGAAGTTGTAGTCCATCATGCCGGGGAAATATTTCATCAGGAAATCGTTTACTACAATTCCAATATCCGTAGGCAACAATTTATTGCGGTCCGATCCTGCCGTTTCCTTTTTTTGAACGGATGTGGTATTCCCGTCTTTGAGCGAGATGACGCGGAAAGTGCGTTCTTCGCCCGGCCTGTCGCCGCGAATGACGTATTCGCGATTTTGGATGGTCTGAATCGTAGGTGCATACGTGGAAGGGCGTCCGATACCCAATTCTTCGAGGCGTCGCACCAGACTGGCTTCCGTGTATCGGGGCGGACGTTGGGTAAATCGTTCGACCGCTAATATTTCTTTCGGAATAAGCGGTTCGCCCGGTTTTACGGCCGGCAAAAGTCCGTTATCCTGTTCTTTTTCCGTCTCGTCGTCGAGGCTTTCTTTGTATACATGCAAGAAACCGTTGAACTTGATGACTTCGCCCGTGGCTACGAATTTTTCATTCATCTCGCCGATGCGAATGGAAATGGTCGTATGCTCCAGTTCGGCGTCTGCCATCTGGCAGGCTATCGTGCGCTTGTATATCAGATCGTACAGTCGTTTTTCCTGTGAGTTTCCTCCGATTTCGGGCGTTTCCATGCCGGTGGGGCGTATGGCTTCGTGCGCTTCCTGCGCGCCTTTGCTCTTTGTGCGGTACTTGCGGAGCTTGTAATATTTTTCGCCGTAAGTCCGGCAAATGGCTTCTTGCGATGCGGCAAGCGCAAAATCGCTGAGGTTCACCGAGTCCGTACGCATATAGGTGATATGTCCCGATTCGTAGAGCCGCTGGGCAACCATCATGGTCTGGCTTACCGAAAAGCTCAATTTGCGCGCCGCTTCCTGCTGGAGGGTGGAGGTAGTGAAGGGGGGGGCGGGCGACTTTCGGACCGGCTTCGTCGTAATGTCTTCGACGGCAAAGTCGGCAGCGCTGCATCCGGCAAGAAATTCCCGCACTTCCGCTTCGTCTTTCAGCCGCCTGTTCAGTTCGGCTTTCAGGAGCGTTTCGCCGTCGGGCAGGATGAACATGGCCGTCACCCGGTATGACGACTCGGTCGTGAACTGCTGTATTTCGCGCTCGCGCTCCACAATCAGGCGCACGGCAACGGACTGTACGCGGCCGGCCGATAACGCGGGCTTCACCTTGCGCCAGAGGACGGGCGACACTTCGAAACCTACAATCCTGTCCAGCACGCGGCGTGCCTGCTGGGCGTTCACGAGGTTGATGTCGATACTGCGCGGCGTTTCCAGCGCATGCAGGATGGCGTTTTTCGTGATTTCGTGAAATACGATGCGCTGCGTGTGCTTTTCGTCCAGTCCCAGCGCTTCGGACAGGTGCCATGCGATGGCTTCGCCTTCGCGGTCTTCATCGGAAGCAAGTAATATCGTTTCGGCTTCGCGGGCTGCTTTTTTTAATTCGGACACTAATTTTCGCTTGGCGGCGGGAATTTCGTACAGGGGAGCGTAATTGTGCTCTACGTCGACGCTGAATTCTTTCGCTTTCAAGTCTCTGATATGACCGTAACTCGACATGACTTTATAGTCTTTCCCCAAAAAATTTTCGATTGTTTTGGCTTTTGCAGGAGATTCTACAATAACTAAATTTTTCTGCATAATGATACCTGAAACTGATTATAAAACGGCGGCAAAGGTACGCAAATATTTTAAATTACCTATCGGACGGGATGAAAAGGGGGTGCGGCAATCCGAAGGGTTTACTTTGCCGGCCTTCCCCGGAAGTTCCGAGGACTTCCCCGGAAGTTCGCCGGCCTTCCCCGGAAGTTCCGAGGACTTCCCCGGAAGTTCGCCAGCCTTCCCCGGAAGTTCCGAGGACTTCCCCGGAAGTTCGCCAGCCTTCCCCGGAAGTTCCGAGGACTTCCTCGGAAGTTCGCCAGCCTTCCTCGGAAGTTCCGAGGACTTCCTCGGAACTTCGCCAGCCTTCCTCGGAACTTTCCCAGCCTTCCCCGGAAATATCCCCTGCTTCAGGAAAACGCCTCCGGCACCGCTTTACAGCTCATAGTTTATCGTTTATCGTTCATCACTCTTTTCCCCCGCTTCCTTGCCGGGACAGTGATTAATGCTATCTTTGCAACCGCTTTGAATATTTAATTTTAAAATCTTTGTGATATGCAGC
>JAISNP010000099.1 GCA_031276175.1 Tannerella sp.
TATACATTAATAATAACAACACACAAGATGAAAAAGAGTTTTTTTAATTTATTGCTGACGGCAGGATTATGTTCCTGCATGCAAGTCACAAACGAGATGGATCTGTCCGGCGAATGGACATTTGCCATAGATCCCGACGACGTCGGAATCAAAGAACAATGGTACGATAAGCCGTTGGAAGGTAAGATCACGTTGCCGGGGTCATTACAGGAACAGGGTATCGGTAATGATATTGGCGTCAATACCCGATGGACGGCTACCGTGAATGACAGCGCCTGGTTTAAGGCAAAGGAATATGAACCGTACCGGCAGCCGGACAATGTCAAAATATCATTCTGGCTACAGCCGGATAAAGAGTATGTCGGCGTAGCATGGTATAGGCGCGAAGTAGACGTACCCGCATCGTGGAAAGGCAAACATGTGTCGCTCGAACTCGAGCGGACGCACTGGGAAACCACGCTTTACGTCAACGGAAAAGAAATCGGGAAAAGCGATGCCTTATTAACACCGCACCGTTATACAATCGCAGAAACCGGAAAGTTGCTGCTGACGCTTCGCGTGGACAATCGCGTACATATTCCCGTCGGCATCAATGCGCACAGCGTTTCCGACCACACGCAGTCGAACTGGAACGGCATCATCGGAAAGATCACCCTTTCGGCACGACCGGCGCTGCATATCGACGACGTCCGGATTTATCCCGACGTGCAGGCGAAGCGGGCGAAAGTAGAAATAGATCTTGCCGGCAAAACGACGGGCAAAGCAACCGTCACGCTTAAAGCTGCAAGCTTCAACTGCGACATTCCGGAAGAACTGAAACCGGTGACGGTCGACGTGACCTCCGGTCGTGCGGTAGCCGTGCTTGACATGGGCGACGGAATGAAGACATGGTCGGAATACGAACCGAACCTCTACCGGCTGGATGTTGAACTGACGTCGGAAGGCGGAACGGACGTGAAAACCGTCGACTTCGGAATGCGCGAGTTCAGGGCGCACGGCACGCGGTTTACCGTCAACGGTACGCCCGTCTTTTTACGCGGTACGCTGGAATGTTGCATCTTCCCGCTGACCGGCTATCCCTCGACGGACGCCGCTTACTGGGAAAAGATTTACCGCCGCTGCAAGGAGTTCGGATTGAATCATGTCCGCTTCCATTCGTGGTGTCCGCCGGAAGTAGCGTTCGAGGCTGCCGACCGCGAAGGAATCTATTTGCAGGTAGAATGTGGCGGATGGACAAAGGTAGGCGACGGCGGTCGCATCGACGAATGGTTTTACGAGGAAAGCGAACGGATTGTCCGTGAATACGGCAACCATCCCTCGTTTTGCATGATGGCCTACGGTAATGAACCTCACGGAAGAAGCCATTCCGAATATCTGGCAAGATTTACGGATTACTGGAAAGCAAAAGACGCACGAAGAGTGTATACAAGCGCCGCAGGCTGGCCGTATATCCCCAACGCCGATTACTGGAGTACGCCCGCTCCGCGCGTCTATTCCCGTATAAACAGCATCAACGACCTGTCGCCACAGACGGCATACGACTGGACGGAAACGATCAAAGATAGAAACATGCCCGTCGTCAGTCACGAAATCGGGCAGTGGTGCGTCTATCCCAATTTCGAGGAAATACCGAAATATACCGGCGTGTTGAAAGCGAAAAACTTCGAAATGTTCCGGGACATGCTGGAGAAAAATCATCTCGGCGACATGGCAAAAAAATTCCTCTACGCCTCGGGACGTTTACAGACGCTATGCTATAAAGCCGAAATAGAAGCCGCCCTGCGCACGCCCGGCTTTGCAGGATTCCAGTTGCTCGACCTGCACGATTTCCCCGGACAGGGAACGGCGCTGGTCGGCGTACTCGACCCCTTCTGGGATACGAAAGGATACGTGGACGGCGCCGAATACAGCCGTTTCTGCAACGGAACAGTACCCCTCGCACGTATGGATAAACTGATCTGGACGAACCACGAAACGTTCAAAGCATCCGTCGAAGTATCGCATTTCGCTGCAAAACCTCTTACGAATGCCGTCGTGGAATGGACACTGACCGATGCGGCAAAAAACATTCTCGCCGAAGGAAAGACGACGAAAACGTTACCCGTAGATAATTGCATCGACATTGCGCAAATCGAATGTAATTTATCGACAGTGAAAGCGCCGTCTCAACTGACTTTGACCGTCACTGTCGCCGGCACCAAATACGCCAACAGCTGGCACGTCTGGGCATATCCGGAAACGATTGCCCCGCTCGACAACAAACCGCATTTCACGACCGACTGCGCCGAAGCAATATCGAAAGCGCAGGCAGGCGGCAATGTACTGTACTGTCCACAGGCAAATAAGACGGGAAACATCGTGGTCGGATTTACCCCGGTCTTCTGGAACACATCGTGGTTTCCCTCGCAGAAACCGAATACGCTCGGCATTTACTGCGACCCGGCGCATCCCTCGCTGGCAGCTTTCCCAAACGAAGGCTACGCCGATTTCCAGTGGTGGGACGTCGTCAAAGGCAGCGTACCTTTACTGATGAACGAATTTCCCGAATCGTTCCGCCCCGTAATCTACATTATCGACGACTGGTTCGGAGCTAACAAACTCGGATTATTGTTCGAAGCAAAACTCGGCAAAGGCAAAATAATAGTCTGCGGCGCCAATCTCGACCGCGATACGGATAACCGTCCCGCCGCCCGACAGTTCCGCCGCAGCATCGAGCAGTACATGGCTTCCGACAAATTCAATCCGTCGCACGAACTTGATCCCGCGCTGATAAAAGGATGGTAGAAATAAAGCGCAATTCATGAAGCAATGAAATACTGTCGCCGTTCGCCGCAAGCTGCGGCAAGACATCCGACCATGTCGGCAGAACCGCCGCAAGCTGCGGCAAGACATCCGACCATGTCGGCAGAACCGCCGCAAGCTGCGGGAAGAAAACCGACATAGTCGGCAGAACCGCCGCAAGCTGCGGGAAGAAAACCGACATAGTCGGCAGAACCGCCGCAGGCTGCGAGAGAAAAACCGACATAGTCGGCAGAACCGCCGACGGCGTCGGGAAGAAAACCGACTATGTCGGATCATCTGCCGTCAATGTCGTCCGAAAGGTTCATCGGCAGAAAACATGTTATAAAACATGTGGCAATATGGGAAAGTTCGACAAAAGAAACCTAATTTTACGCGCTAAATTGTAACATATGGTAGCAGTAAACAAAACAGTACATTCGGGTTTGCAGGCAGCGGATTTCCATAAAGTCATTGACGGGAAAGAAATTTCGCTTTGCCTGCTGACCAACCGCGTGGGCGCGGAACTGGCGGTGACGAACTACGGAGCCAAAATCGTAGCGCTCATGGTACCGGACAAAACGGGCAGGTTTACGGACGTCGTCACGGGACATTCGTCCATTGACGACTACCTGACCTCCGAAGAACCTTACTTCGGTGCGATTTGCGGCCGTTATGCAAACCGGATCGCCAACGGGCGGTTTACGCTCGACGGCACGGTATACGAACTCGCGCGCAACAACGGCCCGAACAGCCTGCACGGCGGCGTAAAAGGATTCAATGCCGTCGTTTGGGACATGCGGCAACACGGCTCCAACACGGTGGAACTGGCATACGTTTCGGCAGACGGCGAAGAAGGTTTCCCCGGCACGCTGACCACAACGGTTACATATACCCTCACCGACGACAGCGAGGTCGTCATTACCTGTCACGCCGTTACCGACAAACCGACGGCGCTCAACCTCACGAATCATTCCTATTTCAACCTCTCCGGCACAGGCAACCCGAATATCTACGACCATCTGCTGACCATCAATGCCGACTGTTACCTGCCGACGGACGAAACGTCTATCCCCCTCGGTGCGCCGGAGAAAGTAGAAGGTACACCGATGGATTTCCGCAAGCCGCACGAAGTAGGCGCACGTATCCGCGACGATTTCGAACAGTTGATTATCGGACGCGGATACGATCATACATATATATTAAACAAGAAAGAAGGCGAAATGGCTTTTGCCGCACGCTGCATGTCGCCCAAGACGGGCATCGTGATGGAAGTATATACTACCGAACCGGGCATGCAACTGTATACGGGCAACTGGATGACGGGCAACCTCGTCGGGAAACACGGACAGCGTTATCCCCAACACTCCGCACTGTGCTTCGAAACGCAACATTTCCCCAACAGTCCGAACAGACCCGATTATCCGACAACCGTTCTCCGTCCGGGCGAAAGATTCGACAGCCAAACGGTATTCGGATTTCCCGAAATACATTAAACAATAATATTATCAACAATTCAAAATTCAAGAACAATGACAAACAAACAAGAAAAAAATTATGTTTTACCGATAGCGATGATGATTTTGCTATTCGGTATGATTTCGTTCGTGACCAATCTGGCAGCGCCGATGGGCGTTGTGCTGAAAGCGCAGTTTAACGTCTCCAATTTCGCGGGACTGTTAGGCAATGCCGCCAATTTCATTGCCTATGCCGTAATGGGTATACCGAGCGGTATCCTGCTGCAAAGGGTAGGCTATAAGAAAACGGCGCTGATCGCCATAGCCGTCGGTTTCATCGGAGTAGGAATCCAGTATTTTTCCGGTTATGCAGGTCAGGAATCGGCTTTCGCCGTATATCTGGCAGGCGCATTCGTAGCCGGATTCTCGATGTGTCTGCTCAATACGGTAGTCAACCCGATGCTCAACACGCTGGGCGGAAGCGGCAACAAGGGTAACCAGCTGATTCAGGTAGGCGGTTCTTTCAACTCCGTAATGGCAACGCTTACTCCCATGATTGTAGGCATGTTGATCGGCGATGCCGCCAAAGCCCGTATTACGGATATATTCCCGTTCATGTACGCCGCAATGGGCGTATTTGCCGTCGTCTTTGTCGTAATGTGGCTGGTAAGCATACCGGAACCTAACGCAGAACAATCTTCCGAACCGCTGGGTAAACTGATTTCGGGCGCGTTGAAATTCCGCCATTTCATTCTGGGCGCTTTCGGCATCTTTGTGTATGTAGGCGTCGAAGTCGGTACGCCCGGCATACTGAACCTCTTCCTCGTGGATCCGAATATCCCGAATCCGCTGAATACTACGACTGCCGGATTTGTAGTCGGCACCTACTGGTTGTTGATGCTGGTCGGCCGTCTGGTAGGCGCTTCCATCGGAGGGAAAATATCCAGCAAGGCGATGCTCTCCACGGCCTCTGCCTTAGGGTTGATATTTGTGATTTGCGGCATCTTTTCGCCGAGCAGCACGGAAGTATCTCTTCCCGTATTGAAAAGCGTGGACGGCATCACCTCGTTCGGCTTTCTGAACGTGCCCATAAATGCCGCATTCCTGGTACTGATAGGCCTGTGCACATCCATTATGTGGGGCAGTATTTTCAATCTGGCGGTAGAAGGCCTCGGTAAATATCTGACGGCGGCTTCGGGCATCTTCATGGTACTGGTTTGCGGCGGCGGTATTCTCCCCGCACTTCAGGGATGGATAGCCGATGTCGCAGGATACCTGACCAGCTACTGGGTAATATTCGCCGGCCTGGCCTACCTGCTGTTCTACGCTCTGGCCGGAAGCAGAAACGTCAACGAAGATATTCCGGTCGCATAAATACAAGAAACATTTTCCGGCGTCTCGCGCAAGCAGATGCCGGAATTATTTTATACATAAAAACAAAACAGATTATGGAGACGGAATATGTAAGAAGCCGTTTTATTAAACATTTCGACGGCAGTACGGGAACGGTTTACACCGCGCCGGGACGTATCAACCTTATCGGCGAACATACCGACTACAACGGAGGGTTCGTATTCCCCGGAGCAATCGACAAAGGAATGGTTGCGGAAATAAAACCGAACGGCACAAAAAAAGTGCGGGCATACTCAATAGACATGAAAGATTATGTCGAATTCGGATTCAACGAAGAAGACGCGCCGCGCACCAGTTGGGCAAGATATATCTTCGGCGTGTGCCGCGAAATCATCAAGCGCGGCGGAAAACCGGAAGGGTTCAACACGGCGTTTGCCGGAGACGTGCCGCTGGGAGCAGGCATGTCGTCGTCCGCAGCGCTGGAGAGCACGTATGCTTTCGCACTCAACGACATGTTCCATCTTGGCATCGACAAGTTCGAACTGGCAAAAATCGGACAGGCTACGGAACACAACTATTGCGGCGTCAAGTGCGGCATCATGGATCAGTTTGCTTCCCTCTTCGGGAAAAAGGGCAACCTGATACGGCTGGACTGCCGTTCGCTCGAATACGAATACTTTCCCTTCGATCCGCAGGGATACAGACTGGTATTGCTTGATACGGTCGTCAAACACGAACTGGCATCGTCGGCCTACAACAAACGGCGCGAATCGTGCGAACGTGTGGCGCGCAAGTTGAATATCGAATTTCTGCGCGATGCGACGCCCGAACAGTTGGAAAGCATTAAAAACGAAATCGGCGAAGAAGATTATACACGCGCCGAATACGTGATCGGCGAGAAGCAGCGTGTACTGGACGTATGCGACGCGCTTGTAAAAGGCGATTACGAGACCGTGGGGCGGAAAATGTATGAAACGCACCACGGGATGAGCAAACTTTACGAGGTGAGCTGCGCGGAACTGGATTTCCTGAACGATACGGCCAAAGAATGTGGCGTGACCGGTTCGCGCGTGATGGGCGGCGGCTTCGGCGGATGCACCATCAATCTGGTGAAGGACGAGTTGTACGCACCTTTCATCCTGAAAGCAAAGGAAGATTACAAGGCGAAGTTCGGCCGTTTGCCGAAAGTGTATGACGTCGTCATCAGCGACGGGGCGCGTAAATTAAGCGATTAGATAGTTTGCGTAATTGTGTTTTTCTGAGGCGGCCGTTGTGAAGCGGTCGCTTTTTTATTCCGCGCCAACGCGGCAAAACAGGAGTGAATAAAAAACAGAGACGTACGGACGCACGTCTCTGTTAATGCACACGATTTCGGTATGTGTATGACTAATCTAAAACTTCGACAGGATCGGCTGCATGATGAATGTAAATTCATAATCCGTATACGGGAGCATGTATTTCTCCAGCGGCAACGCGCCCCAACTGTTGACACATCCTACGCCCATCTGGGCTTTGTCGATGCAGAACTGCGTGAGGTCGGCTTTCGGGACTTCCGACGAATGACGCTGGTCTTTGTCTGTACCGTCGTCCAGCGATTCGATCGTATAGTGCAGCGCCGAAGCCGAGAACGGCGATTCGCCGGTAAACTCCAGTCCGTCGCCCTCAATGTCGGTCAGCTGCCACAGGCGGATGTCGGTCTTTGTCCCGTTTTCCTGCGGGCGGATGTACGGGTAGAACTGTTCGTCGACCGTTTGCCGGTACTGTCCGATGAAAGCGGAATGATTGCGGTCGGCATAGTTTTCGACCGGACCTCTGCCGTAGTAGTTGACGACGCTGTAGCGTTCGGGCATCTCCATTTTCATTCCGAACCTGAACAGATGGGATACTTTTGCGCCGGGCGTGGACTGAAACTTCTGCGTAACCTTGACTGCGCCCGTATTATTAATAATGTAGGAGAGGAATAGTTTGCCCGAAACGCCGCTCATTTCGTATGCCGTATTCACTTCGATCATGTCGCCCGCGGCTTGGTGTGCGAGCGAAACGAGTTTTATTTCCGGATTATGCCAGGCACGGTATTTCAACTGGAGGTTGGCGCCGAAGTCATTGTCGGTCGGTGCGCGCCAGAAGTTAGGGATCAGCGCACTGCCGCGGGCGAGCATGTCTTTGCCGTATACGCGGTATTTGTCGATGAATCCCGTGCGGCGGTTAAATTCGATTGCAAACCGTTCGCCTTCGACAATCAGGCAATTCATTTCGTTGTCTTTGACGGTCGGAATATTCGCAGGACAATTTTTGCACGCCGCCCGGTTTTTGAATGTGAGCATGGGCGAATAAGGTTTTATGACTAATTGATTTCGCGCCACGATGTGTCCTGCGGGCAGCAGCGTTTCCGGTTTCTTCAGCTTGAAGCAGATGTTCAGCAGCAATTCCTTATCCTGCGGCAGCGTGGCGGCATCGTATCCGAGCGAAACCCCGACCGTTTGCTGCGGCGCAACGTGCAACGCGGGTATGTGTCCCGCAAGGACAGGCTCACCGTCCGCAAGTATTTCCCAGTCCGCACAGTATGCCGAAAGGTCGCGGAAGAAGTTTTCGTTGTAGACGCGTATTTCCCCCTTTTGAAGATTGCTTTCGGTTGCCCAGACAGACTGGTAGAAGTAGGCCACTTCGTACATATGCGGGTTGAGTTTGCGGTCGGGGCTGATCAGTCCGTTGTCGAGGAAGTTGTAGTCGGATGCATCGTAGCGGTTGAAGTCGCCTCCGTAGCCGTAGATGTCTGTGCCGTCCGCATTTTTCCAGTGTACGGACTGGTCGACGAAGTCCCAGATGAATCCGCCCTGCAGTTTCGGGTATTTGCGGAACAGGTCCCAGTATTCCTTGAATCCACCCTCGGAGTTGCCCATTGCATGTGCGTATTCGCACTGGATAAGCGGTTTGGTTTTCGAGTCGTCCGTGGCGTATTTTTCGCTTGCCGCATAGGAGTAGTACATGGGACAGACGATGTCCGAGCATGTCCATTCCGTATCGCGTTCGTACTGTACGGGGCGTGTTTTATCTTCCGCCTTTATCCACTTGTAGCAGGTTTCGAAGTTCGGGCCGAAGCCGGCTTCATTTCCCATAGACCAGATGATGACGGAGGGGTGATTGTAATTCCTTTGCACGTTTCGCTGATTGCGTTCGAGGTGTGCGACGTCGTACAGGCTGTTTTTGGCGAGCGTCTGTTCGCCGTATCCCATTCCGTGCGATTCGACGTTGGCTTCCGCCACGACGTAGAGTCCGTATTCGTCGCACAGGTCGTACCACAGCGGGTCGTCGGGATAGTGGCAGGTGCGCACGGCATTCAGGTTACAGGCTTTCATGATTTTGACGTCCTGCAACATGCGTTCGGGAGAGACGTAGTATCCCGTCTTCGGATCCATTTCGTGCCTGTTGGCGCCCTTGACGAGGATGGGCCGGCCGTTCACAAGCAATTGTGCGTTTTTGATTTCCACTTTGCGGAAGCCTGTTTTGATGGGGATTACTTCGACGGTTTTGCCGCCGTTGTCTACAAGCGTTGCAATCACTTTGTACAGCGCAGGCGTTTCGGCCGTCCACTTTTCAGGATTCTCAACCTGCAATGTTGCATTTATCCGGCTTGCGCCTTTCAGTGCGAGCGATTGAACCGTATTTCCATCCGGATCGACCAGCGCCAGCTGTACGGACGACGAAACGGCCGGGGTGGACAGTTGCAGTTCGACGTCCAGCGTCCCGTTTTTGTATTGTGCGTCGAGGTCGGGCGTAATGCGTATATCGCGTATATGCTTGCGGTCGCGGGCATACAGGTAGCAGTCGCGCCCCACGCCCGACAGGCGCAGGAAGTCCTGGTCTTCGAGATACGTCCCGTCGCACCAGCGAAGCGTTTGGAAGGCAATCAGGTTACTGCCCGGTTTCAAGTATGGGGTGACGTCGAACTCGGCCTCCAGCTTGCTGTCTTCGCTGTAGCCGACATATTTCCCGTTAATCCAGAGGTAAATGTTGGAAGTAACGGATCCGAAATGCGCAAAAACCTGCTTTCCGCTCCAGTCAGCCGGAAGAATAATCTCGCGACGGTACGAGCCTGCATGATTGTTTTCTACCGGAAACCGCGGCGGGTCGTTTTTAAACTGATTCCGCCAGGCATAGCCGATGTTGACATACACCGGGTCGCCGTAGCCGTGCAGTTCCCACAAGCCGGGCACGTGCATGTACGCCCAGCCCTTGTCGTCGAAATCGGCGGCAAAGAAATCGGTCGGACGTTCGTCCGCATTTTTTACCCAGTTGAAGCGCCACAGTCCGTTCAGGCTCAAGAAGCGGGTCGAATTTTCCTTCACGCCGTCCGATGCGGCCTGTTCCGATTCGTATGCAAAGTAGCTCGCATGCATCGGCAAGCGATTGACGGCATTTACTTTCGGATTTTTCCATTCATCTTTCTGCGCCGAAGCAATCGTGGCGCACAGCATTAAAACACATACTGATAATAATTTGTTTCTCATAGATTCTGTTTTTTAAATAATGGCGTAAAGATATAAAATAATCCGGGCAAAAAAAAATGATACGGTCAGGCTGAAAGGGCAAACGCATCTTAAATTTAGTAGGATTTTCAGAAGATAACCGTTATTCCATTCTGCATCCGATCTTTTCCCTTTAATACTTCTTTTTTGGGAGCATTCGGCCTTTATCAAATTGAACGCAATACGGTTAATCATGGAAAAATTCCGAGTTGCATAACCTTCTCTTTTCCGGCTTTCGTCTTCCCGAAAGGATACATCCAATACCGGGGTGCGTAAGCCCCGAACAACCGACTCGACGCACGGAGTAAACAAATATCAGGTATAGTATTAATCCGAGTCAACTCTTCTACGCGATAAGGGGCTGTTAAACAGTCAATCTGAATCAGGAAAATACAGATTAATCGGTACGAAAATACATTGCTAAAGATGAACCCGGACAAATATAAACGGCAACAGTTCATATGAAAAAAGCAGGCATATTCACGGCAATCGCCGGAAAACATACGAGAGATGAAACCCAAAAACCGGATTTTGAAAACCGTTTCACGAGAAATGAAACCCATCACACGAGAGATGAAAAAAATCTCCTGCATGTTTTTTCATTCACACACCCGAAAAATGCGGTCTCACGGTTGCCTTTGCCCCGGGCGTTGTGGTGCACGGCACTATCACGGAAGGCGTGCTGTCCGGCATCCGCCGCCGGCACGGCGGCATGACTTTGTCCGGTTCTCTGTCGTTAAATCGGCGGAAGCGACTGTAGCCTTTGTCGGATTTGGCCTGTCCGAAAACGGCTTCCGGTTCTACCGAACGACGACGGCTGTGCATCCGTCCTTCTTCCGATGTGAGTCTCTCACGCGCTTTCTCCCTGTTGTAATACAGGTTCTGTGCATGAAAACCGTTGCTTTTGAACGCTTCGGTCTGTTCCTTATGAAAGCTGTTGTATTTGACGAAGGCTTCCATATTATTCGCTTCCAAGAACTCGTAATTTTCCTCGCTTCCATAGCCCGAATCGGTCAAGGTTTTTTCATATTTCTTGAGTTTCGGAAGATGTTTTCTTCCAACTTAGCCTTGTGTTTTTCCACCGACTTGCGCCATACAAAGGTGTAGCGATTCGCGCGGGATTCTATATTTGGTTCCGTCCGGATACACCGTTTCGAGGCTTGAATGTCCCATCTCCACAAGCAGCCGGACTACCTGCGTGAAAATGCCATGGATGCTGTCCTTTAAACGGGAAGAGCGGAAGCGGTTGATGGTGTTGTGATCGGGAGTCCGACCGCCCGAAAGCCACATGAAACTCACCCTGTCGGTCGGGGCGTTCTCTATCTTGCGGCACGGGTAAATATTGTTCAAATAGCCGAAAATAACCACCTTCAGCATCATCCGGGGATGATACGAACTTGTTCCGCCTCCGCGATAAGTATCTATCACGCGGCTTATGTCAAGACTCTCCGGGACGTGGTTAATTAAACGTGCGGGAGAATCTTCGGGTAACTTTTCGTCAAGGCTTGCAGGAAAAAGAACTGTCTGACCCTTGGGATATGATTTAAATACAGGTTTAGCCATGTCTTTTATTTTTTTGCTGCTAAGTTGCTGAATTTAACGGATATGACAAAATGAATAAAGGGGCGTTTTGCTTTTAAGACAGCCTCAGGTAATATACCGGGCCAGATACCGTTTCATCACTAATATAATAACGTGTTTCCCGGTGCAAGACACCTTTAATTTCCCTGCTCGCGTCTACCCGGATTAAGGTTGACACGTTTTTCCATGACGCCCTGTTTTCCTCCGGCAGGAAATCCTCTGCCGGCAAAATATAGCATTGACGTTCTTCGATACGGCCATGATTACTGTCCGCCTCTTCCGTGAACGATACTCCCTTATCTGCTTTGAAAGCATGCTCCGAATCCTCGAAAAGTCCCTTCCGGTTGCCTTTAACCGATAAAAAGTAATGACCTGCGCGATGATCTGTTCCGCTATTGCGGTTTGTGTTCCCATGGCATCTATCGATACAACCGCTTCTTCAATATCCGGTGAAGACAACAATTGGGGAATGGCCGTGATTTCATTCGATTTCTCCTCCACTTTCTCCTGCCCGATACGGATACGGTTTTCACTTACCCGCGCGTTGGGGATATAAAGTCCGCTGTTGCCTCTGCCGTGAGGTGAAACGCCCTTCAATTTTTTCCCATCCAAAACAACCTGTTTCTCCGACAGGCAGGACAACAGCTCTTTCTCGTAACGTTCCAGGCAGCTTTGAAGAGATTCGCTTTTCAATTTCCCGAAGACGTGCTCGAAGGTATCGACACAGGAAACTCCATTGGGCAGTTTCAACAAATCTAAAAATGATTTACCCCGTCTTTTAGCAAACAGATATATGCCCTGGTAATCTGTTCCGCCCGTTAAATACGTTAATACCGCTATCATCAAGATATCCGACAATAAATGCAAACACCGTCCTTCTACTCGCGGGTCTTCTACTTCCGAAAAGTAAGCAGATAAAACTTTTTCCATAATCCAAACTAATATTATTCTACTATAATCGGCAAAGTTAATCGCTTTTATACTGTGCGCGGTATCGTTTTGTGCATTGCCCGTTAGGGCATTCCTATCAATAGAAAAGCGCATCTGCCAACGCGCCTCATTGTCCGTCAGGGCATTCACTTGCTGTTTATGAATCCCCTAAACGGGGAACAGGGAAGGCGGGGCGACCGATTATTTCTATTGATGGGGCTGTCTCAAAAGCAAAACGTCCCTTTATTTATTTTGTCATATTCATTAAATTCAGCAACTTAGCGGCAAAAAATAAAAGACATGTCTAAACCGGTATTTAAATCATATCCCCAGGGTCAGACAGTGCTTTTTCCTGCAAGCCTTGACGAAAAGTTACCCGAAGATTCTCCCGCTCGTTTGATTAACCACGTCACGGACAGTCTTGACATAAGCCGCGTGACAGATACTTATCGCGGAGGCGTGACAAGTTCGTATCATCCCCGGATGATGCTGAAGGTGGTTATCTTCGGGTATTTGAACAATATTTACTCGT
>JAISNP010000011.1 GCA_031276175.1 Tannerella sp.
CTAACATAATTTTCCGGTTTTTATGCGACAAAGGTACAAAAACCGGTTGATACCGACAAACTTTTTCGTAATTATTTTATTGATATTCAGTTAAATGAAAGGTTAATAAGGACTGACTATCTAACTCTTTGCTCTCTTTTTTGTATTTGTAATGCTGTTTAATCACTTCTTTTTCAGCTATCTTATTGCATTTGTCGATCACTTTCCCACACATTTTCGCATCGGTCGGGAAGGTCGTGAAATTACCCTGAACGGTGGTGTACGACAATACAAATTCGGATTGTTTGGCCACCTCCCTGCCATGAAGATGCATGCTGTAAGCAAAAATCTTTTGAAATCCCGATTCGCCGATCCGCCCCGCGAAAATCTACAAAGTCGCTCGGATCGCAGGGAAATTTATGCTCTAAAAATACCCCGCCGCAAAAGTATTGAAAATACACATCGCGAACCCAATACTCCGGTATCCGTGCATCGCCAAGATTGTATAAATGCCTGAGCATCGGAATGCCAACCATAAACCGTATGGGCATGGAGGGACGACTCGGCTTGTCGGAATACAAATTCTTAAACTCATCTTCAAAGTAATTCCGGTCGATCTCGTTTGTCGAAAGGGCAAACTCATGCTCCGGATTTATCAAATCCGCCAGGCGGGTGCGAAACAGTTCGCGAGGGTCATCCACAGGTAATTTTCCTGACATAATTTCCCGCTTTTTTTGCTGCAAGGCTACAATAATCAGTTGAAAATGCCAAACTTTTTTACAACCATTTTATTGATATTCAATGAAGTGATGGATTAGTAAGGACTGACTAATCAACGTTGGCCGAATCTAATCAGCGTTGGGCGGATCCGACCGGCTCCGGCGAACCCTAATCATGTACGGCCGGCTCCAGGTCGTCTTCAAGCAGCGAATCGGGGTTGAGGTGATCCTTTTCAATATCCTTAAAATACTTGTAAACGCCCACCGTAAGTGCGGCGCAGGCGTCTTCGTCGCATACGATAATCCCCTTCGGATGCAGTTGCAGCGCCGTAATCGTCCACATGTGATTGACGGCTCCTTCTACAGCCTGTTGCAGTGCGCGTGCCTTGTTATGCCCGTTCACCACGATTAAAACTTCTTTCGCTCCCAGCACCGTAGCCACGCCTACCGTCAACGCCTTTTTCGGCACCTTGGTCACGTCGTTGTCGAAAAAGCGCGAATTGGCGATAATCGTATCCGTTGTCAGCGTTTTCACCCGCGTGCGCGATGCCAGCGACGATCCCGGCTCGTTGAACGCGATGTGGCCGTCCGGCCCTATGCCTCCGAGGAAAAGATCGATCCCGCCCCGTTCCGCGATGCGCGCTTCGTATTCGGCACATTCCGCCTCCGCGTCGTGCGCGTTGCCGTTAAGTATGTGCACATGCTGCGGCTGTATGTCTATATGGCCGAAAAAATTGTTCCACATGAACGAATGGTAGCTCTGCGGATGATCTTCCGGCAGTCCGGCGTATTCGTCCATGTTGAACGTAACGACGTGTTCGAACGACACCGCGCCGCACCTGTTCAGCGCAATCAGTCGCCGGTACGTGCCCAGCGGCGACGAGCCGGTCGGCAGTCCCAGCACAAACGGTTTATCGGCCGTCGGGGCGGCTTTCACGATTTTGGCGGCGATATAGTTGCCTGCCCATTCGGACAGCATTTCGTAGTTTTGTGTGATAATTACTCTCATAGCGATATAATTTAGCAGTTGAATAATATGAATCAGAGGCTTTCGGCAACGGCTTTGCCCAGCGCCCGGCATTTGTCGTACGTATCGGCGTTCATGGCATGTTTTTGCTCCACCGGTTCGCCGGCCGTTTGCCAGCCCATGCTGTCCGCAAAAGCCGCCAAGCGTTTGACGGCCGTCCCCGCCCACGTAAATGCGCCGAAATAACCGAACACACGGTTTTTCACTTCGCAAATCTCGATTTTATTCAGCAGCGCATCAATCTCCGGAAACAACTGCCCGCTGTACGTCGGGCTGCCGATAATCAAGCCGTTGTATTTGAATACATCCTTCAGTATATACGAAGCGTGGGTTTTGCTCGCGTCGTACATGGCAATCTCGCGCACGCCGTTGTCCGACAGCGCGCCGGCAATCGCTTCGGCCATCAGTTCGGTATGCCCGTACATGCTGCCGTAAGCAATCGTTACACCCTTTTTGCCCTCGTAGCGGCTCATCCGGTCGTACAGGCCGATAGCCCTGTCGCAATGCTCGCGCCATACGGGGCCGTGCGTAGAACAGATGGTACGGATGTCCAGCGTCTGCAGCTTATCCAGCGTCTTGCGCACCGGATTACCGTATTTGCCGACAATGTTGGCATAGTAGCGGATCATCTCTTCCCAAAACGCCTCGACGTTCATTTCCGTATCCGTCACTCCGCCATCCAGCGTACCGTACGTGCCGAACGCATCGGCCGAAAACAGCGTCCTGTCCGTCTCGTCATACGCCATCATCACTTCCGGCCAGTGCACCATCGGCGCCATGTAGAACGTCAGGCGATGCCGGCCGAGATCGAGCGTATCCTTTTCTTTCACTTCATACAGCCCGTCCCTGATGCCGTAGTAACCTGCCAGCATCCCGAACGTCTGCCTGTTGCCCACAATCCGCAAGTCGGGATACAATTGCCGCAGCAAGCGGATACTGCCGGAATGATCCGGCTCCATATGATTTACAATCAAATAATCCGGCGCACGGCCGTTCAGCGCCTCTTTTACCCTTCCGAAAAAAATATCGGAATAGCAGATGTCGACCGTGTCGATCAGCGCCGTTTTCTCGTCCGCAATAAGGAACGAATTATACGAAACCCCGTGAGGCAACGGCCAGATGTTTTCGAAAAGCGCTTTGCGGCGATCATTTACGCCGACGTAATAAATATCGTCTGTTATCTTTTTCATTTGAGGTTTGAAATTCATTTACGGGTTTGAGAAGAAATAATACTGCTGTTTCCCCTTCTTACAGCCCGCCATACAAAAAATATTCCTGCCAGTATGAACGGAACGCTGAGCCATTGCCCCATATTGAGCAGCATATCGGCTTCGAACGCTTCCTGATCTTCTTTGAGAAATTCGATAAAGAATCGGGAAACGAAGATGCAGATCATGAAAATGCCGAAGATGAAACCCTCTTTTTTCCATGCACCTTTTTTAAAGTACAACCACATGCAAAGCGCAAAGGTAAGCAGGTAGCAAAGCGCCTCGTAGATTTGCGTCGGGTGGCTGGGCGCCGAAAAAACGGGCGCGGCTCCATGCTGCCATCCGTACAGGTTCGTGACGAACCGGAACCCCCACGGCATATCGGTCGGATGTCCGTAAATCTCATGGTTTATCAGATTGCCCAGGCGTATCAACGCCGCTACTAATCCCGTAGGCGTAACGAGCTTGTCGAACGTCCACAACATACTCCTGTGCGATACGAAGCGCGAAAAGAAATATATCGCCACGATGATGCCCAGCACGCCGCCGTGGCTGGCCAGTCCGCCTTCCCACATCTTCAGTATCTCCACCGGATGAGCGAGATAATTTCCCGGCTCATAAAACAGGCAATGCCCCAGCCGTGCACCGATGGCGGTACCGAATATCGTATAATACAGCAGCGGCTCCAGCCATTCGGGATTCAGCTTTTCATTTTTCCACATCCGCTGTACGATTTTGTACCCGATTGCAAAACCGATAAGAAACGCCAGCGCATACCAGCGTATTTCTTTTGACCCTATCGAGAAGATGGCAGGATCGGCCGTCCAGGTGATCTCAAGTAAATTCATAATATATAATGTATGATAATATATACGGCTTTATTCCGCATCTTAATTGTGTTTAATTTACGTGTGCAAATATACGCGATTCCCTGTAATCGGCAACGCATGATTCCCCGAAAAAAGTTTACGTGGTCTTGATGGGCCTGAGCGGGAAAATAAGAAATCCCGGCAGAACAGGTCTGTCGGGATTTTTCCGTAGAGGGAAACAGCGTTATTTGTTTTCCTTTTTAGCGGCGCAACATTCTTTCTTCTCGCCGTCTTTCTTCTGGCTGCAGCAGGACGAAGTTTTTTCCGCACTGCCGGCTCCGCATGACGCGGATGTTGCGCTGCCGTCTTTCTTCTGGCAGCAACTTTTCGTTTCGTCCTGTTTTGCACAAGACTTTTCTTCTGCCTTTGTACATGTTTGTTCCGTTTTCGGAGCATCTTTTTTAGGTTTCGAGTCGTTTGCCGCGATGGCAAAGCCCAATCCTGTTCCTACTACTGCAATAACTGCTACACTTAATAAAACCTTTTTCATATTTGTTCCGTATTTAGAATTAATGTGGCTGCAAAGGAAATGATTTTTTATATATTCGGACTATGCGTTTTTAACAATTACGCATAATTAACATCGCGGATATTGATTTTGCCGTCACGGGGCGATTCCAAAGACGATAAACCGTTACCTTTGCACCCTCATGAAAGGAAATGGTTATGACGAATAGCAAACTCATCAGGTCGGATTTCCCGATTTTGCAGGAAAAAATATACGGCAAACCTTTAGTATATCTCGACAATGCGGCTACGACGCAGAAACCCCGGTGCGTGGTTGAGAAACTCAATGAAGGTTATTATCGTTACAATGCCAATATACATAGAGGCGTACATTATCTTAGCCGTCTGGCTACCGAAGCGCACGAAGCGGCTCGCCATACGGTGCAGCGTTTTTTGAATGCAGGCGCTCCGGCGGAAATCATTTTTACGCGCGGGACGACGGAGGCTGTCAACATGCTGGCGTCGAGTTACGGCAAGGCATTTATGAAGCCGGGCGACGAAGTCATCGTTTCGGCGATGGAGCATCATTCGAACATCGTGCCGTGGCAATTGCAGGGTTTTGTGCTGAAGGTGATTCCGCTTACCGCACGCGGCGAAGCGGATATGGACGCATTGCCGGGGCTGTTTACCGAACGGACGCGGATGGTGGCGATTACGCATGTATCCAACGTGCTGGGGACGATAAATCCGGTGGCTGAAATTGTGCGGATTGCTCACCGTCGCGGCGTGCCGGTGTTTGTCGACGGCGCTCAGGCCGTGGCGCACCGGCCGGTAGACGTGCAGGAACTGGATGTGGATTTTTATGCCTTTTCGGGACATAAAATTTATGCTCCGACCGGAACAGGCGTTTTATACGGAAAAGAAAAATGGCTGGAAGCCATCCCGCCATATCAGGGTGGGGGAGAGATGATTGAAAGCGTATCGTTCGAGAAAACGACTTACAACGTATTGCCCTACAAGTTTGAAGCCGGTACGCCCGACTTTATCGGAAGTACGGCGCTCGCCGTCGCATTACAGTATCTGGAATCTGTCGGGTGGGACGCGATTTTGTCCGGCGAAGAGCGTCTGCTGACGTATGCCACGGAACGGTTGCTGGCCACGGGCGGTATCCGTCTGTTCGGACAGGCAAGGCAGAAAAGCGGCGTGATTTCGTTCCTGCCGGACAAGGTGCATCATTACGACACGGGCGTGCTTCTCGACAGTATGGGCATTGCCGTCCGCACGGGACATCATTGCGCCGAGCCGCTGATGAAAGCGCTTGGAGTGGAAGGCACGGTTCGCGCTTCGTTTGCCCTGTATAACACAACGGACGAAGTCGATGCGCTGATAGCCGGCATAGAAAAGGTAAAAAGCATGTTTTGAAATGTCGCTGTTGCCCTGTTTGAAGGAGAATTGCGTGGAGTGTGGTTGCGACGAAGCGGGACGAGGCTGTCTGGCCGGCGCCGTATTTGCCGCAGCGGTTATACTGCCTGCCGGTTTCCGGGATGATGAACTGAACGACAGCAAGCAACTCGGCGAAAAACAACGCTACGCCCTGCGTACCGTCGTTGAGCGCGAAGCCGTCGCATGGGCGGTGGGTATCGTTGCACCCGAAGAAATAGATCGTCTCAACATCCTCCGGGCTTCGTTTCTGGCCATGCACCGCGCCGTCGAACAGTTGCGCGTCTGTCCCGAACATATTCTGGTAGACGGCAACCGCTTCGTCCCTTACCGGGATATTCCGCATACGACGATAGTCAAGGGCGATGCCAAATATCTGAGTATAGCCGCCGCGTCGATACTGGCAAAAACGTATCGCGACGATTACATGAACGGCCTCTCGGAACTGTATCCTGCCTATCGCTGGGACAAAAACAAGGGATACCCGACCGTCGCACACCGCGAAGCCATTCGCCGGTACGGCGCAACGCCTTATCACCGGAAAAGTTTCACGCTGCTGCCGATGCGGAATAAATGAAAAGAATGTATTCGGTCCTCCTTGGAAATTGTTTTGAATTAATGAAAACGTTTATTGTAAACAATGATACGGCAAACATTGACAATATTTCGGTTCCGGTCGACCATAATTCATTTCCGGTCGACAATAACTCGGTTCCGGTCGACAGTAACTCATTTATTGTCGACAATAATTCGGTTATTGTCGACAGTAACTCATTTATTGTCGACAATATTTCGGTTATTGTCGACAGTAACTCATTTATTGTCGACAATATTTCGGTTATTGTCGACAGTAACTCATTTATTGTCGACAACAATTCGGTTATTGTCGACAGTAATTCATTTATTGTCGACAACAATTCGGTTATTGTCGACAGTAATTCATTTATTGTCGACAACAATTCGGTTATTGTCGACAATAATTCGGTTATGGTCGACAATAATTCATTCTGCCGGGAAAAGTTTTTGTGAATTCAAAACAGTTTCTTATACTCCGACATAGCTTTTTGTTTTATTAACTCTCGTCTAATATGTAAAATGTATCATTTGCGCATCTGTTTCGAGAGTATTAAAATATTTGCGTTCCTTTGAGGGACACTTTGTGGAAGAAAATAATAATTTAACAACAAATAATATAAAATGAAACGTTTAACCGCATTACCGATCGTAATTTTGACCCTGTGCATAGGGTTTGTGTTTTATTCCTGCAAGCAAAGCAAGAATATTATTCCTTCGTCCGAATACGCCACTTACATCAGTGGGTATACGGCCGGAGTGATTCCCGCTAACGCAACAGTCCGCATTGAACTGGCCGGCGAACAGTCGGTGGTGGATTTGAGCGCCGAAGTAAAAGAAAAACTGTTCGATTTCTCGCCCTCGCTCAAAGGGAAGACTTACTGGCTCGACAATAAAACGCTCGAATTTGTACCCGAAGCGGGAGAATTGAAGCCGGGCAAGGTGTATGATGCCGTATTTTTGTTATCCAAAGTGATGGCGCTTGAAGACGGCAGACTGGACAAGTTCAATTTTTCGTTTCGAGTCGAAGAGAAGAACTTTGTCCTGAAAATTACTTCCATAGACGTAACGGATTCGGAGAAGGACAAAGTGGCCGTCAATGGTGAAATCCGTTTCAGCGATACGCCTGATTACGACGATGTATCGAAAATACTTGCAGTCAAAAGAGGCGGCGAATCATTTTCCCCGATTATCGAACAGTCGGACGATCCGGGGCGTTTCCGTTTTGCAGTGAGCGGCATTTCCAAGTCGGACAAGGATTCTCAACTCGAAATCAAACTGTCGGGGAAAGCCGTCGGCATAGATAAAACAGTAGAGGAAAAGGTGCCGATACCGGCCTCAGGCCCATTCAAACTCATCCATTCCGAAATTATCGAAACGCCCGGACATGGTATCCGTCTGACTTTCTCGAATCCCGTTTCCGACGTGCAGGACCTGACGGGACTTGTTTCGCTGGTTTCTTCGAATAACGAGGAGATTACTTGTGTTTCCCGTATATACGACAATAAAATAGACTTGTTTTTCGATCGCAGCAAAAACGTGCACTCCGTTCAGGTAAATATAGACAAGGGTTTGAAAAGTACGGACGGCGACGCGCTCGATCAGCCTTCGCTTGTCCTGATGGAAATCCGTTCATTCGACCCGCAAGTCGAGTTTTTGTCTTCAGGATTGATTATGCCCAATTCGGGCGATTTGATTTTGCCCTTCCGTGCGGTCAGTTTGTATGCCGTCGATCTTAAAATCATCCGCATCTACGAAAGCAACGTATTGACGTTTTTACAGGACAACCTTCTGACGGAAACGGCTTCGAATTATTTGAGGCGTTCCGGGCGTTTGGTATACAAAAAATTACTGCGTCTGGATTCCGAGCCCTCAAAAGACATCCACAACTGGGAGAATTACAGCATCGACCTGAGCCGGCTTATCAAACAGGAACCGGGCGCCATTTACAGAGTGGAACTTTCTTTCAAAAAAGACTATGCCGCCTATCCCTGCGAGGGAAATGAAACGTTTTCCGTCGTGCAGAACACCAACCTGCTGACAAAAACGGCAACGGGCGATTTAACGGAAGCGGATGAAGCTACATGGGATGAACCTCAATCGTACTATTACGACAACGACATTGACTGGTATGAATACGAATGGTCGGAAAAAGACAATCCCTGCCATCCCACCTACTACATGTTAAGCGAGCGGAAAGCCGTCAAAAACGTGCTGGCTTCGGATATAGGTTTGATAGTAAAAGCCAATTCAAACAACAAACTGTGGGTAACCGTATCCGATATTACGAACGCCGCTCCCATACAAGGTGCGGAAGTGACGGCCTACGATTTCCAGTTGCAGACGATAGGTTCGGCAAAGACGGACGCAAACGGCTTTGCCGTTATCGAAACCAAGCGTAAACCGTTTGTAGTGATAGCCTCCAAAGACAAGCAAAAAACATACCTGCGCGTTGCCGACGGCGAAGAAAATCAGTTGAGCCGTTTCGACACCGGAGGCAAAGACATCCGCAAGGGATTGAAAGGATACATCTACGGCGAGCGCGGCGTATGGAGACCCGGCGACACGCTGCACGTTTCCTTCATGTTGGAAGACCGTGAAAACAAAATACCCGATACGCATCCGGTTACCTTCGAACTGTATAATCCGCGCGGGCAGTTCTATTTCAAGCACGTGTCTTCCACCGGAGTAAACGGACTGTATACGTTCGACGTCCCGACGGGCGCCGACGACCCGACCGGCCTCTGGAGCGCATATGTCAAGGTCGGAGGCGCTTCGTTCTACAAATCGCTCAGGATTGAAACGATTAAACCGAACAGACTTAAAATCAATATGGACATTCCGGGCGAAAAACTTGTCGCGAGCAAACGTTCCGTGCCCGTGAAGATTCATTCCGCGTGGTTGACCGGCGCCGTGGCACACAATCTGGGCACACGTGTGGAAATGATGATTAGCAGAGGAAGTGCAACGGCGTTTAAAAATTACGAGGGTTATAATTTTGAAAATCCTGTAACCGACTTTACACGTAGCGTGACGCCGCTCTTTGAGGGCAAACTGGATGATAACGGCGATGCGAAGTTCGACATGAAGTTGCCTGACGCTAAAGATGCGGCAGGAATGTTGCGGGCTACGCTTTCGTGCGTTGTATTCGAACCCGGAGGTGATGCGAGCCTCTTTAACCGGTCGGTACCTTACTCGCCGTTTGACGCCTATGTAGGCATCCGGTTCAATCTTAAACCACGGACGCAGTATTTCGAAACGGATGTGGAAAATGTCTTTGACATAGCGACGGTCGATGCCGACGGCAAGCCTGTCAACCGTTCGAATCTGGATTATAAGATATACGATATCGGCTGGAGCTGGTGGTGGGACCACAGCGACGAATCATTTGCATCCTACATTAATAATACATCCGTCGAGCCGGTAGCGGAAGGTCGGTTCTCGACCGTGAACGGGAAAGGGAACATCAAATTTAAGGTTGACTATCCCAACTGGGGGCGTTATCTGGTATATGTAAAAGACCGCGACGGAGGACATGCTACCGGCGGTGTCATCTACGTGGACTGGCCGGACTGGCGGGGACGTTCCAAAAAAACCGATCCGAGCGGTATCTCCATGCTGACTTTCTCGACCGACAAATCGTCTTATGAAGTCGGAGAAGAAGTCGTTGTCACCATTCCTTCGGCATCCGGCGGACGCGCGTTGGTGGCTGTCGAGAACGGATCGGAAGTAATCAGTCGTGAATGGATAGATATGAAGACTTCGGGCGATACGAAATACAGCTTCAAGGTGACCGAAAGCATGACGCCGAACGTATATCTGCACATCAGCATGTTGCAACCGCACAAGCAGACGCAAAACGATTTGCCGATCAGGATGTACGGCGTTGAGCCTGTCTTCGTGACGAACAAAAACTCCATTCTGGAACCGCAAATTGCGATGGACGAGGTATTGCGTCCCGAAGCGGAATTTACGGTAAAGGTAAAAGAAACGAAAGGAAAGGCAATGACATATACGCTTGCCGTGGTGGACGACGGCCTGCTCGATCTGACGAACTTCAGGACGCCCGATCCGTGGAACGAGTTTTATGCCCGCGAAGCGCTGGGTATCCGCACCTGGGACATGTACGATCTCGTAATGGGCGCGTTCGGCGGCAAGTACGGTTCGTTGTTCGGTATCGGAGGCGACATGGAAGGCGGGGTGTCCAACGCCAATACCGGAGTAAGCCGCTTCAAGCCGGTTGTGAAGTTTATCGGGCCGATCGCGCTGAAGAAAGGCGAAGAGAAGACGCACAAACTGAAACTGCCGCCCTACGTCGGTTCCGTGCGTGTGATGGTCGTGGCCGGTCAGGACGGCGCTTACGGCAATGCGGAGAAGACCGTGCCGGTACGTACCCCGCTGATGATTCTCCCCTCGTTGCCGAGAGTGGTCAGCGTACACGAAGAAATTGCTTTGCCGGTGAATGTGTTTGCAATGGAGAATTCGGTGAAGCATGTGACCGTAAAAGTCGAAACGAACGATTTGATACGGTTGGCGGACGCAGGCAGCAAGTCGGAGAACTTCTCTGTTCCGGGCGACCGAATGGTCTATTTCAATCTGAAAACAGGCGCTTCGACAGGCGTCGGAAAAGTGACGGTGACGGCGACAGGCAACGGACATACTTCTACGGAAACCATCGAGATAAACGTACGTAATCCCAATCCGCCCGTTGTGCGTGTCGACGCTCGTCTGATTGAGGCGGGAAAATCAGCCGATTTCGCATACAACCTTGTGGGAAGCAACGACGAATGGGTGAAGATGGAAGTGTCGCGCCTCCCGTCGATAGAGATAGGCCGCAGTTTCGATTTTCTGGTAGACTATCCGCACTACTGTTCCGAACAACTGACGTCAAGCGCACTGCCCCTGCTGTTTCTCGGAAACTTCAAAATGCTGGACGAAAAAGAATCTGCAACAATAAAGCAAAACGTACGCAACGCCATTTCGACCCTTTACGGCAGGCAACTGACGAACGGCGGGATAGCATACTGGCCGGGACAAATCTACGAAGACAAATGGATTACTTCGTATGCAGGCGTTTTCCTTCTTATGGCGAAGGAGAATGGCTACGAAGTCAATCCGGGAGTCCTGACGCGCTGGAAAAACTATCAGCGCAAACAGGCGCAGAGTTTTCGCCCGACCGATGTAGACAACGGGCGCTACGGATATTACCAGTACGATTTGGAACAGGCCTACCGCTTGTACACGCTGGCGCTGGCCGGTGCGCCGGAAATGGGCGCCATGAACAGGCTCAAGGAAATGAAGGCATTGTCGTTGCCGGCGAAATGGCGTCTGGCGGCAGCCTATGCGCTGGCAGGAAAGACCGATATTGCCAATGAACTGATATTTAATTCCCCGACGGAAGTGGAAGCCTATACGTCGAACAATTCTTCGTATGGCTCGTCGTACAGGGACGAGGCGATGATTCTTGAAACGCTCGTACTGACCGGACGCAACAAGGAGGCGTTCGAGCAGGTACGAAAAGTAGCTAAATATTTGTCGAACGAACACTACTATACTACGCAGACCACGGCCTGTGCGCTGGTTGCGTTGGGACGGATGGTACAAAATATGTCGGGTTCGCTGGATTTCGAATGGATGCTTAACGGCGAGAAAAAGGCGGCGGTGAAGTCGAACAGCGCCGTTTTCCGGACAGAACTTCCGGTCGGGACAGCATCGGGCAGGGTGTCAATCACGAATACCGGCAGCGGACAGCTTTACACAAGCGTCGTCACGAAAGCACGACCGCTCGTCGATACGCTGCCTCCGGCAAGCAATAAAATCGTGATGGACGTATCCTACGTCAATCCGAACGGAGCGCCCATCGAAATAGATAATCTGAAACAGGGCGCCGATTTCACCGCTGTGGTCAGAGTCTCCAACATCGGATTCGACGATTATACCAATCTGGCGCTTACGCATATCATTCCGTCGGGATGGGAGATATACAACGAGCGGATGATTATTCCCGACGAGGCGGATGCCGACCAGCCGAACGCATTTACGTATCGCGACATACGCGACGACCGTGTGCTTACGTATTTCGATTTGTCTGCCGGGACGACAAAAGTATTTATGGTAAGACTTATGTCTTCGTATGCCGGTTCGTTTGTTCTTCCTGCCGTGCAGTGCGAGGCTATGTACGACCCCGGGGTGCAGGCGCGAACGCAGGCCGGGCGAGTGGTTGTGGAGCGATGAAGGCAAGGTTCGGAAACATCTCCGGACGCAAAAAGGCGGTCGTATGTGTGACCGCCCTTTTGCTTGTGTGGTATGCCTTCTGTCTTCCGCGCCGGTTGTTTGATGCGCCTTTTGCCACGGTAGTGACCGACCGCCACGGCGAGTTGCTCGGCGCGCGTATCGCTGCGGACGGGCAGTGGCGGTTTCCGCCGTGCGACACCGTGCCTCCCAAGTTCGCCGCCTGCCTGATTGAGTTCGAAGACCGCTATTTTCGACGTCATCCGGGCGTCAATCCTTTGGCAATGGGGCGGGCTTTGCTGCAAAACATCAGGTCGAAGCGGGTAGTGAGCGGCGGTAGTACGCTCACGATGCAAACGATACGCCTCTCGCGAGGCAAAGACCGCACGCTCCTCGAAAAATGTGTCGAGACCGTACTGGCTACTCGTCTGGAACTTCGCTGTTCGAAAGACAGGATTTTGGCGCTCTATGCCTCACATGCGCCTTTTGGCGGTAACGTGGTGGGCATCGACGCGGCGGCGTGGCGATATTTCGGTCATGCAGCCGGAGAGTTGTCGTGGGCAGAGGCTGCCACTCTGGCCGTCCTGCCGAACGCGCCGGCAATGATTCACTTTTCGCGGAACAGGGAAGCCCTGCTGAAAAAACGGAATAGACTGCTGATGCAACTCCGCCACCGGGGGATTATCGACGAAATCGACTGCGAGCTTGCGCTGAGCGAACCGCTGCCTTCCGAACCGCTGCCGCTGCCGCAGATTGCGCCGCATCTGGTAAGTTATTTTTTCGGACAACGGCCGGGAATGCAGACGGTTTCGACCGTCGACCGCAATATTCAGGTGCAACTCGAAAGCCTGTTGTCTCGCCGGCACGCTGAGTTTGCCGGACAAGACATACGCAATCTGGCTGCCGTAGTGATAGACGTGCGTACCGGCCGGACGATAGCTTACTGCGGCAACGTCGATTTCGGAGACGGAAAATCGGGCAATCAGGTCGATGTGATTCGTTCGCCGCGCAGTACGGGGAGCATCCTGAAACCGTTGCTGTACTGTGCCGCGTTGCAGGACGGCGACATCCTGCCCCATACGCTCCTGCCCGACATTCCCGTCAACATCAACGGGTTTTCGCCGCAAAATATCAGCTTGCAGTTCGATGGCGCCGTGCCTGCTTCACAAGCGGTAGCCCGTTCGCTGAACGTGCCTTCGGTCATGTTGCTACGCCGCTACGGCGTACCCAAGTTTCATGATTTCCTCAGGAAGGCAGGCCTCTCTACCTTGTCGAAGCCTTCGTCGCACTACGGTTTGTCGTTGATACTTGGTGGGGCGGAAGCGACGCTTTGGGATGTGGCGTCGGCATATCTCGACATGGCGCGTGCACTGTGCGGACTGGAGCGTCTGCCGTGCAGCCTCGTGGCGGACGAACATCGCGAGGCGCTTCCGCCGCTGTTCCGTCCGGGCGCAGTATGGCAAACGTTCGAAGCCATCAGGAAGGTAAATCGTCCGGAAGAAATTGACCTGAAGATGATACCCTCAATGCAGTCGGTGGCGTGGAAGACGGGCACGAGCTACGGTTTTCGCGATGCATGGGCGGTAGGCGTCACGCCGCGCTACGTCGTCGGCGTATGGGTCGGCAACGCTTCGGGTGAAGGGCGCCCCGGACTGCTCGGCGCACGCACGGCAGGCCCTGTCATGTTCGACATCTTCAACATCCTTCCCGCCTCGGGATGGTTCGATAATCCTGAAAGAGAGTTCGTCGAGGCGGAGATTTGCCGTCATTCGGGGCAGTTGAAAGGACGCTTTTGCGACGATGCCGACACGGTGGCAATCCTTCCCGCCGGGCTGAAAACACAAGCCTGCCCCTATCACATACATGTGACCCTGAGCGCCGACGAGCGCTTTCGCGTCTTCGAACACTGTGCAGGTACGGAATCCATTATAAACAAAAACTTCTTTGTGCTTCCTCCCGCATGGGAATGGTATTACCGGCAACGCCATCCCGAATACCGTCCGCTTCCGCCCTTCAAACCCGGATGCGGAAGCGATGCCCTCATGCCGATGCAGTTCATTTATCCCCACAGCAACAATACTGCCGTCACCCTGCCCATACAGTTGGACGGAAGCCCGGGCGCCGTGACGTTCGAACTGGCGCACAGCCACAGCGATGCCACCGTCTTCTGGCATCTGGACAAAGAATATATCACAGCTACGCGCGACTTCCACAAAATAACCCTCACGCCTTCCGCCGGACGACATTCGCTCACCGCCGTTGACGGCGAAGGGAATACGCTCTCCATATCCGTCATTGTGAACGGAGCTATGAATAACAATTAACATGTGTCCGATATACATTAAAATTTAAATGCGGATACCATATAATTTCCTTAAGCGGTTTTGGGCAAGTATGTTCTATAAAAAAAATTACGGGTAAAGGGGTAGTTTTTAGGGGGGATTGTTGTCTCACCAGCAGTATTCGCGGGGTTTTTTAGGGGGTGTTAGGGTTTAGGGTGGTTTGTAAATGATGGGTTTTTAGGGATTTAGGTGCGACGGGGTTTAACGGGGGTTATTAAACTGCGGGGTTTTTAGTCCCGGTTTTTCGGAAGGCGGGACTATTTTTGCGGACTGCGGACTGCGGATGCTGCTCTTTATTTTTCATCGAATTTTTTCATGGACTGGTTTTTCAGGGCGTCGACTATTTTAATGTAGGGACGCATTGATTCGTAATCGCTGTGGCCTGTCCACGACATTACTACTTCGGCGGGGATGCCGAGGTAAAGTGAGTTGACGACAAAGGTGCGACGTCCGCAGTGGGTGGTGAGAAGGGCGTGCTTGGGATGCACTTCTTCGTGCCGCTGTGCGCCTACGAAATATACGGTGCGCACGGGTTCGGTGAAACCTGCCGTCTCGCCCATCGTCTTTAAATATGCGTTCATCTTTACGTTGGATATGACGGGTAGCGCCATGTCGCGCGGAAAGGTTTCGTTGCGGTATTTTTCGAGTATTGCGCGGCTGTATTTGTTCAATTCGATTTTAAGGCCGTCGGCAGTCTTTTTTGTGACTACGCGGATATGGTCTTCTTTTACGTCGGCGCGGGTCAGCTTGGCGACGTCGGAATAGCGGAGGGAGGTAAAACACAGGAAACAGAATACGTCGCGGACGCGGGCGAGGTATTCCCGTTTAAATTCAAAGTGGTAAAGGCGCTGCAATTCATCCCACGTGAGATACACCAGCTCGCGGGCATTGCCGTCGACGCCTTTAAAGCGCGGGCGGAAGGTTTCGTGAAGGCTGCCGGCGTAACGGTCGTTTGCTTTTGCCCATCGGAGGAACTCGCGCAACTGTTCTACGGTTTTTGCGGCGGTGGTGTTTTTCATCCCGCGTCCGAGGCTTTTAAAGCGCATCATGGCTTCGGGGGATTGCAGGTAGCGTACAAAGTCCACGAGGAGGCTTTCGGAAAGGTCGTCGAACGTGAGGGCGGGATTATAGTTTTGCAGGTGGGCGCCTGCGACCTTGTAGCGGATACGCGTTTTATCGCTCCAAGCGTGCAGGGCGGCAGTCTTTGCGACAAACTCGGCCCATGCGTCGAAGAGCGACGGCTGATGCGCGGAGGCCGGGGTTCCGGAAAGGGCTTGGTCGTAGCGGTCGCGGAACTCTTCGGGGGTGGGTATTCTTTCGCGGAGTTCGAAATGGGCGAAGATTTCGTTGACGGCGTTTTCGAGGCGCTGGAGTTCACGGTTTATAATGGCTGCGGGGGTTTTCTTTTTGCCGTGCGTGGTGTTGGCGCGGCAACGTTGCGTATCGACGCTCCACTTGTCGACGTCTACGCGGTAGCCGGTACTGCGAGAGATGATGCTGCGGTTACGGTCCCACTTGATGCGGTATCTTACGCGCGCATCGGGTTTGCCGGGTTCGCGGTCGAGGAGGAATTGACAGGTGCGTTTGAGGTGCATATTTTTATCCGTGTTTGCGGGCGGGACAGTTTAAACGGTTAACGAAAAAAGGCGGCTTTTATAAATAGCTCTTAAATTTATTTTTTACAACCCCCGAACTTTTTAAACAGTCTTTTACGGCTTGAAATTCGGTATCTGAAAGGTTACATACGATGTGATAGTCGGTTCCTTCTTCCCTGTAAACGGACCGCATCTTTTGCCTGTCGACAAAAGCTATTTGCTCTCCGTAAATGTAAGTATTCCTTTTAAAGCCGAACATACCACATTCCGAAATAATCTTTCCGGCTTCAAAGAGATAGCAATTTACCCGCGTTGCCTCATCATTAATACAGCCGTGCCTCTTTTCTATCGAGCGCGGTATGTGGTCTTTGCTTGTAGGAAGGCTTGCAAGCATCAGGTTATCCTCAACGGTCGATAAAACTAAAAAGTACTTGTTTTTTGAATTTCCGCCGGGAAAGCAAAACGGCGTAAAATAGATAACCGTACCCGGAGTATACATTACATGGCTTTTAAATGCGAGACGGATTTATGAAATTCCAGACAGTCGCGATATTTTTCCGCTTCTTTTCCGGTAAGATAGCAGGTAAAATCTATCTCCCTGTTTGAACTGTTCGTTATTCTTTTCCCAAACGCCTCCAGCAATCCGTTTTCCTCGGCTTCCTTATGCCATGCGGAATTTTTGTTATGCAGTATTTTAACCAGTTGAGTTGCTGTTTTATTTCCGTATTTTGCAATAACCTCGTCCATTACTCTGATGTCATTATCCGAAAACTCGTCGTCATTGAAATCGGATTTTGCAAAAATATAAGTAGCTTTACTATCCCTTTTGATGGATACGTACCGGTCAAATAAAACAGGCGTTATATCCAAGTCTACAAAAACATCCTTTGCGACCGGTCCGGCTTGCCACACCTCAAAGGGTATGCCGAAAAAGGGAAGTTTGTTTGTTTTTACCGAAACTTCTTCGAACAGGTACAGCAGTTTAAGCAACTTTGTTTTACTCAAAGACGGAACTTTCTGTGCCAGATAAACCATTGCATTCCCCAGTTTGTCGATTATTTCTTTTGAATAGGCCATAATTTTGTTACTTTAATGCACTTCTTCCTATTTTCCTGCTCTATATCTCGCTACACAGTCAATGCGGGGTATGCGCGTCCGCTTCATTCGTGTTTATTCCTTTTTCTTTGAAATAAGCATCCCGAACCATAACGCCTATCAGCGAACCGAATAATTCGACGGAAACCCCTTCTTCAAACGCGACCTGTTTTATCTCGCGCACGTCTTCCTCCGTAAAAAAGTCCGAAAGATTTACGGTTGCGCGTTCAATGCAGAATTGCTGTATGTCATACGGGTTTTTGTCTTTCACCTTAGTTTCTATGGCCGCATATATTCTGCTCCAATTTGCAGCCATGCGACGTGCTATCTGTAATCTGCCGGCCATTTCTTTTCCAGTCTGCGTAAGCGCGACGGGGCTTTGTGAAAGCGTAAACGGGTTATTTCCGGCTCTGTTGTTCGACATCCTGTTTAGCTGTTCTTTTATGCCCGTGAGATCGCCCTTTATTAGCACGACGGAATCTTTCAACTTATCTATCGCCTCTTCTATTCGATTTGCCCTTTTCTCCGTTCCGTCATGTTCTACGCTTATTTTAGTTGTAAATCGGGTTACATAGTAAACCGCGTATATGATAAGCCCGAACAGGGCAATCACAAAGCCGAAAGAACCTGCGTCGCTTTTCAGTATGTCTCTTAATAAATCAAGCATATACTTTTTCTTATTTTTGTTACTTTAATGCACTTCTTCCTATTTTCCTGCTCTATATCTCGCTACACAGTCAATGCGGGGTATGCGCGTCCGCTGCATTTGTTGTACGGGTTAATATGATTTTATTGTGGAAAACGAATGCGTTATCGAAGACGTATTTTGCGGGTCGGGAATGCTTAGCCCCCTGAGCGGAAATATTCCCGGAGGAACTATCTGCATTCCCTGCGGAACCTGATTGTCATATATGCTTACCAGATTTGCTCCCGGCGGAATCAAACTTGACTTTATTTCCGTAACAAGTCCGTGTTCGAGCGCTTTTTCAGGTTCAAGCGAAGTTCTGTCATGTATCAATTTCAGCACATGCTCTACCGGTTGATTTATCGTAGCCGATATTACCTTAGCTATATTGGACTGGTCGGACTTTAAAGCGTTTAACCTTTCCGCGATTAAAGGCTCGTCAAAAGTTTGGTTTGCCAAGACCTGCATGGAAACCGGGTGGAGTAAAAATCGGGCGTGGGGAACGGAGTATCTGTTCGTTCCGGCACAAAAAATTACAACCCCTATCGAATCTACGCTTCCGAAGTTATACGTATTAACCTCTATCGGAATAGCCTTAAGCAGGTTATAGATGGATATGCCGTCATGCACGCTGCCGCCGGGAGTTGAAAGAAGTAAATGCAGCCTGTTCATGCCCTGCCTCAGTAATTGTTCTACCAGTTGCTGTAACTGTATAGCCGTATTCGGCGTAACCGGCGCGTAAAATTTTATAAAACCATCCATATTTATTTGCTTTTTAGTTATGTACGTTCCGGCTTTGTATTGAAACCGTTCTATTTTACTCACTGCAAATATAACGCAATATTTCCATATATGTTTTTTAGGAGGGTTAAAAAAATCCGGGCACGGCGAATTTTTCTATGGCGGGGACAAAGCGAGGAAGAAGTGAATTGCCGTTATCAAAACGGCCACAGGCGGTAACGACGGATAAGCATCCGTATGTCGTTTTCGACGGGGGCTATTTCTTTTTCAAATACCTCCGTCAGGATGTTGTCTTTTTCTTGCGACCGGCGATTACAGTTATCGGGGTGGTTATCCATATGAATGACTTTATAGCGCATCAGGGTGCGGCCAAGCAGGTCATCCAGTTTGGTGAAGGCGTCCAGCAACAGCGTTTTCAACTCTATTTTCATGCGGGCAAATTCGTCGGTAAACGTTTTATACGACTCATCGGCCTTGGCCGTGATGCGGTTATACTTGCTTACATCACCGTCTGCGTCCCTGTTGACGGGGAGGTACAGATTCAGTATGTCTGTTTCGGCTTTAAGCGCGAGGTTATGCAGATTGTCGGTTTTCGAAATTCGTTTCATTTTTTTTGGCAAAAGTAGCGAAATAATTTTTATGGCGTATATTTGCGGGTGAAATAATTTAAAGGTTATGTTTTTACGTACTTTGAAACGAATGAAAGAAAAAAGACTGCGGAATAAAATCGTATTCCGGTTGCTTGCGCATCCGAAGAGCGAGCCGCAGGAAGTTATCACGCGTGCCGATTGTATTTACCGGTATGTTACGGGCGCGACTTTTAATTGTTGATTAGAAAAATAATTTATGTTTTGAATTTATCTTACCGAAATAATTGAATACTCGACTGTGAACTGCGTGTAATAGTCTTTAAACTGGTCATTACCGTATTTATAAACGAATGTGCAATGCCGGTCAAAACTATCGGCCGTGAATTTTTTTGACAATCCCGCGGGGATAACCGCGTTGCAAGCGTAGTCCCTGTAATCTATGATTTCGCCATTTTCCAATTTATAAATAATCCGAACGATTATTGTGCTTATATCTGTCCTCGAATTATTTTTTAATGAAAATTCTTCATTAAATGAAGAACCCGTTTTTTCAAAGTAAGTCATAGTTACAGCGCTTCCGGAAACAGGCCGATGCCGAGAAAAATTATTCGACTCAGTTTTACCGGTACCTGTTTTTTGCGACCTTCCGGCATCATATGTTTCTTCGGTTTCCGTCCGATCATTTATATCGTAATACCGGTAGTAATCGTTTGTGACTACCTCGCTGTTATCGTCATACCGATAGTAATCGTTTATCACTACTCCGGTATTACCGGTTGCGCGGCTATCCGATGTACGCGGATATACGTTTTTCGTTCCTTTTTTTCCGGTATACGGATTAACATTTCCTTTTGTCGAGTAATTGTCGTAAACACTCCCATTGGGGCTTGACCGGTAATGCGGGCGTACATATGTACCGTCTTTCCGGTAATATCCCTCCACGTAAACTTGTGCTACTAAGGCGTGGCCGAAAGTAAAGGCGCACAATAAATAAGTTGCTAATTTTTTCATACTGCTTTTTATAAATATAATTTGTTCATATAATAATTCGCTTCCGATTTCTTTTCGTCGTAGATATATGAATTTCCGGTGCTTGCGTCTATTTCTATTTTGATATATATGTTTTGGCCGGATTTTTTTATTTTAATTAGTATTCGCTATGCGGCTTTGCTCCGGCAATAAGATTCCTAAGTATTAAAACTTTATCTTCCGGCAGGTCAAACTGTAAATCCAAAAAGTCAAACATACACTCGCAGTATAACTTTTCTTTGGCGCTATCAAAAGTCAAATCGTTACTCGTTAGGCCTCTTAACCGAGATATAGCTTCTGTCAAATATTTGTTTTGCAAATCACTGTTCTTGGTACAATAAAAGTATGAGACGATAACGGCAATAGCCTTATCATAATTTTGCGTCGTAGAATAGAATATTAGCCTGTTATGGTGCAACTCGTATAAAGCCTGTTCTAAAGTTTCAGAACTGTACTCTTTTACTTGTTCTAACGCCTTTTTATTCTTTATTTCATACTTTTCCATGTCCTTCCTTAAATCGTCCACGGAGCCAGCTAAGGTCTGTGCCTGTCTCTCCACAGCCCTTATCTGGGCGTCTTTAAAAAGTTTTACGTCCAGGATGTTAAATGCCTGCCACCCTACAAGAAGCATAACAATCACCGACAGGACGGACAAAGCCCAGCCCGCACCGGAATGCGCGTCTACGGAAATGACTCTTAACGTGATAAATGCGGATAGTGTGCTAAAAATGAAAGCAAACAGGCAGACAAAAAAAGCCCCTTTGCAAAGGCGCGTATTTTTTATACCTATATCTGACTTATTCTGATTTACCTCTGCTTTTAAAGCGTCACCTCTCGATTCAATGTCGTTAATTTGGTTGCGTAATTTTTCTATTTCAACTTGTAAGTTTGCATACAATTTTTCAGAACCCGAAATATCTAAAATAGTAGTATTTTCATTTCCTGCCGCTGAATTGTTACGGTTTCCTCTTGTCTCATTTACGTTTGTATTCATAATTGTTTTTTATTTAATTGTTCAATGATTGCAAGTAATTTAGAATTTTGAGACATGATTTCGCTTAAGTGCTGTTGACTGTCTTTAAGGCGCTCCTGACAGTTCTTTTGCAGTTCTATCATTTCGGACAGGTTAAAAGCGTTTATCTGATTTCCGTCACCTGCCACAGACGTATTGCCATTGCCCCGCACATCGTTCAAGTTATTAACGCGGAGCATTTCGCCTTCACCGGTTAAAAGCCATCCCGGATTAACGGACGGTTCGGCTTTCAAAATTTTGTAAAGCGTTGAATGTTTAGGCTCTGCACCGTTAACCACGTCATTAAAAGAGGTCTGTGACAGCCCTATTTTATGCGCAAAAGCGCGTTTACTTTTATACCCTAACTCTTTAATCATACTTTTAATTCTTTCATTTACACTATTTTCCATATATACTACATTTAGAATTGTTACATATAACGGCTTAACTTTCATTTTTAACATTTACTCGGCATTAATGAGCGTTAAACCGCTTATCTTTGCTCCCGAAATCAAACTTTCCCAATACGGGATTAAAATTTAAACGAAAGCAGGAAATTGCAAATATACGATAAACATTATAAAGCGTAAAACTATGGTTCAACTTTATTTACATTCAAGGTATAAGAAACTACTGGCGAAAGAGGTAAAATGCTCGTTACAAAATGTGTACAGGGCATTAAACGGGGAAACGGAGACTGCACTGGCGTACCACATCCGGCAACGTGCGCTGGAGATGGGGGCGGTGAAATTGAAGAAGATTGTGACTGATACTCCGGAGCAGGAGCAAGCAAAACAATAGGAACTGATAAACAAATGCAAATGATGGAAAAGAACGCCCCTGTGCTCAGCAAAAAGTTCCGCGAATACCTGTCCACTCACCTCAATCTGATGTTGAACCTCTACGAAATGACGTATGGCAGGAGGTCGAACGAGGAGTGGTACACGCCGATTAGAAAAAAAAAAAGGATGCAAAGGAGATTCGTGGGCTACCTAACGCGATTTGCGGAACGTATTCGGAAAGAGAATTTAAACGACTCGCAATGAAAAAGACAACAAAAGTACTATTAGTTATCCTGCTGATCGGAATTATTATCACGCTAATGGCATTCAGCACCCGTTGTTTCCACGAAAACCTTTTTT
>JAISNP010000012.1 GCA_031276175.1 Tannerella sp.
ACGTATGCGTTTCTTTTCACGGAGCAGGAATTGAAAATCGTCGGCAACGACGGCATAACCCTGCTGTTTGAGCCGGTGCAGACGGAGTCTGTCGCCGCATCGTCGCCGGCAGGAATAAAATGGAAACTGACCGGATTTGTCGACAAAAAGACAGGCGAAGCGAGAAGCCCCAAACCGGATGATAATTTTTACGGCAGCTATATGCATCTTCAGCTCTGGTTCAAAACCGACGGCAGTTTCGTCGGATTCAGTTCGTCCAACGACATGGGCGGTGCATACATCCTTGATTTATCTTCCTCCACGATTGAAATACAGGGCGGGATAAGGACCATGGTTGGCGAATTACCGGACGGGTATCTGTTTCTCGACACATTGAAGCCGGGCGCCCGCCGGTACGAAGTATCCGACGGCGAATTGAGAATATTCGGAGATAAAGACGTAGACCTGCTGTTTAAACCGTATTGAAAATGAAACGCATAAAATTGTATTGAAATAATCATCCACGGTCAAAGTAATATACGCCGCAGGGACATGTTGCAAGACTTGTCTTTGCGGCGTTTCCGTGCACGCAAATCTGCGTTACGGAATGATTGTATTGAGCATGGGACCGAAGGGGCCTTTCCCGCCGGACGTGCTTTCCCACCTTATGCAGAAGCAGAATATTTTGTTGCGCTGTTCGTCGGAGAAGTCCATGACGAACGGAGTGCAGATGCAGGACGTGAAGCGATCCATCCGGTCGAAGCTTATGTCCTGCAGCGAGTCGAAGACGCCCCATCGCATTTCCGCGCCGCGCACGCCGCGAGGCATGCCGCGCCTGTGGGCGCTGTCGCCGGAGAAGAAATGCACTTTTACGCGGCGGATGTGCGAGGTGTCGGTCGTAGCGCCGGGACTTTTCCTCGGAATCGACGCGCGTCTGTGTTTACGTTGACGTTGCGGCAATCCCATGGCGATAAGGTCGTCGTCGGTTACTAAGGGCGACGATTTAAGGAATCCGGTGTAAAGCATCCGGTAGATGGGGATAAACATTTTTTCCGCCTCGAAAAATGCAGCGGCAACCGAGGGCGTGCGCATGTCCGGATTTATCCATTCCTCGAAAGCCTTTTTCTCCGTATTCAGCGCCGGGACGAATACGGTGTGGAGCCATGTCCATCCGGGGGAGTCGACGGTGAAACCCATACGGATGTGATTTTCGGGTATCGACAGGTATGACCATGTCTGTAACGCCATGTTGTAAAGCGCTTCGTGATTTCCGGGGAGCCAGTCTTTATGTGTTGCCATATTCCGTTTTATTTTTTGTTACGATTAATTTTTTGTTTATCAATACGCTATATATGTTTCTTTATTCATTTTGCAGCGTGATTCCTGTATGTTCATGTCTTCTTTCATTCAATTTAAGACTTCTTGCCTTGCGAGGTAAGATTTCTTACCATGTAAGGTAAGATTTCTTACCATGCAAGATAAGTCTTCTTACCATGTAAGGTAAGATTTCTTACCATATAAGGTAAGATTTCTTACCATATAAGGTAAGATTTCTTACCATGCAAGGTAAGTCTTCTTACCATATAAGGTAAGATTTCTTACCATATAAGGTAAGATTTCTTACCATATAAGGTAAGATTTCTTACCATGTAAGGTAAGTCTTCTTACCATATAAGGTAAGATTTCTTACCATGCAAGGTAAGTCTTCTTACCATATAAGGTAAGATTTCTTACCATGCAAGGTAAGTCTTCTTACCATGTAAGGTAAGTCTTCTTACCATGCAAGGTAAGTCTTCTTAAATTCATTTTTCCGCTTCTTACCGTGCAGTATCAGTCTTATGAAATTCATTTTCTTACTTCCGAAAAGGTAAAAAAGGCTTCATTTCTTTCGATGCGCAAATATATAAATAATTTTTTGACGGAAAAAATGGCTCCGCGTCGGGATGGGATTTTATCCCGGACGGTTTGTTTCTGCGGATGTTGTCCGTATGTTTCGGATGCGAGATGGAATTTCACGAATCATACGGACGAGATGTAATCTCGTCCGCACGCGGAGTGGTTCGGGGCGGCGACGCGGTCGGTTTTTTCACATCCACATCTCCCGGAAGGTGCTGAACCATCGTCTTTTTATGTCCAGTATTTCAATCAGTGGTACGTCGGTGATTTCTCCCGCGCAGTGGCTTGTGGGCGACAGGATGCGGAAGCGAATGTGTACTTTTAATTTGTTGTGCTCAAAGTCTTCGTCCAGATTGTTTGGGGAGTAGAGCGTATCGTTCACTACGATTCGCCATCCGCAGCCGTCTACGGACGGATGTCCGTGAAAAACGATGCGTCCCAGCCTGTATTCTTCGTCTGCGGGTGCGTTTCCGCCGCCGCTGCAGGCGAGTAAGAGGTAAACGGCGCAGAGTGCGGCGACAATGGTCGGGGCGTAAAGCCGTGCGTGAAGCGTGCGTTTCATATGTAGTTGTGAATTAAATTGGAAATGATTACGACTGCGTGGAAAAATACATGGGCTACAAATGCCGATTCGAGTCCTTTTTTCCAGTATAGCCATCCGAAGGCTATGCCGGCTATCGAATTTCCGATCAGGATATAAGCGAGCAGCCATACGGTGGGGTGGGGGATGACGACGAAGACGACCGGGAAGTGTCCGAGGGCAAACAGGAGCGCCGATACGACGATTCCGGTCAGGCAGGTCGCGCGGTTCAGCTTTTTTGTGATTCGCGAAACGATCCATACGATGAAAGTCATAAATCCGAATCGCATCAGCAGTTCTTCGGTAATTCCGCCGTAACAGAATCGCGCTATCGGCGTCAGTTCCATCTTGTTTCCGACCGGTTCGTCCGGAATGGCGGAGCTGAAGATAAAACTGATGATCATTACCAGCAGGCTTGCGGCGATGCCGAACAGCGCGCCGTGCTTGAACTGGGAGAAAAAGCGTATCCGTGGCGTTTCGATTTTCAGCAATGATGAAATCGTGGGGACGGACAGGCCGACTTTTTCGTACAGCGCCGTCCCCGTGACGACGGCGACCAGTAACAGGACGGAGGGCTGAATCAGCGATAACAGTTTTAACGCAGCGGGAGAAAATATTTTCAGCGCTTCTTCGGGGAAGGGAATGGATACGGTCAGGAGGGAAAGTATTCCCGTGAAGCCGAGGAGGAACAGGGCGAGTCCCAGTTTCAATTTTTTGTGTTTCGGAATATCCGTACACGTTTTGTCGGTGTGCAGGTTGTCGTTCATATCTGTTTCGGGGGTTTTTAAAAACGTAAAATCTTTTGTGTATCGTGTTTTCAAATCATTAATTCAGTCCGTAGCAAGTGCTTCGTCCGCCGCCGCTTTTGCGGTGGAGGATTTTTTTCCGTATCAAATCCTGAATATCGCGCAGCGCCGTATCGGGCGAACACAGGTTTATGTTTGCCCAGTAGGATGAGGTAAGTTTGCAGTCCTGTCCTTCCCAGAGCAGGTTAATCATCCTGACCTGACGTTCGTTCAGGCGGATAAGGCGGTATTTTTCCCAGAATTTCGATTTTTCGAGCATGCGTGTCAGCGCATCTTCGGCCTCGATCAGTGCGGCTTCGAAGCAGTACAGAAACCATAAGAGCCATTCGGTGATGTCGAGGTTGCCGTTTTGTGCCCGTTTGAGTATGCGGTTGTAAAGTTCCTTTTGTTTGCAGATTTGTGCCGAAAGGCTGTAAAGATGTTGCGGGAAGCCGTCGGCTTTTGTCAATAAAACATTCGTCAGAATACGGGCAATGTGGCCGTTGTGTTCGTTAAAGGGACGAATGAAGGTGAAACGGAGGTATGCTACTCCGGCTTTGATGACCGGGTCGGTAGGATGTATCGTGTTTAGCCATCGGAGGAAGCGCCTCATTTCGTCGGGGATGATTGCCGGGTTTTGGATGTAGAGCAATCCGTCGTCCGCTACTTCGGAATCGGGGATTACGATGCTGCGATAGTCGTTGCGGTCATTGCCTTCGTCCCAGCCCAGCGCCGCGCGCCAGTTGAAAAGCGTGTCTTCGGTGACGGGCTGACGGTAGTTTTGCATGGCTTCGATCATGACCCGTACCATCCGGTCTATTGCGGGGTTGATTTGTGATCGTTCGGACAGATGCATCTTCAGGCTGTGTGCCACGGAGGCGCGTACCTGATTTTCGTCCGGCGCTTTGCCGTCCAGTTCGGCGGATTTGATGATATCCGCCGTGATGGTTTTCAACAGGATTTCTTTTTTTAAATCCAACCCCAGCAGACATGCTTTACCGGCAAGCCGTCCCTGCCGGTTTCTTACTTCGCCCAGTACGTAAAGCAACTCTTTGTTGTTCCACGTCAGATAAGGCCACCCTTTTTGTTGCCATATATATCGGTTCATATTCCCCGTATTTTTCGCGGCAAATGTAGCTGTTTCTTTTTTAACCCTGTTGATTTTTTCGTAAAAAAGCGTGTACGCGCATTTTTTGACTGTTGCGCCGTGATGCCGGCAGCGGCAACGGCATCGTCGCTGCCGGCAATCGACGCGAAGTTATCGTGAAAACGAATAAGGCATATCGTCCTCCGTCACGCCGCGTGCGCGATTGGGTCGGTCGGTCATGCGGTAATCCATTACGCCTCCGTTGTGGAGGTCGGCGTGGAGGATGAAATTTTTCGTCAGCGGCACGCCGTTCAGCGTCAGCGAATGGACATATACGTTTTCGGCGCTGTTGTCCGGCGCGTGGATCACCATCGTGCGTCCGTTCTCGAACGTCAGCGTAGCTTTTTTGAACAAAGGCGCTCCGAGTACGTACTGATCCGTGCCGGGGCAGACGGGATAGAAGCCGAGTGCGGAAAATACGTACCATGCCGAAGTTTGTCCGTTGTCTTCGTCGCCGCAATATCCGTCGGGTGTGGGCCGGTACAACTGTTCCATCACATGGCGCAGCCGGTATTGCGCCTTCCACGGCTCGGCGGCGTAGTTATAGAGGTAAATCATGTGCTGAATCGGTTGGTTGCCGTGCGCATAGTTGCCCATGTTCATGATTTGCATTTCGCGTATTTCGTGGATGACCTGTCCGTAGTAGCTGTCGTCGAAGAGCGGCGGAACGGTAAAGACCGAGTCGAGCATGGCGACGAAGTTTTTGCGTCCGCCCATCAGGTCGATCAATCCCTGCGGGTCGTGGAAGACCGACCACGTGTAATGCCAGCTGTTGCCTTCCGTAAAGGCGTCGCCCCACTTCAGGGGCGAGAATGGCGACATGAACGAGCCGTCGGCATTGCGTCCGCGCATAAGAGACGTTTCTTTGTCGAACAGTTTCCGGTAGTTCAAGGCTCGCCGGGCGTAGAGGTCTATTTCATCTTGCGGACGGTTCAGGGCTTCGGCCAGCCGGCTGATGCACCAGTCGTTGTAGGCGTATTCGAGCGTGCGTGCGGCGCTTTCGTTGATTTTGACGTCGTAAGGCACGTAGCCCAGCGTGTTGTAATATTCGTGTCCCAGGCGTCCGGTGGAGCGGACTTTCGGATGGACGTTTTCCGTGCCGTGAATCAGTCCCCTGTACAGCGTTTCCACGTCGTCCGCCTGCACGCCCTTGAGATAAGCGTCCGTCAGCACGGAGGCGGAATTGTTGCCCACCATGCAATCTCTGTGCCCCGGACTTGCCCATTCGGGGAAAAATCCGCTTTCGCGGTAGACATTAACCAATCCTTCCTGCATCTCTCTGCTTTGCGACGGGAACATCAGGTTGAGGAACGGAAAGAGACAACGGAAGGTATCCCAGAATCCCGTGTCGGTAAACATGTATCCGGGCAGGACTTTGCCGTTGTAGGGGCTGTAGTGGACGACTTTTCCATCGCGATCTATTTCGTAAAATTTGCGGGGGAAGAGGAGCGAGCGGTAGAGGCAGGAATAGAACGTGCGCAGCTGGTCGGTCGTGCCGCCTTCTGCGCGGATGCGTCCGAGCATGTCGTTCCATGCCGCTTTGCCCTTGGCGACCGTTTCGTCGAAAGTATCGTTTCCGAGTTCTTTCAGGTTCAGGTCGGCCTGTTCGTCGCTGATAAACGAGGATGCTACCCGTGCGTGTACGGTTTCGCCTTTTCGGGTTTTGATTTTCAGTGCGAGTACGACGTGGTAGTTCTGCGCCGTGCGGACGCCGGCCTGTCCGTCTTTTTCCTGTACGGCTTCAAACGGGGCGTCGCGTTTTTCTTTTACGTAGTGCACGAACGTTTCGCAGGGTCTGTCGAGTCGGATGACGAAGTAGTTGCGAAAATTGTCGGGCACTCCGCCGCTGTTGCGCGTAGAGAAGCCGCGGACTGTTCTTCCGTCGTCCGAAACGGTGACGGACGAGCCGCGGTCAAAGGCGTCGATGAGGATGTAGCTGCTGTCGTTTTCGGGAAAGGTGAAGCGGAACATGGCGGCGCGTTCGGTCGGCGTGATTTCGGTGACAACGTCGTGTTCGGCCAGATAGACGCGGTAGTAATGAGGTTTTGAGATTTCCGCCTTGTGCGAGAACCAGCTTGCGCGCTCGTCTTCGTCCACGCGCAGCGTACCTGTCACAGGCATGATGGAAAACTGCCCGTAGTCGTTAATCCAGGGGCTTGGCTGATGGGTTTGCTTGAATCCGCGAATTTTGTTCTCGGTGTACACGTATGCCCATCCGTTGCCCATCTTGCCGGTTTGTGGCGTCCAGAAGTTCATTCCCCACGGCAGGGCGATGGCCGGGTAGGTGTTTCCCGTCGAAAGGGCATAGGTGGATTGTGTGCCCATCAAGGGATTGACGTATTCCACGGGGTCAAAATTTTCCGCTTCCGCCGCTTTTGCGGTACAGAAAAGCAAGGTACATGCAATCATAAAATTTCTCATGTTCATAGTTGTCGTTTTTTATTTGATGTTTAAGTATTCCATATTGTCCATGATTCGTATGCCTGCAAAACAAGCATTTCCAGTCCGTTTTTAACCGTAGCTCCGCGTGCCCGGCCTTTTTTCATAAACAGCGTTTCGTCGGGATTGTAGATTAAATCATACAGTATGTGGCCGGGGGTGAGCAGGTCGTAAGGGATGTCGGGGCATCTGTCCGTATGGGGAAACATGCCCAGCGGCGTGGTATTTACGATGAGGGTGAACTGTTCGATCGTTTGCGGGGTAATCCGGTCGTAGGTGATGCAGTCGGGTTCTTCGCATGTCTTGCGGGATACGTACACGGGCGCGACGCCCATTTGCGTCAGTGCATGAAAGACGGCTTTCGAGGCGCCGCCCGTACCGAGAATCAGCGCCTTGCGGTGTGTGTCGTTCAGCAGCGGGCGGATGGATTTCCCGAATCCGGTGACGTCGGTATTGAATCCTTTCAGTTTCGGTTTGCCGGAACGTCCGCGCATGAATTTGATTACATTAACCGCTCCGATCCGGCGCGCTTCGTCGTCGATCTCGTGGAGCAGGGGGATGACTTGCGTTTTGTAGGGGATCGTCACGTTCAACCCGCACAGCGAGGGGTTTTCCGGCAGGATGTTTTCAAGTTCGCCGATATTTTCGAGTTCAAAATTCACGTATTCCGCATCCGTCTGTTCCGATGCGAATTTGCGATTGAAAAAATCTTTTGAAAACGAGTGCCCCAGCGGATAGCCAATTAATCCGTATTTTTTCATATACCCGAAAGCGGTTTAAAATTTTGCCTCGCAAAGGTATGTATTAATATTTAAAATACATGATTCAAAGGGGGCAATTCAAATTGCTGTTTTCAGCCGGCAACCGTCGTTCGTTCGGGCGATTGTATCGGAAATAATATTTTCAAGGGCTGTGAAAAATAATCATATCTTTGCGGCGGATAAAAATAATAAAAACAGTAATCCATGAAAAGAGTAATAATTTTATTGATGACCGTATTGCCCGGCTGTTTTTCATGCCGTCCGGATACGGACAAAGCGGGTGGCGAAGGTATTGTCACCCTGAACGCACTTGCCGATCGTTTTGCCGAACCGCCGAGCGAGTACGGCAGCGCCCCGCTGTGGGTCTGGAACACACGTGTGACGCAGGAACTGATAGATGCTTCCATGAAAGATCTCAAGGAGCATGGCTTCGGCGGAGTGTTTATTCATCCGCGACCGGGATTGATTACCGAATACATTTCGGATGAATGGTATGCGTTGTGCCGCTATGCGGTAGAAAAGGGGAAGCAACTGGACATGTACGTCTGGATATACGACGAAAATTCGTATCCGAGCGGTTTTGCCGGAGGACATGTGCCGGCACAGATGCCCGAAAGTTACAATCAGGGCAAAAGCCTGCTGCTCGAAAAGTGCGAAGTATTTCCCGATACGGTGCCGGACGTGTTTTTGTGTTTCGCGAAAGACGGCGACGGCTTCCGCAAAATCGCACCCGCCGACCTTGACGGCGAACGCGGCCGGAAGCAAACGTATCTTTTGCTGAAAAAAGGCTATGACGGGAAGTCGCCATGGTACGGAGGCTTTTCCTACGTCGATCTGCTGTATCCCGGCGTGACGGAAAAGTTTATCGAAATCACACTCGACGGCTATAAGCGCACACTCGGCGACGAATTCGGCAAGACGGTGCCCGGCTGGTTTACCGACGAACCGAATATCAACCCGCCCGGCGGTATCCGCTGGACGCCCGACCTGTTCGACGTGTTCAAAGCCAAATGGGGTTACGATTTGGAGGAAAACCTGCCTTCGCTCTTTGAAGAAACGGGCGACTGGAAGCGGGTGCGACATAATTACACGCAAACCTTGCTTCAACTGTTCATCGACCGCTGGGCAAAGCCCTGCTACGAATACTGCGAAGCGAACAACCTGAAGCTGACCGGCCATTACTGGGAACACGGCTGGCCGGACGTGGCCGACGGCGGCGATAACATGGCCATGTACGCATGGCATCAGCAGCCGGCTATCGACATGCTTTTCAACCGCTACGACGACGTATCGCCGCAGGCGCAGTTCGGCAACATACGCGCCGTCAAGGAGCTGAGCAGCGTGGCCAATCAATTGGGATACCGCCGTACGCTGAGCGAAACTTACGGCGGCGGCGGCTGGGAAGAAACGTTCCGCGATTTCAAACGGCTTGGCGACTGGGAATATGCGCTGGGCGTGAATTTCATGAACCAGCACCTCTCGCACCTCAGCATCGCCGGCGCACGGAAGTACGACTATCCGCCTACATTTTCCGCACATTCGCCGTGGTGGCCTTACTACCGCCAACTGAACATGCACTACGCGCGCCTCTCAATGGCACTTTCGTCGGGCGAGCAGGTGAACGACATACTGATTCTGGAACCCACCACTTCCGTCTGGATGTACTACGCCTACCGTTACAGCAACCCGACGTACATGGCAATCGGCAAAACGTTTCAGCAGTTTGTCTCCGCCCTCGAAAAAGCGCAGGTAGAGTACGACCTCGGTTCGGAAAACATCATCAAAGACCGCGGGGCAGTGAAGCAAAACAAATTCACGGTTGGACGCCGGGCATATTCGAAAGTCGTCATCCCGCCGATGACCGAAAACCTCGACGCCCCGACTTTCGCCCTGCTGCAGGAATTTGCGAAAAACGGCGGGACGATTCTGGCTTATGCACAGCCTGCATACGTGGACGGCGTTTCGAGCGAAGCGTTGCGCGCGTTCTTTACTTCGGAAAACGTCACGCGGATCGCCCCGTCCGACGCGCTTGACCTGACGCCGTACAGCTCCGATATACGGTTTACGCCGACGGCAGGTCACGATTTATACCACCACCGCAGGGTGATGAAAGACGGGCAGATACTGTTTCTCGCCAATTCAAGCCTGACGCAGGCTGCCGAAGGCACGGTGCGGCTGCCGGGAAGGGATGCGGTTGAACTGCACACGCTGACCGGCCGAATCACCGATTATCCCGAAACCGTCGACGGCGACCGGGTCGAACTGACTTATAACCTGCCGCCGGCAGGCAGTTTGCTGCTGTACGTGTCTGCCGAAAAACAAAACGGATATGACCGCCGCCCCGAACCGTCTGCCCGATATGCGGACATGATTCCCGCCGCGCCGCTCGCCGTCCGGCCGGAAACGGACAATGTGCTGACGATCGACTTCTGCGATCTGACGCTCGGAAACGAAACATTCAAAGATTTGCACGTCTTCAACGCCGCCGACAGGGCGTTCAAATATCACGACTTCAAACACGGCAACCCGTGGAATACGTCCGTACAGTATAAAAACAACATCGTCTGTCGCGACACGTTCACGACCGGCGGTTTCACTGCGTCATACAAATTTACGGTTCACGGCGCGTTCGACCTGTCGGCAATACAGGCCGTTGTCGAACGTCCCGGACTCTACGACATCCGCATCAACGGCAATCCCGTAAAACCCGTGCCCGGCGCATGGTGGCTGGAACCCGAAACAGGCGTTTTAACCCTCGGCACATACCTAAAGCAGGGCGAAAACGTGCTGACCCTCACATGTTCGCCCATGAATATCCATGCCGAAATAGAACCGGTGTACATACGCGGAAACTTCGGAGTAACGCCCGCGCCCAAAGGATGGACAATCGTTGCGCCGGCCGAAACCCTCGCCACTGGAAGCTGGAAAGCGCAGGGGCTGCCATTCTATCCGGGAGCGGTCGAATATTCGAAGCAATACGAAATTGCCGAACCCTCCGCCCGCTACATCGTGCAGGCCGACGACTGGCAGGGAACGGTTGCCGAAGTATCGGTCAACGGAACCTCCGCAGGCATCCTCGCTTTCCAACCCTATTCCGTCGACATCTCCGGACTGCTGAAACAGGGCGTAAACACGGTCGCCGTCAAAGTAATCGGCAGCAACAAAAGCCTGCTCGGCCCCTTCCATAACAATCCGGCGCCGGGGCTTGTCAGTCCCGGACATTTCAGGAACGTGAGCAACTATCCGTCAGGTAACGATTACCAGCAACCGGATTACGGGCTGATGGAAGATTTCGTGCTGAAAAAAGCGGAATAACGAGAGGCGCAAAAAAACCGGGAGTCAATTCAAATCGTCACGTCCTGACGTCGGAATTGATTCCCGGCTTTTTTGTGGTTCATCTGCCAAATGCGTAGTTAGTCAGTCCTTATTAACCTTTCATTTAACTGAATATCAATAAAATAATTACGAAAAAGTTTGTCGGTATCAACCGGTTTTTGTACCTTTGTCGCATAAAAACCGGAAAATTATGTTAG
>JAISNP010000019.1 GCA_031276175.1 Tannerella sp.
GTTTTCGACTTCCTGCAACACACTCATTTGTTGAATGGCGATTTGATTCAGTTTTATCAGTCGTTCGCGTTGCGGGAGATTTTCGTTGATGAGTACGGCGTTGATGTTTTCCATGTTCGACAGGCAAATCAATTCATTGATAGTGGCATAATCGCGGATGTTGCCTTTCAGCGTGGGATTTGCTTCGCGCCATTGAGCGGCGGTTATTCCGAACAGCGCCACGTTCAGCACGTCGGCTTCGGTGGCATAGATAATTGATACCTGTTGCGAAGTGAGTTCGGGCGGGATAAGATGCTGTTTGATGGCGTCGGTGTGGATGTGATAGTTGATTTTTGCGAGTTCGCGCTTCGCCGACCAGCCCAACGCTTTTTGCTCTTCTTCCTTGAGACGCTGAAATTCTTTGACAACATACAACTCAAATTCTATCGAAATCCAACTTGCAAATTTGAACGCAATATCTTTGTGGGCAAATGTTCCTCCGTATCTTCCCGATTTTGAAACTATCCCGATTGCTGCGGTAGTTTCAATCCATTTTTGAGGCGACAGGGTAAAAGCATTTAATCCGGCTTCCTTTTTAAACCCCTCGAATTCGAGGGGTTTAAAATTGGGATTATACAAACATTCCCATATCCCCAAATATTCAATCGTATTTCTATTGCGCATCCAATTTCCTATCACAGCATTAGGATCGGGGGTTTTGAATTTGGCAATATCAGTCAACGATATATAATCAATATTGTTAATCTGAATTACGGTTACTTCCGTGTTCTTTACATTGATCTTTGCCATGTTATTTCCTTATTATATTGTTCATATTCTCCGCAAAGGTAGCATATATCTCTCTCCGGTAAGTTCAATCGGTTGCCTTTACTGAAATTGAACTTACCAAGTTGCCGGCTGCCTTTTGTCTTTGGGCTGGTTATTGATTTTTACTACCTTTACGCCCAAAATAATTTAAAGTAAGTATATGACCGACAATAAAAACACGCCGCACCTGTTGCGGAGCTTCATCCGAAAAGAGTTTTGCCACATCCTGCGCGACCCGTTGAGTTTGCTGATCATGTTTCTCCTGCCCATCATGCTGATGATGATTCTGGGGTTTGCGGTATCGACCGAGATACGGCATATTCCCTTTGTCGCGATGGACATGGCGAAGTCGCAGGAATCGCGGGAACTGATCGAAAAACTCAACGCCAACGCCTGCTTCGACCTGCAAGACAACGTCCATACGGCGCGCGAAGTCGAAGCCGCGTTTCAAAAAGGCCTCTGCGCAATGGCGGTAGTCATACCCGCCGGATTCGGCAGCGAGCCGTTGCGTTCGGGCGTCGCCGACATTCAGGTCATGACGGACGCTTCCGATCCCAATCAGGCTTCGACGATGGTCAATTATTTTCAGGCGGAAATCCTCGCGTATCAACAGGCGAAAAACAAGGCCGCAGGAATGTCCCCCGCGATTGTCACGGACGTAAAGATGCTCTACAATCCCCAGTTACGAAGCGCGCTGAGTATCGTTCCGGGACTGCTGGGAATGGTGCTGATGCTGATATGCGCGATGATGACCTCCATCGCCGTTGTCCGCGAAAAAGAGCTGGGTACGATGGAAATCCTGCTCGTGTCGCCCCTCCGGCCGCAGACCGTTATTTTTGCCAAAGTGATTCCCTATCTGACGGTTTCGATTGCCAACGTGGCGCTGATACTGGCGCTGGCCAACGTGGCGCTGGACGTACCGGTCAACGGCAATATTCTTTTGCTGGCAACGCTTTCGCTGCTGTACATTTTCACCGCCCTGTCGATGGGACTGCTGATTTCGACGATCGCCGCAACGCAGCAAACGGCCATGGTAGCCGTCGGCGTGGGACTGATGCTGCCGACGATGCTGCTGTCGGGGATGATTTTCCCGATAGACAGTATGCCGGCGGCGCTTCAGGTGATTTCGCACGCCGTCCCCGCGCGCTGGTTTGTCGAGGCGTTGCGCAATGTGATGATCCGGGGGCTGGGGTTCGACGCCGTATGGCGACCGTTTTTCATCCTTCTGGGAATGTGCATTTTCTTCATGACCGTCAGCATTAAAAAATTCAGGAACCGACTATGAAAGCATTGAAGTATTTATTGAAAAAGGAATTTCTCCAGATATTCAGAAACAAATTCATGTTCCGGTTCATCTTCCTTTTGCCGGTCGTGCAGTTGGCCGTTTTGCCCTGGGCGGCAACGTTCGAGCAGAAAGACATTTCGCTTTGCGTGATAGACAACGACCAAAGCGCGTCGTCCGTACGGTTGAGGGAGAAAGCGCTGTCGTCGGGATTTTTCCGCCTCTCGTCCGCGCCGGCAAGCTACGACGAAGCGTTGCGCGACGTGGAACTCGGCAAGGCAGATCTGATACTCGAAATCGCGCAGGACTTTGAAAAAAACCTCGTCAACGGCGTGCCCGCGCGGACGATGCTCTCGATCGACGCGCTCAACGGTCAGAAAGCCGGTCTGGCAATGGCGTATATGACGCAAATCATCAACGATTTTAATCCCGGCGCCGCACGGCAGGCAGCCATCACGGTAAAACCCTATTACAAATACAATCCGGCAATGAGCTACCGCAACTTCATGGTTCCGGGCGTGATTGTCATCCTGATCTCCATGATCGGCGCGATGTTTTCGGCGATGAACATCGTGCGCGAAAAGGAACTCGGCACGATGGAACAAATCAACGTCACGCCCGTCTCGCGGAGCGCGTTTATCCTGGCGAAACTCATTCCGTTTTGGGTGATCGGATTAGTCAACCTCACGCTCAGCATGGCGATCGCCTTCCTCATCTACGGTATGCTGCCGGCGGGAGCGGTGGCAAACATCTACCTTTTCGCCTTTTTCTACCTCCTTGCCTTCACGGGCTTCGGACTGATGATTTCCAATTTCGCAAAGAACCAGCAGCAGGCGATGTTCATGACGCTGTTTTTCCTCATCTGTTTCATCCTCCTGAGCGGACTTTTTACGCCCATCGGCAGTATGCCCGACTGGGCGCAGGCGGTGACGGCCTTCAATCCGCTGCGTTATTTCGTCGAAGTGATGCGCCTGATTTACTTAAAAGGCAGCGGCTTTGCGGACATTCTTCCGCAGTTGCTCAAAATCGGCGGATTCCTGATCGTATTCAATCTGATGGCGGTCGCGAGCTACCGGAAAGTCGGTAATTAAATATTCCCCATGCGCACTTGTGAAGAAGACAAACCGAACAGGGGAGATGTTTCTATGGTAAAAACGATCCGGGAAGCGCTCGAAAGCCTTGCCGATGAAAAGTACAGGATATTTTCATCGAAACTCATCCCCAATATCAATAATATATTAGGCGTAAGGCTCCCCGAACTTCGCAGAATGGCCAAGCGACTGGTAAAACACGGCGGAGAAGAATATCTTGCAGCCACCGGACTGATCTACTATGAAGAAATTATGCTGCAAGGCATGATCATCGGTTATCTGCGCATGAGTTGGAAAGAGAAGGCGAAGTATGTAAGCGAATTTATTCCCCGGATAAATAACTGGGGCGTATGCGACAGCTTCTGCGCAGGCTTGAAGTTTGAAGAACATGAGAAAGAAGACGTATGGATGTTTTTGCAGCCATACCTGAAATCGGACAAAGCCTGTGAGATACGGTTTGCCGTGGTGATGCTGCTCGGTCATTTTGTCGATGAACGATACGTCGGGCAGGCTTTTTCGACATTCGATCGAATCACACACGACGATTATTATGTGAAAATGGCCGTGGCGTGGGCTGTATCCATTTACTGCCGAGACTTGCCGGAGCAGGGGATGCTTTATTTGAAAAACAACAAACTGGACGATCTAACGCACAACAAAGCCATTCAAAAGATAACGGAATCGCGGGCTGTACACGATGAAACAAAACACGCAGTCCGTGCAATGAAAAGAAAAGCAGTAAAAAAAAGATAAGCATGATTCGGGTTGCCGGCGCACGCCGCCGCGCGTATCTTTGCGCAGATAATTTATAAAGACGGAAGACAATGAATATACAGGAAAATCTCGATTTCGCACGCATCGCCGAAGCCATTGCATACATCAGGGAAAATTTCAGGAATCAGCCCGGCCTCGACGACGTCGCCCGCAAAGTATGCTTAAGTCCGGCTCATTTCCAGCGCTTGTTTACCGCCTGGGCAGGCGTCAGTCCCAAAAAATTCCTGCAATACACGAGCATCGAATATGCCAAAAAAGCGCTGAAAGAAACCACCCTCTTCGACGCCGCCTGCCGGACGGGACTTTCGGGAACCGGCCGTTTGCACGACTTATTCATCCGGATCGAAGGCATGACGCCCGGCGAATACAAAAACGGCGGTAAAACCCTTTCCATCCGTTATAACTTTTCCGCAAGTCCGTTCGGCGACATCCTTGCAGCCTCCACGCCCAAAGGAATCTGCTACCTGGCCTTTGCCGACGACCACGGGCTTGCGCTCGACCTCTTGCGGGAGAAATTCCCCCACGCCGGCTATCGTCGGGAAACGGACGCCATGCAGCAAAACGCCCTGTCGGTTTTCACGCGGGACTGGAGCCGCCCGGACGAAATAAAACTGCATCTGAAAGGCACGGATTTTCAACTGAAGGTATGGGAAATCCTCCTGAAAATCCCCGAGGGAGGGCTGGCAAGCTACGGCGACATAGCCTCAAAAGTGAACAGCCCGAAGGCTTCGCGCGCCGTCGGAACGGCTGTCGGCGACAATCCCGTTTCATTCCTGATACCCTGCCACCGCGTCATCCGTGCGTCGGGCGAACTGGG
>JAISNP010000061.1 GCA_031276175.1 Tannerella sp.
CGAGTTTCTGTCGACAACAAATGAGTTTCTGTCGACAATAAATGAGTTTCCGTCAACCATAACCGACTTTTTGTCCTGAAAGCGCGCAACGCCGTAAATCCAACAATCCCCGTCGTTTGTCATTTATTACGCACTTCTGCCGGATTTGTTTCTTCCTTTGCAGCCTGAAACATCAACACAACCGGAATGAGGAGAAATATGGTTTTATCGGCAGCGATTTGCCTGCTTGCGGCGGCAGAGGGCTTGTGGGCGCAAACGCGCGACAGCCTTCCGTTGAGTTCCGTAAACGAAGTGTATTTCAAGGAATCGACGCTCAAGATTCTGCATGACTTCGAAACGAAGTACGGCATGACGCTCCGGTACGATTCCGCACAGGTGGCGGGCTTCAGGTACGAGGGGACGTTTTACTACACGTCGATCGTGGAGGCCTTCGATCGCATCATAAAGGAGACGAAAGGCCTGTCGTACTACGTGGACGGGGAGGGCGCATACTGCGTCGTGCCGACCAAAAACATGCCCCGCAACCGTACGGGACTTGAAAACAAACGCTACACGGGCAATGCCTCCCGGCGCAACCTCACCGTCACGGGACGTATCAAAGACCAGACCAACGGCGAGTTCCTGCCCTTTGCCACCGTGCAGGTCGAAGGCCATCCCGCCATTGCCGCGGCGACCAATACGGACGGATACTTTACCCTGTACAGTGTTCCGTCGGATACGGCCACGCTTGTATTCCGGTATTTGGGATACGAAACGCAATATTTCCATCTCTCGCCCGAAATTGCAACGGACAATCTTTTCGTCGAATTGCAGCCTGTCGCCAACCTGCTCGACGAGGTAGTCGTTGTCGGCGAACGGGAGGATGTGCTGAAAATCCCCGAACTCTCCATCGGCGTGATCCGGACTACCGCCGCCAAGATTGCCGACCTGCCGGCGCTGGGCGAGAAAGACCTGTTTCGCACCTTCCAGCTGATGCCCGGCATCTCGGCGGCCAACGAATCGTCGGCGGGAATGTACGTGCGCGGCGGTACGCCCGACCAGAATCTGGTGCTCTACGACGGTTTCACGATTTATCATCAGGAGCATCTGATGGGCGTTTTCAGCGCCTTCAATACGAATGCCGTCAAGGACGTGCAGTTGCACAAGGGCGGTTTCGAGGCTAAACACGGCGGACGGCTGTCGAGCGTGATGGAAATTGTCGGCAAGACGGGAAACGACAAGTCGTTCAATGCCGGCGGCGACGCCGGCTTCCTCGGCTTCAATGCTTTCATGGAGATGCCGTTCAGGAACGAGAAAGGCTCGTTCTTCGCGGCCGGACGACGCTCGTTTCAGAGTTTTATGTACGACAAGTTTACCGACGTATATTCCGAGAACCGGCAAACGGCGGGCAACGGATTCAACCGGCGCAACCAACAAAAGCCCGAATCGTATTTTTACGACCTCAACGCCAAAGTCACGTACAATCCGACAAAGCGCGACATCGTTTCCCTCAGTTTCTTTCACGGCGAAGACGTGCTCGACAATTCCCGCGAGAGCTTCGGCAGTGCGTTCATGGGCGGAAGCATTACCGACCGAACCAATTGGGGCAACGTAGGCAGCAGCCTGAAATGGTCGCGTAACAGGAACGACAAGCTTTATTCCAACCTCCTGGCTTCCTTTTCGAAATATTACAGCCTGCGCGACCGCCGGAACAGCATGACGACTTCGAGCAGCAGCAATTCCGCCGACAACGTCGCCGTGATGTTCAACCAAAACACCGACGAGCACAACAACCTGCGGGACTATTCCCTGAAATTCGACAACGAATATAAAGTCAACGGCAAAAACAAATTCGAATTCGGCCTGAACTATTCCGGCTACCGGATTGATTACCGTCATTCGCAGGGCGATTCCCTGAATATCCTGCACATGCAGAACTCGGGCAATCTGCTCTCTGTTTACGTGCAGGAGAGCCTGACGCTAAGCGACCGGCTGACGGTGCTGCCCGGCGTCAGGCTGTCGTTCTACGACGTGACGTCGCGCCTCTACCCCGAGCCGCGGCTTCAGGCTTTTTACAAAGTCGGCAGCCTGAACCTGAAGGCTTCCGCGGGATATTACAGCCAGTTTGTCAACCGCGTCGTGCGCGAAGACATCTCCGCCGGAAGCCGCGACATCTGGCTCCTGTCCGACGGCGAAGGCCTTCCGGTGAGCAGTTCGGTACATTTTGTCGGCGGCAGCAGTTTAGGGACGAAAAATTTCCTTTTCGACGTCGAGGCCTACTGCAAACGCCTCTACAACCTGAGCGAATATACGCTGAGGTTTGCCTCGTCGTTTGCAAACCACAGCGGCTACCGGGAATTTTTTTACAACGGCGAGGGCTATTCGCGCGGCGTGGATTTTCTGGTGCAGAAGAAATACGGCAGCCTGACCGGATGGCTGGGCTACACGCTGGCCGAAACGCGCTATCGCTTTCCGGTTTATGGCGACGGATATTTCGCCGCCAATCAGGACGTGACGCACGAGTTCAAAACCGTCCTGACCTGCAAGCCCGCCCGCGACCTTACGCTCTCCGCCACGTGGATATACGCGACCGGCAAGCCTTATACCGAGCCTGTGGGCGGATACAGGCTCAACACCCCGAACGGCGGAGAGATGAATTTCATCGTGACGGACAAAAAGAACAACGCCCGCTATCCCGACTATCACCGCATGGATTTGCTGGCCAAATACGACCTGTCGTTCATCAAGGCGGCGAAATCGAGCCTCAGCATTTCGCTGTTCAACATCTACGACCGCGCCAACATCTGGTACAGGGAATATGCCTACGACGAGACCGACGGCATCACCGAGACCAACGTAAACCTGCTCGGCTTCACGCCGAACGTGACGCTGAGCATACAGTTGAAATAATTGAAAACAAACAGTCATGAATACAGTAAAATCATTCGTGCTGCGCACTTCGCTGCTGCTTTTCTGCTGTTCCTGCGGCGAATCGCTTATGGACGGCGCGGTGGATACCGCCATGCCGATCGTTGAAAGCTACCTGTCGGAAGGCGCAGACGCCATTACCGTGAAGTTATATAGCATGGAAGTCTATTTAAGGGAGGGATACGAGTTTTCAAAACCCGTCGGCGGTCTAAGTCTTGAAATCAACGGAAGGAAACCGACGGAAACCGACGCGGGCACATACGTGCTGCGACTGGGCGCAGACACCATTCGCGGAGGGCAACGCTACGACCTGTCTTTCGAATATCAGGGGAAAACGGTATCCGCCTCAACCACCGTGCCGCCACCCGTCACCGGCCTGCGCATCGAGCCGGAGTCCGCCACGCGCGCCGCCGGTTCATGGTTTTTCGACACGTCGGCGGATACGGTCGAAATCCGGCTGGCGTGGGACGATCCCGACGCCGGTTATTACCAGATTTACATTGAAAGTCCCGCCGCGGAAGACATGCCGCCGATGGGCGGAGGCTCGCAGTTCCGCCGCCGAATGATGCAGCCGTTCCAAGGCAACGGTTATACCGTCACATCGCGCGAGTTCCGGTCGACGGGATATTATTCGATCTACGTCTACCGCGTCAACAGCGACTATGTCGATCTTTACGAGCGCATCGGTTCAACCGACCGGGCAAATCCGTCGAGCGCCGTCCGAAACGCCTTCGGCATCTTTACGGCGATAAGCGCAGCCTCGGTAAAATTTCAGGTAATTGAGGCGAAAGATGAATAACTGCCGGCTGTTTGCCGGAAAGTCTCTCCCGACCATGGCGGAAAACTTTCCCTCGACCCGGCAAATGCGACAGGATATGAATGAGCATTACAAAGGAAAAAGTATCAATAAAAACAAACAGTAACTTATGAACAGATTGTATTTGATTTTATGTATAGCCTCCGCAGCGGCGTGCCTGCACGCACAACCGCCGCAGGGAAGAGGCATGGGCGGAAACACGGGTAGAGGCAACCGGCAAAGACCGCCGCAGGGTATGGAACAGCGCGAAAATACCGCAAAGGGAAAGGAAGAGTTCAGAATTGACGTATTTCCCGAAATCCCCGGAATAACGCTTGAACAGCGCGCCGATATTGGAATTGTTTTAGTCAAGGAGCAAAGCGACATCTCCAAGCAGATTCGGAAAAAACAGGAACTTATGGGAAAAAGCAAACTGTCGCCGAAGAGCAAAAAAGAAGAGGAGAAGCTACGGAAGGATATAATCCTTGCGGACGAGAAAATCAGGAAACGAATCGAGAAGTCGAATAAAAAGATTCGGAAACTTCTCTCGGACAAGCAGTATCGGATATTTATGGAGAAAAGGAATGATTTCGGATTCATGAGAGCGCCTCCTGCCGGATTTCGTCCGCAGGGCGAAAGCGGCTTCGGGGGAAGGCCTGAAGGTGGAAGAGGACGCCGCAATCCCGGATTTGAATGACCGGCGGCACAAATAAGGCAAGACATGAACGTGTATCACGGGAAAGATTATATTTTTAAACGATATGACTTTATGTTTGCCGGAGATTCTGCCGTTAAAATTGCGTCCTGCTTCAACGAAGATTACAGGAATGTTTCGAAAAGCAATCCGCAGCCGCGGATTACTCGCGGAAACGCTAAAATGAAAATCCGCAGCCGCGGATTACTCGCGGAAATGATAAAATAAAAATCCGCAGCTGCGGATTACCTGCGGAAATGATAAAGTAAAAATCCGCAGCCGCGGATTACTCGCGGAAATGCGAAAGTAAAAATCCGCAGCCGCGGATTGCCTGCGGAAATGATAAAGTGAAAATCCGCAGCCGCGGAAAGCTTGTAGAAACGTTCGGAAAGAAATCCGCGACTGCGGAAGAATTTATCGGGTAATATTTCCGGTCTACAACGTCGGCGGCGTGTTAACAGCGTCGGACGGCGGGGCGGCCGCGCTTTCAGGGAGGCATGTCCCTGCCGTCTCTGTGCGTTCAGACTTACCGCTCTTGTCGCGCAGAGTAAACGTCATTTTTATCGTTCCGGGTTCGATGTGAAAAAGAACAGGCGTGAGTAATAATTGTGATTGTTTTGTCGCCGCTTTGTAATATCAATTCCCGTCCTTTGCCCCGTAACCAACAATGAAAACAGATGCATACGGAAAAAATAAAAGTGGCTTTTTTTGCGGACATCCTGATCAGTGATTTTGACGGGGCGGTAAGGACAATGTTTCAGTTAATACACAGGATACCGGTCGAGAGGTTCGATTTTTTGTTTATATGCGGTCTGGGGCCGGACAGCATCGGACGTTTCGGCTGTGTCCGTGTACCGACGTTAAGCATTCCCGGAAATAAAAATTACAGATG
>JAISNP010000071.1 GCA_031276175.1 Tannerella sp.
AAAAAACTTGTTGCAAAGATAATGAATATGCTTATCTTTTACAAATGCTCCCCGTTTCATGCAGCGCCTGAGTGAAACGGGTTCAGAAATCGACGGAGATGCGGAAGTTCAGCCGGCGACCGGTCAGATAGTTCGGGACGGCGTACTGCTGGTTGTAAATGTCCGTAACCCAGTAGTAGGAGCCGGTGTTCTTGATGTCGAAAAGGTTGAACAGGTCGACCCCCAGCCATACGTTTTTGAAATGCTGTAAGAAGCCGCGTTCCATGATTTCGCTGTTGCCGCGCGCCAGCTGACAGGTGATGCCCATGTCGACCCTGCGGTAGGGAGGCGTGCGATAATAGCCGGCTTCGTATCCTTTGCGGGGGATGGTCACGGGGAGTCCGCCGGCCAGAACGCCGCGGAGATTAAGCATGATGTACTTGTTTCCCGGATAATAGTCCTGAAAAAAGAGCGAGAGGTTGTACAGTTGGCTGTTCGGCATGGGCGCTCTGGTTGTGCCGCGGATGGTTTGTTCGGACTTCATCAGCGAAAGGTTGATCCATGAATCCGTACCGGGTACAAATTCGCCGAACAGTTTCATGTCTACTCCGGCTATGTATCCCGTAGCGCAGTTGTCGCCGTAGTAACGGATTTTTACGTTGTCGACCGTATAGGGGTTCACATTGTCCAGTTTCTTGTAATACAGTTCGGCGGTGAGCTTGAAGTTGCGTCCTGCGGCGGGGAAGGTGTAGTCGCCTCCCCCGATAAGGTGGATGGAACGTTGCGATTTCAGTTTGTCGTTAAGCCGGATGACGTGGTTTTGATTCTCGTCTGCCGTTTCTACGCGCAGTTCTTTGTAAAACGGCGGCTGGTAATAAAATCCCGTGGCAAGGCGGAGTGTAAGGTTCTGATTGGCCGAGGGGATGAAACCGACCGAGAGGCGCGGACTGAAAAGCGATTCTTTGTTGTAGTCCCAATAGCTTCCCCGTATGCCGCCGACGACGGTGAACATCCCCTTTGCAGTCCTGAATTTGAAAACGTCCTGAACGTATCCGGAGAAACGGGCGCTTTCAAGCCTGTTGTCCGAGAAAAGGTTGGCAATGACGTTCACCTCTTTTCCGTTTTGAGGCAACGAATATCCGGCCGAATCGCGGCTTTCCCATTCGCTGATTTTGTCGGTAATGCTTTCTCGCTGCACGCCGGCGCCCCACTTGAGCGAGTGCCCGGCGGAGAGTTGGGATATGCCGTACAGTCCGGCGTGAGCTACGGTTGCCGAGAGGCGGTTGCGGGCATGTTCGTGAAAGTAGGCCAGCGACAGGGCGTCCGTTGTGCCGCCGGTTTCGTCCGAACCCACGTTGTCGAGCCAGTACCAGCTTGTGATGTCGTAGCTTTCTTCCTCGCGGGTGTTGAAGGCCGAGGCTTGCAGGCCGATTTCCGTTTTATCGTTCACGACGTATTTCAGCGTCGCTGCGCCGTAGAACGTTTCGAACCTGTCTCTCTCCCGTCCGTCGAAGTAGACGATGAACGATTTAGGGGCATAGGCCGTGCCGAACGAGGTTTCCCTGTTGTGCGGGATGAATTTGTAGCTGTTCAACGACATGTTGCCGAGAAAATTGATTTCCCACCGCGGCGCCGGCTGGAAGGTGAGGTAAGTTTGCAGATCGACGAAGAGCGGGTTGTATTCCGCCTCCGTGTCCATTGTCCCCAGCAGCGAGCGGTTTGTTTTGTAGCGTATGCCGGTCACTTGGGTAAATTTGCCGACCGAACTGCCGATGTATGCGCTTGCGCCGAGCATACTTGCCGAGGCGGCGCCTTCGAACGTCTTCGGCTTCTTGTAGGTAATGTCCAGCACCGAACTCATCTTGTCGCCGTATCGCGCCTCGAATCCGCCGGCCGAGAACCGCACCGATTCCGTCATGCCGGGATTGATGAAGCTAAGCCCTTCCTGCTCGCCGGAGCGGATCAGCAGCGGGCGGAAAACTTCCAGTCCGTTTACATATACCATATTTTCGTCGTAGCTTCCTCCACGCACCGAGTACTGCGTGCTCAGTTCGTTGCCTGACGATACGCCGGCCTGAGTGACCACGAGGCTTTCGATGCTTCCGCCCGAAGGGTCGGGCAATATCTTCAGGCGGTCGGCGTCTATCGTTTCCAGCGTGGTGGTATTTCTTCGCGAGGCCGTTACTTCTATCTGTCCGAGTTCCAGTGCAACGTAGTTCATCTGTACGTTGACGCGCATGTCGCCCGTAACCGAAGGGATGATTCGTTCGGCCTTGTTGTAGCCCAGACACGAAAACAACAGTGTGACGGAATCGCCCGGCACAACTGTGAGGGAATAATATCCCTTTTCGTCCGTCATTGCGCCGGTCACGGTATTTTTTACCTGAACGGCTACAAGTTCGACGGGATTGCCGTCGGCATCTCGCACATTACCGGAAATCTTGACCCTTCTTCCGTTTTGTGCCGGAATATTTTCGGGAAGCAATAAAAGAAACATTGCGACAAGGAAGCGAATCTTCATTTCATTTAGTTTTACCGTAATACTCTAACATGAGTTCGACTCATAGTTCCGGAACTGTTGCCGATTTCTCCGGACTCTTTTTTGCTTTTTCTTACGTTGAATCTCACGTTACTACTAACGCGAAAAAAGCCGGAAGCGTATATCGTCGGCATAAAAATATCCGTTACCTTTGCCGCCCACGAACATGAAACGGACGGAACAAAGATGAACAGCAAAAACGAAACCTCGCCCTCAGGCGGCGGAGTAAGGGAGGACATGGCGTGCGGACTGAAAATAGTCTTCGCAGGAGCTGGAAACGTGGCCACGCACCTGTCAGCGGCGATGCGGGATGCAGGACACACGGTGGTACAGGTATATAGCCGGACGGAAGCACATGCGCGGATTTTGGCAGAGCGTTTGCAGGCGGAATGGACAACCTGCCTGGAGCGCCTCGTGCCCGATGCCGACCTGTATGTTTTTTCTCTCAGTGACGATGTGCTGGCCGGAGCGATAGCACGTGTGCGACCGAACGGCGGGCTTTGGATACATACGGCGGGAAGCGTTTCGACGGACGTGTTCGGGCAACACGCAGTACGTTGCGGCGTGCTGTATCCGCTGCAAACTTTTTCCGTCGCACGCGAAACGGATTTCAGGCGTATCCCGTGTTTTGTCGAAGCCCGTTTGCCCGAAGACGAATTGCTGCTGTGCCGGATTGCGGGGCAAATATCCGCCGACGTACGGAAACTTACGTCCGGGAAAAGGAAATATCTACACCTGGCGGCCGTGTATGCCTGCAATTTTACCGCTCACATGTATGCCGTAGCGGCAGCAATACTCGAAGAGCAGGGAATTTCGTGGAAAGCGCTGTTGCCGTTGATCGACGAAACGGCGGCAAAACTCCACACGCTCGCCCCGGCGCAGGCACAAACAGGCCCGGCCGTGCGCAACGACCGCCGGGTGATGGAGATGCACGAAGATTTGCTGACGGACGCGGATTTGAAGCGGATTTATCGAATGATAAGCAGTCACATATATAAAATATCAATACATGAGCAGTATCAATTATGATTTGAGCAAAATCAGGGGATTTCTTTTCGACATGGACGGCGTGTTGTCGACGGACTATATTCCGCTGGCCGTAAACGGCGATCCGATGCGGACGGTGAACATAAAGGACGGGTATGCGCTCCAGTTTGCGGTAAAGCAAGGCTATCATCTGGGTATCATTACGGGCGGGAACACGGAGAGCGTCCGGATCCGTTTCGAGCGGTTGGGTATCCGGCATATTTACATGCACAGCTCGGCGAAGCTGAAAGATTACGAAGATTTTCTTGCAAAAACAGGTCTGGAAGAAGACGAAATCGCTTATGCGGGAGATGATATTCCGGATTACGAGGTGATGTTGCGGGTCGGTTTGCCCATCGCTCCGGTCACGGCCGCACCCGAAATCAAGGGAATAGCAAAATATATTTCGCCCCTGCGCGGCGGCGAAGGCATTGCCCGCGAAATCATTGAGCAGACGATGAAAGCACAGGGATGCTGGATGAAAGGCGACGCCTTCGGATGGTAAAAGCGTAACGCATCATGCTTGAAAACTACCATATCATACTGGCCTCCGGCTCGCCGCGACGCAGGGAACTGCTGAAGGGACTCGGCTTGGCGTTCGAGGTGCGTGTTATCCCCGGAATCGACGAATCTCACCCCGAAGGATTGCCTCCGGAGGAGGTGCCTCGTTTCATCGCCCGCAGGAAAGCGGAGGCATACGTTCGCGAAATGAAGGTAAACGATTTGATTATTACTGCGGATACGGTTGTGACGCTTGACGGCGGGATACTCGAAAAGCCGCGCGACCGCGAAGATGCCGTCCGGATGCTGAAACAACTCTCCGCCCGCAGGCATACGGTAGTTACCGGCGTTGTGATCACAGCCGCACACAGGCAGACGGATTTTTCCGTCGCATCGGAAGTGGTTTTTTCTCCTCTGGAAGATGAAGAGATAAATTACTATGTCGACACTTTTCGGCCATACGACAAGGCAGGCGCCTACGGTATTCAGGAATGGATAGGATATGTCGGCGTTCATGCGATTTACGGTTCGTTTTATAACGTGATGGGGCTGCCCGTGCAACGGCTGTATCAGGAACTGAAATCGTTTTAGACCGTTGTAAAAATGCAAAATCAGCTATTTCCCAGCAATTTTTACTTCCGTCCTTACCGTTTATTGTTACCTTTGTGGCAAAAATTGCAAACGCAACAAGCATGAATAAAGCTTTACATCAATTGGGGGAATATACGCTATTGATGGGAAAAACATTTACCGTCCCGACACGCTGGAGTATGTTTTTCAGACAATTGATACGCGAGATATACAAACTGGGCGTCGATTCGATATGGATTGTAGTAATTATTTCCGTTTTCATCGGGACGGTGATTGCCCTTCAAATCTCGCTGAACATTACCTCCCCCCTGATTCCCAAATTCACGATCGGCTATACGACGCGCGAAATCATATTACTGGAATTTTCTTCCTCCATTATGTGCCTGATACTGGCAGGAAAAGTAGGCAGCAATATCGCTTCCGAAATCGGCACCATGCGCGTGACGGAACAGATAGACGCAATAGAAATAATGGGCATTAACTCGGCTAATTTTCTGATTCTTCCGAAAATAGTCGGACTGATGCTGTTCATTCCCATACTTGTGTTTTTCAGCATGATGACCGGCATTCTGGGTGGCATCGGGGCCAGTCACTTCGGAAACGGAATGACTCCCTCCTCGTTCGAGTTCGGACTGCAATACTACTTCAATCCGTTCTATATCACCTATTCCGTAATCAAATCAATTGTGTACGCATTCATGATCGCTTCCATATCGTCCTATTTCGGTTACAACGTCAAGGGCGGTTCGCTGGAAGTAGGCAAGGCAAGCACGAACTCCGTAGTGACAAGCAGTATCATGGTGCTGATGGGAGATGTACTGCTGACACACATAATGTTAATGTAGAATGATTGAAGTCAAAAACTTAACCAAATCGTTCGAAGGCCGGAAAGTGCTGGACAATATCCATGCCTCATTTGATTCCGGTAAGACTAACCTGATAATCGGGCGAAGCGGCTCGGGCAAAACCGTGCTGATGAAAGCAATCATCGGCCTGATACGCCCGAACGAAGGCGAGATTCTGTACAACGCACGCAACATACTGGCGATGGGGAAGAACGAATTGAACCGTTTGCGCCGCGAGATGGGGATGCTTTTCCAGGGATCGGCGCTGTTCGACAGTATGACCGTGCTGGAAAACGTGATGTTCCCGCTCGACATGCTCTCGCACATGACTGCCAAGGAACGCCGCAAACGCGCGGATTTCTGTCTGGAGCGTGTCAACTTGTCGGAAGTGCACGACCTCTATCCTTCCGAAATCAGCGGCGGAATGATGAAACGCGCCGCCATTGCCCGCGCCATCGCCCTGCAGCCGAAATATCTGTTTTGCGACGAACCTAATTCGGGACTCGACCCGAAAACCGCCCTTGTAATAGACGACCTGATCCACGGCATCACGAAGGAATACAACATGACAACCGTCGTCAACACACACGACATGAACTCCGTCGTCAACATCGGTGAAAATATTATCTTCATCAAGGAGGGCGTCAAGGAATGGCAAGGCACCAAGAAACAATTCATTTCGTCCGACAACGCCGCGCTGAACGACTTCATTTTCGCATCAGACCTGCTTCGCAAAGTTCGCGAACTGGAAAACCGGCACGACGTATAATCCGCTGTAAATTTATACATCGTTATGCGCGGCTTTTTACTTTTCTCTAAACACCGTAACCCGGAACTTCGCGTTGTGAACTTAAAAACGCGCGTTGCGAACTTGGAAACGCGCGTTGTGAAATACATGATTAACGTGCGTTCGATCTAAGTGATATTTTGTAAAGCGATCGTATTCATTATATCAAGGTTTGGAGAAGGCTTTTCGGGCAGGAAATTAGAAGCAATAAGCGCAGAAATAATTTTGGCAATAATGCGGAAAAGGCCTATTTTTGTGAAACACTAATCATAATTGAACTAAACAGACAATATACTTATGGCACGCTATCTCGACCCTAAAAACGACCTGCCCTTCAAAAGAATATTCGGCGATCATCCCGATCTGCTGAAAAGTTTCCTCAATGCCCTGATGCCGCTGGAAGCAAATCAGCAGATAGAAAGCCTTGAATACCTCCGGGCGGAACAGGTGCCTGAAAATCCGGCAAAGAAAAATTCCATTGTGGACGTCCGCTGCAAAGACAACTTCGGGCGTCAGTTCATCGTAGAGATGCAGATGCTGTGGAACAGCGCCTTTTCCAGCCGGATGGTCTTCAATGCCTCCAAAGCCTACGTGCGACAGTTGGATGAGAACGAACATTACTCCCTGCTGCAACCGGTTTACGGTCTGGCCATCCTCAACGACATTTTCGACCGCAAGACGACTGAGTTTTATCATCACTATCGCATCGTGAACTATAAAAACACGGAAGAAGTCATCAAGGGTCTGGAATTTGTGCTGGTAGAATTGCCCAAGTTTGTTCCCGAGAAGTGGGCGGATCGTCGGATGGCAGTACTGTGGCTTCGCTTTCTGAAAGAAACGGAGAGAAGCTGCCTTGACGTCTCCGACGACCTGAAGGAGAATGACGACATCCGCCGCGCATTGGCGATGTGCGAAGAAGGCGCCTTCACGGCAGCCGACCTGGAAGCCTACGACAAATATCTGGACATCATCCGCACCGAAAAATCCCTCCTTGCCGAAAGTCGGGCAGAGGGCGAAGCAAAAGGACTGGCCAAAGGCCTGCTCAAAGGCAGAGCAGAAGGCAAAGCCGAGGGCAGAGCGGAAGGCAGAGCAGAAGGCAAAGCTGAGGGCAGAGCGGAAGGTATAGCGGAAGGCGAAGCAAAAAGTTTAATCGCCGTAGTCCGC
>JAISNP010000103.1 GCA_031276175.1 Tannerella sp.
ATACGCCGCTAATACGCGCTCCTTAAACTCTTCCGAATAAAACTTTCTTTCCCGTCTTACCATAACTTTTCTGCTTTTTTTACTGTTCCCTTTTGTAAAGCTATTTCAGGACAAGACAAGATATACATTGATAATATTGGTGCATATTTTTACGTGTTACATTATCGCTTTGGTTTTAACTCCGTACCGTTTTTTGCTATACTCTTATTATCAGTACTCGAAGCGGGACTCGAACCCGCACAACCTTAATGGTCAAAGGATTTTAAGTCCTTCGTGTCTACCATTCCACCATTCGAGCATTACGCATAACTTTCAGCTTACGCATTGAGCGGAAAACGGGACTCGAACCCGCGACCCTAACCTTGGCAAGGTTATGCTCTACCAACTGAGCTATTTCCGCTTTTTCCCCTTTTGGTTATGCGTTATCAACCTGAACTATTTTCGTTTCAATTGCAGCTTTTTTCGGCTGCAAAAGTAATCAAAGTTTTTGTTACGGCAAATTGAGGTATTGCTAATTCCGGGGCAAACACATTTAATAATTAATTCACGGCATGATTTTGCGCGCATTTGTATGATAAAACGGGATGTGGTTTATGAGCGGGGGCGTCTTCCGGATTGCGGCTTACAGGCGTTTGTAGTGGCAAACCTGCAGTTCGGCGTTGTCGTCGTAGAGATGTATACCGTTTCCCTGACAGTAGCGGAACATGCTGCAGTCGGCACACTGCCCTTTTTTCGTCCACGAGCGTGAGCGGAATGGTTGGAAGCGTTGTTCCCATACGTCGACGAAACGGTCGGTGTAGATATTTCCCTGATGAAAGTTTGCGCGTATGCTCGTACAGCCTGTAATGGAACCGTCGGCAAGCACAGAGGCGGTATTAATACCTGCGCTGCAGTAGTAAAAACCGTCGCGCACGTCTGTTTCGTAATTTCCGAGAAAGCCCTCGCAACCATATGATACGTGGAGTCCCTGGCGGCGAGAGTCGCGGATAAAATCCATCAGTTGTACGAACCGGCGGTTGTCGAGTTGCAATTCCGGCACGCGGGCGGCGCGTCCGGCGGGAAAAATGGTGAAGATGCGCCAGTTTTTTACGCCCGTATCGGTCAGGAATTGACGGAAACGCGGCAGGTCGTCGAAATTATTCCGGTTGACGCAGGTTACGACGTCCCATATCACGATGTTTGAGGCGGCAAGCCGTTCGATCGCGTGTACGGCTTTCCTGAAACTGTCCGACCGTCCGCGCAGCCAATTGTGCGCCTTGTCGAACCCGTCGATGCTGATGGTTGCCGAATGAAGTCCCGAAGCAAGCAGCGAATCAAGCCGTTCGCCGAAAAGCAGTCCGTTCGAAACTATACCCCATGGATAACCGCGCCGGCAAAGCTCGCTGCCGCACTGCTCAATGTCGGGACGTAACAGGGCTTCGCCGCCGGTAAAGGTAATCATGACCTTGTTCGGATTGACGGACGGCGTGAGGTCGTCTATTACGCGAAAGAAATCTTTTGCCGGCATGTCGGGTTGCGTGGCCGAAGCGCGACAGTCGCTCCCACAGTGGCGGCAAGCGGCATTGCATCGCAACGTACATTCCCAAAAAAGTACGCGCAGATCGTGGAGTTTCGTCCGGTTTTTACGCACATGTCGAAATATTTCCAGCGCAATCCGTTTACGCAAAGTCAGTCTTGCGGGCATTATTCTTTTTCTTTCAGCACGATATTGATTTCTTTGGCTGCCGAACCTTTATTCCAGCCTTCTCCCTGTTCGTAGTAATCGGTTTCGGCGATTTCTACCCGGATCGTATCGTTGCGATACGAACCGTTTGCCTCGCCGTCGATGTCGGAAGCGATTACTTGAAAATCTTTATGGGGAAAGAATTTAAACTCTGCGAAATATTGTCCGTACGCATTGGTTATCGTCGGATTTGCAACCGGCCGGTCATCCCGGCTTACCTCAACTTTAATATCCTGCACCGGCTTTCCGGCCTTGTCGGTCACTTTTCCCTGAAACAGAAATGTGGCATACGGCGTGCCGTATTCCATCATCACTCCATATTCCGGTGTCACTCCATCCTTGTCGCTGCATCCCGAAAATCCCAGCATGGACAGCAGACCGGTTAAAATCCAATTTATTCCCCTTATCAGAGAGCGATTCATTTTTCTTACCATAAGACAATTTCGTTTTTTAACGGCACATTCAAACATTATATAATCGGAGATACATAAAAGCGCAGTTTCGCTGCACTGTTGTCGTTATTTATTATCGCCCGTCACATTTATTGTCGTTTTCAGTCGAATATCCGCCGACGAACTGCCGAGCATCAGGATAAACTCTCCGGGTTCGGTGACGCGTTTCATGTCGATATTCAACAGGGAGAGATGTTCGGGCGTCAGCGTCAGCGACACCTTCTTTGTTTCGCCGGCGGCGAGATGCACGCGTGAGAAACCTTTCAGCGCCATCACCGGAGTCGTCACGCTGCCGACGACGTCGCGGACATACAGTTGCACGACTTCTGCGCCGTCCGTCGAGCTGGTGTTCCTCACATCGAGCGAGACGGTGATGTTGCTGTTTACCGACGGATTATCGGGCGTCACCGACAGGTTTGAATACTCGAACGTCGAATAACTTAGCCCGTGACCGAAGGCATACAGCGGATCGGTAGAGCCGTCGATAGACGTGCGCGAGGCAGAGGGTTTGCGCGAATAGTATATCGGGAGTTGTCCCATTGATTTCGGGAAACTCATCGGCAGTTTGCCCGAAGGATTGTAATCGCCAAACACGACGTCGAGTATTGCGTCGCCGCCTGCTTCGCCCGGAAACCATGCTTCGACTATCGCCGCAGAAATGTCGTTGATTTCGTTAAGAATCAGCGGACGACCGTTAAGCAGAATCGTCGTAACGGGTTTGCCCGATGCGGCGGCGGCTTTCACCATGTCGATGTCGATGTTGTTGAGATGCAAGTCCTGTTTGTCGCGACTTTCGCCCACTTCGTCGGAACTTTCGCCGACAACGACGAGTA
>JAISNP010000034.1 GCA_031276175.1 Tannerella sp.
GAACTCAAATTCGAATTTCAAAGACTCAAACTCGTATTTGATGAACTCAAATTCGAATTTCAAAGACTCAAACTCGTATTTGATGAACTCAAATTCGAATTTCAAAGACTCAAACTCGAATTTGAAAGACTCAAATTCGAATTTGAAAAGCCCAAGCGCGCGTTCGGATCATTCCTTTTTGCTGTGACGGCAGCCGATTGAGGCGTTGCAGTCGATATACATTAAAAATTAAGATGCGGCAGGCGCGATAATGTATTCAATCGGCAGGTATGAATATGAAAAAAAGCATATCTTTGCATCTCGATTAAAAAATATTTTCGGAATTATGATAATGGACATAAGATGAAATTATCCCCCGCATTAGAGAAGTCATACGCCTCGGAGCGTCTGTCGGCATTGCAGGCGCAACGCCTGGCGCACGAAATATCGTTCGGCCCGGTCGTTTTTCAGGTATCGCGCCTGATGGTGAAATTCGGCATCATGCAGCTGCTGCTTGATTCTGCCGCCGGGCTTACGACGGACGAGGTATCGGCCGGCACGGGGCTTTCGCGCTATGCCGCGCAGACGCTGCTCGAATCGTCGCTTACCATTGGGACGGTGCATTGCGCCGAAGGCCGTTTTACGGCTTCCAAAGCGGGCTGGTTTCTGCTGAACGATCCGCTGGTGAGCGTAAACATGTCGTTCAATCATGATGTCAATTATCTCGGACTGTTCCGTCTGGAAGAAGCGTTGCTGAACGGCGCTCCCGAAGGGTTGAAAGTCTTCGGCGAATGGGCAACCATCTACGAGGGATTGTCCGAACTCCCTGCACAGGTGCGTAAAAGCTGGCTCGACTTCGATCATTACTACTCCGATGCGGCGTTCGACGAAGCGCTGAAGGTGGTTTTCGCCCGTCGTCCGCGTACCCTGCTCGACGTGGGCGGCAATACGGGGCGGTGGGCTTTGCGATGTACGGACTACGATCCGGACGTGCGGGTTACGGTGATGGATCTGCCTGCACAGGTGGAAATGATGAAGCGCCGGACGGCGGGACGGAAAGGAGCCGACCGGATTTCGGGTTGCGCCGCCGACTTGCTGGACAGGCGCGCGCCCTTCCCTGCCGGGTTCGACGCCATATGGATGAGCCAGTTCCTCGACTGCTTCCCCGACGAAGAAGTCACGCGCATCCTTGCCCGCGCAGCCGCGTCGATGAGCGCCGACGCCACGCTTTTTATCATGGAAACATTCTGGGACCGACAACGCTTCGAAACGGCGGCTTACTGCCTCACGCAAATAAGCCTCTATTTTACGGCGATGGCCAACGGCAACAGCAAGATGTATCACTCCGAAGACATGATGCGCTGCACGGAAGCCGCCGGGCTTGAAATTGAAAACATAATAGACGGAGCAGGGAAAGGGCACACCCTGCTCGTATGCCGAAAGAAACAATGACGCCGTTCGACAAAATAGACATACACGACATCCTGCCGCAGAGGCCGCCTTTCGTAATGATCGAAAAACTGCTGCACGTAGACGACCGCATCACCCGCACTGCGCTGCACGTGCGCGAAGACAATATCTTCTGCGAAGACGGACAATTGACGGAGTCGGGCGTGATAGAAAACATTGCCCAGACGTGCGCCGCCCGGATGGGTTACATTAATAAATATGTAAGTAACGACACGGTGAAGCTCGGATTTATCGGCTCCCTGCGCAACATGGAGATCGTCCGGCTGCCGCTGGCCGGCGAAACGCTCGTGACGCAGATAGACGTGCGGGAAGAAATATTCCGGATGACGCTGGTAGACGCCACCGTCCGAGTCGGAGACGAACTCATTGCGTCGAGCGAAATGAAAATATCCGTAACCGACATTGCACGCCGCGAAAATGAATGAGAAAAACAGCATACTGAAAGCCTCCGCGGAAATCAAAATTCGTTTCAGCGAAGTCGATTCGATGCACATCGTATGGCACGGCTCGTATGCGCTGTATTTCGAAGATGCACGCGAAGCCTTCGGCGCAAAATACGGCCTCGGCTATCTCGACATTTTCGCCCGCGGATATTACGCGCCGTTGACGGACTTGCGCTTCAGCTACAAAAAACCGCTCGTATACTGCCGCAAAGCGCATGTGGACATTACGTACCGCCATACCGAAGCCGCCAAAATCGTTTTCGACTACGCGATATTCGACTCGGAAGACGGCTCGCCGGCTGCCGTGGGATCGTCAACGCAAGTTTTCCTCGACAAACAGTACAAGCTGGTATGGACAAATCCGCCCTTCTACGAAGAATGGCAACGCAAATGGGGATTGATATGATAAAGCAGGCAGGAGACAATATCATCTCGTCGCTGGGATTTACTGCGCGGGAGAATTACGAATCGGTAAAATCGGGTCGTTCGGGCATCGCGCGTCACGAACGTTGGGGGCTGCCCGAACCGTTTATGGCTTCCCTGATCGACCGGGAGCGGCTGAACGACAGCTTCGCTTCGCTTCGACACTGTGCGAACGATTATACGCCCTTTGAAAAGGCGGCCATCCTGTCGGTAAGCGATGCGGCGGCGACGCGGATCGACCTGTCCGATCCGCGCGTCCTGTTCCTGCTCTCCACAACCAAAGGCAACGTCCATCTGCTCGACGAAAATGAAACCCGCCCCCATCCCGATGCCGTGTACCTCTGGTATTCGGCGCAGCGCATAGCCGGTTATTTCGGCAATCGCAACACGCCGACGGTCGTCTCCAACGCCTGCATATCGGGCGCCTGCGCGCAGATAGAAGCCATGCGCCTGCTGGAAGCGGGCTTGTACGACTGCGCCGTGGTAACGGGCGTCGACATGCTGTCGAAATTCATTGTTTCGGGATTTCAATCCTTCAAAGCCTTGTCGCACGACGTTTGCCGCCCGTTCGATGCCGCGCACGAAGGCCTGAATCTCGGCGAGGCCGCCTCAACCATAATATATATAAGGACGGACGAAACGGATACAGGCGGCGTCACGCTGGCACGCGGCGCCGTATGCAACGACGCCAATCATATCTCAGGCCCTTCGCGTACGGGCGAAGGTTGCTTCCTCGCCCTGCAGTCGATCACGAAAGATTTGGATACGGACAAAATCGCATTCATCAACGCGCACGGAACGGCCACGGTATACAACGACCGGATGGAAGCCGTAGCCATTGCGCGTGCAGGACTCGACGGAACGCCGGTGAACGGACTGAAGGGTCATTTCGGACATACGCTGGGCGCGGCGGGCGTGCTCGAAAGTGTGATTTCGTCATATGCCTCGGCAGACCGTACGATTCTGCCTGTGCAGGGATTCGTCGCGGGCGAAACCGGTTCGACGCTGCGCATAGCCGACAGGATTGCCGGTACGGATAAACCGTATTTCATCAAGATGCTTTCCGGTTTCGGAGGATGCAATGCGGCGTTGCTTTTTCGCTCCCCAACAGCGGAAACGCGCGAAGACAATCCGCCGATCCGCATTCATACGCATACGCACGAAAGCGAAAACAGCTTGCCGCCGCTGTACATATACAAGCATTGCCGCATAGCCGGCGGACGTGCGGCGACGGACGGGAAAACGGTCTTCGCCGGAACGGAAACGGGCAACGGCAAGTTCCTCACCGCGCTGTACCGTGCAATGGAGACGGACTATCCGAAGTTTTTCAAGATGGACAACCTGTCGAAACTCGGCTTTCTGGCCTCCGAGCTGATTCTACGCGACGACGCCGTGCGCTTCACGCCGCGCAGAGACGAGGCTGTAGTCTGTTTTAACCGAAGCTCGTCGCTCGACACGGATGCCGCCTATCAGGCTACAATCCGGCATGAGGACGCATTTTTTCCCAGCCCTTCCGTTTTCGTCTATACCCTTCCGAACATCGTTTCCGCCGAGATTGCCATCCGCAACAAAATATACGGTGAAACGTCGTTTTACGTCTGTCCGCATTTCGACGCAGGACGGATAGCGACGACGGTCGGCCACGTTTTCCGCAACAAAAGCCTCCGCCGCGCGCTGGTTGCATGGATTGAATATTTTGAAGGGCGATGCGACGCAATGATGTGCCTTGTCGGCCACACGCCGCCGGACGACGCTTTGCAGGGAATACCCTTTTCGGAAGATATGCTGGACAAAATATACCACATAACCAAATCAAAATAATATATGGATGAATTGATTTTAAAGTTGAAAGAAGAAATCATCGAAGTATTGAATCTCGAAGACGTGGCTCCGGCCGACATCGACGAAAACGCGCCGCTCTTCGGCGACGGGCTTGGACTTGACTCCATCGACGCGCTCGAACTGATTGTTTTGATGGAAAAGAACTACGGCATCAAGTTGAAAGACCCCGCGCAGGGACGCGAGATTTTCAAATCCGTACGTATCCTTGCCGAATACATACAGGCAAACAGAGCGAAATAATCATGCGGGAAGCCATCTATGTGACGGGCGCAGGCATCGTCTCCGCACTGGGGACGAATACACGCGAGACGCTGGCTGCATTGCGCAGTCGTCGTTCGGGTATCGGCGCGATTCGCTATCCGGACACCGTGCATACCCGGTTTCCCGTCGGCGAAGTAAAAATGAGCAACGCCGAAATGATGCAATGCCTGAATATCCCCGAAGAAGAAGCGACGACGCGCACATCGCTGATGGGAATGTTTGCCGCCGGCGAAGCCATCGCCCAAGCCTGCCTGCACGAAGAAGACGACTTGCGGATTGCACTGGTTTCGGGGACAACCGTCGGCGGGATGGACAAAAGCGAACAATACTATATAGACTTCCTTACAAACGACACGCGAAATGCGTACATCGCCACCCACGACTGCGGCGCGTGTACGGAAATGATAGCCGACCGTTTCGGCTTCTTTTCAATGGTAGACACCGTCTCGACGGCATGTTCGTCGGCAGCCAATGCCGTCATGCTCGGCGACATGCTGATTCGCGAAGGGAGGGCGGATATTGTCGTAGCCGGCGGGAGCGAGTGCCTCACAAAGTTCCACCTGAACGGTTTCAATACGCTGATGATACTCGACGAGGCCCCTTGCCGCCCGTTCGATGCGACACGCGCAGGGCTGAACCTCGGCGAAGGCGCGGCGTATCTCGTACTCGAATCCGAACACACGCTTCGCCGGCGCAACGTCGCGCCGCTTTGCAGTCTGGCAGGCTATGCCAATACGTGCGACGCATATCACCAGACGGCCACGTCGCCCGAAGGCGAGGGCGCATGCCTGGCTATGACGAAAGCGCTGGAATCGGCGCGCCTGAATCCCGAAGACATCGACTACCTCAACGCGCACGGCACAGGCACGCAAAACAACGACCTGACCGAAGGCATCGCCATCCAGCGGGTTTTCGGCGACGCCATACCGCCCGTCTCGTCCACCAAGGCATTCACGGGACATGCTACCAGCGCAGCGGGCGGCATCGAAGCCGTCATTTCGATACTGGCGCTGCAACACGATTTTATCCCCGTCAATCTGCATTTCGCCGTGCCGATGGAAGAGTTGCGCTTTACGCCGGCAACGGACGAAAAGCCCCGCGGCGCGTTGCGGCACGTCATGTCCAACTCGTTCGGATTCGGCGGAAACGATACGACGCTTGTTTTTTCAAAAATATAATTTCCCGCCATGCGGAACTGTATATACATCTCGGCAGCAAAACAAATTTCGGCACAGTCGCCGCTGACGGACGACTGGATGGAGCGCCCGTTGCGCTACGGCGAATCGTTTGTGCCGGCCGTCGATCCGGATTACCGCCGGTACTTTCCGCCCAACGCCGTACGCCGGCTGGGGAAGATACTGAAGCGTGCCCTCCTCGTTTCGCGGCAGGCAATGGAGGCGGCAGGCATCGACGCGCCGGATGCCATCGTCACGGGCACGGGATTCGGATGTATCGAAAATACGGAAATCTTCCTCGACGCAATGCTGAGAGAAGGCGAAACGTTTCTCAAGCCTACGCATTTCATGCAGTCGACGCACAACACCATCAGTTCGCTGATTGCGACGGACTGCCGTTGCCACGGATATAACATGACGTATTCGCACAAGGCGCTCTCGTTCGAATGTGCGTTGCTCGACGCTTTTATACGGCTGAAAAACGGAGAGGCGGCGCACGTGCTGGCCGGCGGGCACGACGAACTGACGCCCCATTTCCATACCCTGCTGCAACGCCTGCAACGAATGGAAGGCGAGACGGCCTTCCGTAGCGAGACGGCCGTCGGCATGATGCTCACAAACCGACCTGCCGCAAATGCGCTCTGCCGCGTAGACGGGATAGAGACTTTTTACCGTCCGGACATGCGGCGGCTGAAACGTGCGGCGGACGCGATGGCGGCGCAGGCCGGATACCGCTACGACGGGATAGACGCCGTCATGACGGGCTGCAACGGGATGCCTGCCGACGAACAGGCTTACGACCGCTGGTGTTCGGCGCTTTTCGGCGATAAAAAGCGGCTTCGCTACAAGCATCTGTTCGGCGATTCGTTTTCCTCGTCCGCCATGGGCGTGTACGCAGCGGCTACATGCCTGCATCGCCGGCGGATACCTGCGCATCTGTTCGACGGAGTGGGTGGGGCGGCGGACGGCGCGGGGCGCATATTGCTGTATCATCTGTCCGAAAATAAAACTCATTCGTTAATACTTTTGTCATCATGTGGAAACTGATTCTTTTATCCGCGACGCAAAGCCTGCTCCTGTGCGGAGGGCAGGTTTTTCTTAAACTGGCTGTGGCGAAAACGGGCACATTCCGGCTTGCATGGGCTTTTTTCCGCAGCATACTTTTAGATCTTCATTTTTTGGCTTCCGGATTGTGCATGGCGGCTGCGAGCGGCCTGTGGATGTACATTCTTAAGCGTTACGCACTGTCGGCGGCGTATCCGATGGTCAGCATCAGTTACGTTTTCGGGATGCTGGCGTCGATATATATTTTCCACGAAACGGTGCCCATTGCGCGCTGGGTCGGCGTGTTCATGATTATGAGCGGAGTAATATTAATTGCAAGATAAGGATGGAAAGGAAAGTATTTTTTTTAACCCTCGTAATCGCATGGCTGTACGGCGCGGCGATACATGCGCAGATGCTGCCGGCTACGGCGGAACAGCAAAAAGTGATGCTGGAGAAAATTATGGCCGCCTCCGAAAAGATGGAAAGCCTGATTTGCGATTTCGAGCAGACGAAGGAACTGTCTCTCCTGAGCGAGAAGATGATTTCGAACGGAAAGATGTATTACCGGAAAAACAGCCGGCTGCGCTGGGAATATCTTACGCCGTACAACTATGCGTTTGTTGTGAACGACAAAAAGATACTGCTTCAGACGGAAAGCGGCAGGAACGTGATCGACATAAAGTCGAACCGTTTTTTCCAGGAGATCGTCAAAATCATGATAAACGGCGTGAACGGAAGCGGGCTGACCGACCTGAAAAACTTCACCGGCAGCTATTACCGTAGCGATAAGAAATGGGAAGTCGTCCTCGCACCGGTAAAAAAGGAGATGAAGCAGATGTTCTCGTGTATAAGGCTTACGTTTAACGTCGACGACTTCACGGTCGACAACGTGGAGATGGAAGAGCGCAACGGCGACAGGACAAATATCCGCCTGACGGGTAAAAAGCAGAACGTACAGATTGAAGACCGCCGGTTTCATATTGATTAGCCTGTGCGTCGCCTGTCTGGCCGTTTCGTGCCGTACGGCGGGGGAGACGCAGACGGCGATACGCATGTTCGACGCCGGCAGGACGTCGAAGTACCGGGTGCGCATCACGACGGGCGGAGCCGAACTGACGGGAATACTGATCGTGAAACACACGGGCGGCGAATGGCGCGGAAGCATGATGAACGAATTCGGCATGAAGGCGTTCGACCTCGTCGCTTCCGAAAAGAAATGCAGGCTGTACAACGCCGCACCGTTTCTGGACAAATGGTATATACGCCGCACCATAGCCCGTGACTTCATCTACCTCTTCCGCGACGCGCCGAGAGGGACGGCCGTACACCGCAAACGCCTGACGCGGACGGGCGACGGCGCCTTTGTCCTGAAGACGCGACACATCGAGTACACATTTCAAGTATTGGACTTATGAAACTGTCGGGCGACTTTTTCCGCATCACGGAGGCCTACGACACCGCCGACGGATTCGGCTACGCAATCGACCTCAACCCGGCGCATTTCATCTACCGCGCACATTTCCCCGGCAACCCGGTTACGCCCGGCGTGTGCATCATACAGATATGCCGGGAGCTGATGGAACGCCGTATGCAACGCCCGCTCTCCGTCCGCCGCGCCTTCAATGTGAAGTTCCTCGCCGTCGTCAACCCCGAAACGTGCGGCGCGCTACGGGTAGATTTCTCTAAAATCGCGATCGCCGCAGACGGCTGCAAAGCCTCCGTCTCCGTTTACCGCGACGACGTGCAGTTTGCCAAAGCAAGCCTTTTCTTCCGACATGCCGACACGCCGGCCGACGCCGGCGAGGCGATGAAGCGCGCCGGCGCGTGCCTCATCATACCCACTTACAACAACGACGCTTCGCTGGCCGCCGTGCTCGACGCCGTGCTGCAATACACGCAGGCGGTGATTGTGGTAAACGACGGTTCGACGGACGGCACGGCCGAAACGCTGGCGCGCTATCGACGCCGGATAGAAATCGTCGCCTACACCCCGAACCGCGGTAAAGGCTACGCGCTGCGCCGCGGGTTCGACCGCGCCGAGCAGGCGGGATACGCCTGCGCGCTGACGATGGATTCGGACGGGCAGCACGACGCGCGCGACATCGGCAGGTTCGCCGAAGCCTTGCGCCGCCATTCCGACAGCCTGATCGTCGGAAGCCGAAGCTTTCGTCCGGAAAACATGCCTGCGCGAAATACCTTTGCCAACCGCTTCTCCAACTTCTGGTTCACGGTGCAAACCGGCTTCCGCCTGCCCGATACGCAAAGCGGCTTCCGCCTCTACCCGCTTGCACGAATGAAAGGCATGAGGCCGCTCACGTCGCGCTACGAAGCCGAACTGGAACTGCTCGTACGCGCGGCATGGCGCAACATACCCATACTTCCGATACCCATCCGGGTGCACTATCCGCCCGAAGGCGAACGTGTGACGCACTTCAGACCCGGTATGGATTTCGCGCGCATCAGCCTGTTGAACACCCTATGCGTCTTCGGCGCCATATTTTACGGATACCCTTCGCGACTGTTTCGGCGGCTGATTCGACGGTAGCGATTCCTTGCACATAATAGATCCGGATGGAACACGGCAAGTTCGAACAAAATGCCATCTTGTTCATTCTATCCGTGATATTATATCTCACAAATATTATATCCGGATGGAATCCATATGGGTGGACGGGACAAGCCGGAATCTCGCCCAAACGGATGGAATCCAACCCCAACAATCGGGCGGCAACGGCGTAATACAGGTTGTAGCGAAAACACTTGTCTTCCAACGGTGTTTTATTTTATTTGATCATATTTGTTATGCGTATGAAAAATTCCATGAATTTTAGACGGATAATAAAATTTTTACGCTAACTTTGTCGGTGTTATAGAGATTCATTGATATATTATCGCAAAACATGTTTTCTCGCCGTAAAACATGTTTTATGGCCGCAAAACATGTTTTCTCGCTGTAAAACATGTTTTATGGCCGCAAAACATGTTTTCTCGCTGTAAAACATGTTTTATGGCCGCAAAACATGTTTTCTCGCTGTAAAACATGTTTTATGGCTGCAAAACATGTTTTCTCGCCGTAAAACATGTTTTACGGCTGTAAAACATATTTTGTCGTGGGGCGCGATGATATTTGTTCGTTGACAAGCAGTGTTTTACGTAAAACATGGTATGCGGATGGCCGCAATGCGATGCGGTCGGAATATATGCGATGCGGTCGGCAGTTATGTTACTGCGTTGGCATTTATGTAATATAACAGGGTTATAAATAATTTTAACAGAAAAAATAATGGCTACAAGCAGAGTATGGTTTCCGAGCGCCCGAGGGGCGAGATATGCAATTATTATGCAAACTACGGCGTTTATGAGTGTGGCGGAGAACCGCGCGCTGATCGGGTTCGACAAGTCTACGCCTAACGGGATTTGGTACGATTCGGTCTACGCGCCGAAGTTGTCGGCGTATCTGAAGGCTTACGGCGTGTGGGCAAATCCTGCGACGAGCACCCGTCTGGCGCTCGACGATTTGAAGGATGCGGAGAAGGAATTGTTTCCGCTGTACCGCAGGCTTTACGGGATGATGAAGTCGAGTCCGCTTGTGACGAACGCTTGTCTGGAGGCGATGGGTTATCCGTCGCGGCCGTCGGGCAAGTATGAGTCGCATCCGGTAGATCGTATGTTCATCGGGCTGAGCGCCACTCCGGTGGCTAACTCGGTGCTGAGCGTTTCGTTCGAGAATCTCGATACGGGTAGTTCTACCGTGCCCTACTACCTTGCCGGCGCGATGATGTATTATTCGGTGGGCGACGAGGCGGTTTTCGACCAGACCTTACTTTCGCGTTCGCTGCTGGCTACGCGCTCGCCGCACCAGTTTGTGCTTAAGCCGACGCAGCGTGGGCAGATCATTTCGCTTGCGGCGCGGTGGCAGAACCGGCGCGGGGAGTTGGGACCGTGGAGCGAGATTATTTCGCCTGTGATACCGTGACGTGGTGCGGGGGCTGATTTAACGGGACAGGCGGGATGGCGGATTTTTTTGTTTCCCTGTACAGGCGTTTTGCGGCGCGCGGAAGGTGGGCGGCGTGGCTGTCGGTCGGGTTGACGCTCGTCTTCGCGGCGGCGATTGCACGGGTGGAGTTCAGGGAAGACATTTCCGAGTTTCTGCCGGGCGGCGAGGCGAATGCGCGCATCAATGCCGTTTACCGGCATGTGGGGAACTCGAACCGGCTGATGATGTATTTTTCGTACAGGGATACGTCGGCGTGGGACGATGCGCGGCTCGTGGAGGCGATGGATAGCTTTGCGGCGCGGCTTGAGGTGAACGACAGCCTGCGCGTTATTCCGGAAGTGATTGCGCGGATAGACGACGGCCGTGTGGCGGAGGTGACGGATTATGTGCGCGGGCGGACGCCGTGGTTTTTGACGGAGGATGATTACGTGCGCATGGACTCGTTGCTGACGGATGCGCATATCGCGGCACAGTTGAAGCTGAACAGGCAGTTGCTGGCGTTGCCTTCGGGGGCGATGATGCGGGACGAAATCGTCGGCGACCCGCTGCATCTGTTTGCCCCGCTGTGGCAGGCGCTGCACGGTCTGGGGGCGGGCGACGGCGGGGCGTTGCGCGACGGCTATATTTTTACGCCCGACGGCAGGCGGGGGACGATCGTAGCGACGTCGCCTTACGGGGTGAGCGAGACGGGCGGTAATACGACGCTGCTTGCGCTGCTTGAAGGTACGGCGGCGGAGGTGGAGGCGTCGTTTCCCGACGTGCGAATAAGTTGCTTCGGCGCGCCTGCCGTGGCGGTGGCCAATGCGGAGCGGATAAAGCGCGACAGTGTGCCGGCCGTCGCGCTGTCGGTGTTGCTGATACTCGGCTTGCTGGTATATTACTTCCGGAGCGTGCGCCACATTGCGCTCGTTTTCTTCTCCGTACTGTTCGGATGGCTGCTGGCGCTGGCGTTGCCGGCCGTGTTCGACGGCAGCGTGTCCGTCATCGTGCTCGGCGTAAGTTCCGTCTTTATCGGCATCGCCATCAATTATCCGCTGCACTTCATCGACCGCGCGCGTCATCAACCGCGCATCGGCCGTGTGTTGAAAGAAATCGCCCCTCCGCTGCTGATCGGCAATATTACGACGGTGAGCGCTTTCCTCAGCCTCGTTTTCATCCGCTCGAAGGCGATGCGCGACATGGGTCTGTTTGCCGCGCTGATGCTTGTGGGGACGATACTGTTTGTGCTCATCCTTCTGCCGCACCTCGTCGGGAGGGGCAAAAAGGCGGAGGCGGAGATGCCTGCGTTCGACCGTTTCGCCTCCTTTGCGCCGGAACGCAACAGGTGGGTGATGTGGAGCGTCGTGATACTGACGGTCGTCTTTATGTATCTCGGTCGCTTCACGACGTTCGAGACCGATATGCACCGTATAAACTACATGACCGCTTCGCAGCGCGAAGACATGCGCTACATGATGCAATTTATTGAGAAGCGCGACAGAGACGTCGTGTACTTCGTGGCCGAAGGCGCGACGGCGGACGACGCGCTGTCTGCGCGCGAACAAAACGCATGGCTGACGGACAGCCTCGTGCGCTGCGGCCGGATAGAAAGCATATCGGGGCCGGGCGTTTTCCTCGCCTCCGGGGCGGAGCGTCGTCGGCGCGTCGACCGCTGGCGGCATTTCTGGCAGTCGCGCAAAGATACGCTGCTGCAACGGCTCGACGCCTTCGGGCGGGCCGAAGGATTCAGGGCCGGAGCGTTCGCGCCGTTTGCCGACTTGCTGAATCGCGACTTCTCTGCGGACGACGACGGCGGCGGTTTGCGCGTGCTGCCGGCGGTCGGGAATTATCTGGCGCACGACGACGGCCGGCACATGCTCATCCAACTCCTGTATTGCGACAAGGCGAATACGGCGGCGGTCGAAGAAGCCCTTGCCGGCAGGTTGGAGCGCGCGTTCGTGTTCGATTCGCGCGACATGGCGCGGCGTATGGCGGATGCGCTTTCCGGCGATCTCAACTACGTGCTTTTCTTCTGCGGGTGCATCGTCTTTTTCTTCCTCACGCTCTCGTTCGGCCGGATAGAGCTTAGCCTGCTGACGTTCCTGCCGCTGGCCGTAAGCTGGATATGGATACCGGGCATCATGTACCTGGCGGGAATACGGTTTAACATCGTCAACGTCATCCTCGCTACGTTCATCTTCGGTCAGGGCGACGACTACACCATCTTCATTGCCGACGGACTGATATACGAGTATGCCTACCGTCGCCGTCTGCTGGCTTCGCACAAGCGCAGTATCATACTGTCGTCGCTCATCATGTTTTCCGGTATCGGGACGCTTATTTTTGCCCGGCATCCCGCGCTGCGCTCGCTTGCCGAAGTCACGATCGTCGGGATGTGTACGGTCGTCATGATGGCGTATATCATACCGCCGTTCCTCTTCCGCCTCCTCACGCAGCGGAAAGGCGTATACCGCGAAGTGCCCGTCACTCTCCGGCGGACGCTTTATTCCGCCTTCTCGTTTGCGGCTTTCCTTGCCGGGAGCCTCTTTATTTCGACGGCGGGTTTTTTTCTTTTCCCTTTCGGGAATAAAACCGAGCGGAGACGGTTGCGCTACCATACGCTTCTCTGCCGCGTCGCGCGCTTCGTAGTGAAGCGTATCCCCGGCGTCAGGTTCCGGCTCGACAACCTGTCGGGCGAAACGTTCGACAAGCCCGCCGTCATCATCTCCAATCATCAGTCGCATCTTGACCTGATGTGCCTGCTTATGCTTACGCCGCGGCTCGTGATACTGACGAACGACTGGGTTTGGCGCAATCCGTTCTACGGACGACTGATCCGTTATGCGGATTTCTATCCCGTATCCCACGGCATCGAGCCGTGCATCGACAAGCTTGCCGAGCGCATGAAAAACGGCTACTCCGTCGCGATATTCCCCGAAGGCACGCGCTCCGGCGATTCGTCCGTGCTGCGGTTTCGCCGCGGCGCGTTCTATCTGGCGGAAAAGCTGGGCGCCGACATACTGCCCGTCGTCCTGCACGGCGCGGGAGACGTGCTGCCGAAAAAAGACTTCATGCTGCGCGAAGGACGAATCACGGTCGAAGTACATCCGCGAATCGCGCCCGCCGACGCGCGGTACGGCGCCGATTACGCCGCCCGTACAAAACGCATACGCCGATGGTACGCCGAACGCTACGCCGCAATGTGCGCACGCATACAGGACGCACGCTACTACAAAAGCTTCGTCCTCCACAACTATTACTACAAAGGCGCCGCCACGGAACGCCGCGTAGCCCGCACGCTGAAAAAGACGGACTGCTTCGCCCGCCTGATAGATGCGCACCGCGACGGCGGCGGCAGCGTACTGGTAGTGAACGGCGGGGCGGGCGAGTTCGCCTTCCTGTTTGCGCTGGTGCACAGGCAATGCAGCGTCACGGCCGTCGAGCGCGACGAAGACCTCGCAGCGCTGGCGCGCGGCTGCGCCGGATTGCCTCCCAACCTGCGCGTATGCCTCGAAAAAGATCTACCCGCAGGCGCCGCGTTCGATACCGTATACCTGTTGCATCCCGACGATGCGCAAACAAAGGCCTACGGTCGTGATAACACCATAATAATCGCAGTCGACGAATGGAAAAACATGTCCTGATTATAGGCAGCGGCCTCGGCGGACTGACGTGCGGCTACATACTGTCGAAAAACGGCTTCAAGGTAAGCATGTTCGAAAAGCACGCGCAGCCGGGCGGATGCCTGCAAACGTTTGTACGCCGCGGCGTAAAGTTCGAAACCGGTATGCACTACGTGGGCAGCATGGAGGAAGGGCAAACGCTGCACCGCTTTTTCAAATACCTGTCGCTGCTTTCCGATGTGGAGATGTCGCCGCTGGACAAGTCGGCCTACGACATTATCTCGTTCGGCGGCGAACGGTTCGCCTTTGCCAACGGCGCGGAGCATTTTGTCGATTCGCTGACTGCCCGCTTCCCGCAGGAAAGGCGCAATCTGCAAAATTACTTCCGCGTGATACGTAACGTAGCCGGCGATTCGCCGCTGTATTCGTTGCGGCATACCCATCCGGTGACGCTGCTCAACCCCGAATACATCAAGCAGAGCGCAAGCGCGTTTATAGATTCGATGACGCCCGACCCGCTGTTGCGTCAGGTACTGGCGGGCAACCTGCCGCTCTACGCCGGCATCAGGGGGAAAACGCCGCTGTATATCCACGCGCTTATCAACGATTTCTACAATAAAAGCAGCTACCGTATTACGGGCGGAAGCGACGCCATCGTCCGCGCGCTGGTAAAATCCATCCGCGCAGCGGGCGGCGAAGTCTGCACGTCGTCGAAAGTGACGAAAATAAACTGCGACGAGAAGCAAGCCGTCGGCATCACGCTCGAAAGCGGCGAAGAGATACGCGGCGACTACGTCATCTCCAACATTCATCCGTGCCGTACCATCGAACTGCTCAATACCCGCCTGATACGTAAATCCTATCGCGAACGAATCGTCAACCTGCGCAATACGGTGTCGAACTTTACCGTATACATACAATTCAAAAAGCGCGCGGCGCCGTATCTCAATTCCAACTTTTTCCATTACAACGGGGCGAGCGTATGGGGTTGCGAAAACTATACGGAAGCGGACTGGCCGAAATCATTCCTGTACATGCACCACTGTTCGGAGCGCGACCAGCGCTATGCCGTGGCGGCGGTACTGTTTGCCTACATGAATTTTGAAGACGTGGCGCGGTGGAACGGCACGCGCACCGGCCGCCGCGGCGACGACTACGAGGACTTCAAGCGGCAAAAGGCGGAACGCCTGCTCGACGAACTGGAAAAACAAATGCCCGGCACACGTGCAAGCATCGAAAGATACTATACGTCCACGCCGCTGACTTATCTCGATTACACGGGTACGGAAAAAGGCTCGATGTACGGCATCTTCCGCGACTGCACGGAACCGGTGCAGACGGTCGTTTCGCAACGTACCAAAGTGAACAATCTGCTCCAGACGGGGCAGAACATCAATTCGCACGGCATACTCGGCGTCATTATCGGCGCAATCATCGCTTCGGGCGAACTGCTGGGCGTAAATACCATCATCGCACAAATAAAAAACGCATAATCATACACCATGGAGTCAAAACCAACGGTCATCATCATCGGCGGCGGCATCGGCGGGCTGTTTTGCGGAGCAATACTGAGCAGAGAAGGACGGCGCGTGAAAATCTTCGAACAACATTTTCAAATCGGCGGCGGGCTGCACCAGTTCGTGCGGCAGGGCGTGGCGTTCGAAACGGGGATGCACGTCATGGGCGCATTTCACCCCGGCGGCGTACTGCACCGTCTCTGCTCCTATCTCGGTATTCCGGACAAACTGACCGTCATGCCGATGGATGCGGACGGATTCGACCTTTTTCATGTCAAATCCGACGACAGGAAATACTTTATGCCGCATGGACGCGAACGGTTCGCGGCATACCTGTCTTCGCACTTCCCCGACGAAACGGAAAACATCCGCCGCTACATGGACGCTTTATACGGGATATGCAAAGAAGTCAAGCTGTACAATATGGAAATCCCGGACGTCGCCTTTCGGGAATTTTCGGACGACTTCATGCGGAGCGTAGGCGATTTCATCGATTCCTTTACAGCAAACCCGCGGCTGCGCAGCGTGCTCGGCTACTGCAATCCGCTCTATGCGGGCGACCGCTATACGACGCCCGTATACATACATGCGCTGATAAGCAAGTTCTACATCGAAGGCGCGTGCCGCTTCGCAGGCGGCAGCAGGCAACTGGCGGACGCGCTCGCCGGCATCATACGGCAGGCCGGCGGAGAAATATATGCGGGAAACGGCGTAAAACGCATCGAAATAGAAAATAGAAATGCGACATGCGTCGTGACGGAAAACGGCGCTCGGCACGTCGCCGATCATTACATATCGAGCATACATCCGTCCGCGTTCTTCAAACTGACCGATCCCGCCAAAATACAGCGTGCCTACCGGGAAAGAATCGATTCCATCCCGAACACCTATTCGGCCTACACGCTGTATCTCGTTTTCAAGCCGGAGACGTTCCCCTTTTTCAATTACACATACTACTACCAGAGCGATTATGAAGAAACATGGCGCCATCACCGCTACACGGAAGAGACATGGCCGAGGGGACTGATGCTTATCACGCCGCCCGTCACGCCGCACGACGTCTTCGCCGAAAAAATGATAGTAAACTGCATCATGAACTTCGACACCGTCCGCCGCTGGGAAAATACCTCCGTCGGAAAACGCGGCGAAGCGTACGAAGCGTTCAAACGCCGCTGCGAAGAAAAAATCATCGACAGAACGGAAGAAATATTCCCCGACATACGCGCCTGCATCAAGGGGATATACAGCTCAAGCCCGCTCACCATCCGCGACTTCTGCAACCGGAAAGAAGGCGCAATGTACGGCGTACGAAAAGACTGCCGCAACATGGCGCTTTCGCACATTTCGGTACGCACGAAACTGAAAAATCTGTTTTTTACGGGACAGGACATAAACCTCCACGGCATCATGGGCGTACCGCTTACCGCCATCAACACTTGCGCCGAACTGGTCGGGATGGAGAACTTGCTCGATAAAATAAATGTATACAAATAAAGACATGATATGAGACTGAAACTGATTTATCCCCGGTGGGAAAAACTGAAAGGGCAGACAACGTTCAACCTGCCGCCGCACGGACCGGTAGTATTTGCCGCCTCCCTGCCCGAATACGTAGACGTTTCGTTCACCGACGAAAACGTGGAAGCGATAGACTTCGACGAGCCGTGCGACCTGGTCGCCATCTCCATGATGCTCAGCACGCAGGTGAAACGCGGCTGGACTATCGCCGAAACATTCCGCGCACGCGGCAGGCAGGTGCTTTTCGGAGGCATCGCCACGATGCTACATGCCGAAGAAACGGTAGCACATGCCGACGCCGTCTTTCTGGGCGAATCCGAAGGACGCATGGAACAGGTGCTCGACGACTGGCGATGCGGACAACTGAAAAAAATATACAACTACATGACGCAGCCGCAACCGCCCATCGAATCCGTCGGCCCTGCGCGGCGCGACCTCTACAAGCGCGACCTTTACAATCACAAAGGCGTGCAAATGGTCGACCTTTTCCACGCCTCGCGCGGATGCCGTTTCAGCTGCTATCCCTGCGCGGTGGCCTATCTGGGAGGCCGCATGTTCAGGCCGAGGCCGATGAACAAAGTGGTGGAAGAACTTGCCGCCATAGACAACAACCGCCTCTTCATAGTAGACAATTCACTGGCGCAAAACAAAGACTGGGAAAAAGAACTCTTCAGGGAAATGATCCCCTTCAAAAAGAAATGGATCAGTCACACGATTGAAGACGACCCCGAAATACTCGACCTCGCAGCGCAGGCAGGCGCATGGTACGTATATCAGGCCGTGTACGACACATCCGAATACATCCGCGAGCGCGTCAAACGCTACCACGACTACGGCATCGGCGTCGAAGGCACCATCCTGCTCGGACTCGACAACCAGACGGAAGACGACATACACCGCCTGATAGACTTCCTGCTCGAAATAGACCTCGACCTGGCAGAGTTTACCGTAATGACGCCCTTCCCCCACACCAAGGGCTACGACGACTTTTTGCGCCAGGGGCGTATTTTCGACTTCGACTGGAACCACTACAACGCGGGCGAAGTCGTCTTTCACCCCAAACACATGTCCGCCGAACGGCTGCAGGAACTGTACGACTATGCCTGGACGTCGTTCTACGCCTCCGAGTCGCAGGAATCGCGCATGTTCCGCCTGTTCTGCAATGTAGCGCTGCGCGAAATGAACGAAGGCACATATCGCCAGCGAGACCGCACACTGGCGAACAAATCCTTCGGAAAAGAAGTCCGAAAGCCCCGCCCCGCCGGCTGAACAACACCGTTACGCCGCACGCGATGAATCCGTCTTCACACATATGCCTGTTTCCCCGCACGACGGTTTCTTTTCGCGAGGCTTCCGGGACATGTCGCAAGGCCTTCGGGGACATCCGCGAGACTCTCGGGGACATCCGCGAGACTTTCGGGGACATTCGCGAGACTCTCGGGGACATTCGCGAAACCTTCGGGGACATCCCCGAGACTCTCGGGGACATTCGCAAGGCTCTCGCGGACATTCACGAGACTTTCTTCTATATATACCGTCCGCCGGCGGTCGACCCTTTCATAAAGGTTTCGTTTTTTTAACCCCTGCTTTATTTCATCCATGTGTTTATATTTAAAAAAATAGACTTACATTTGCGACCGTAATTTAATAACTCATGTTACGCAGCATCCGGTTTCGTCTCTCTTGCCTGAAAGGCAAAATGTGCATAACCGCAGGTCATCGACCTGCGGCAGGAAGTAAAGCGCCGGCAATCCTGCCCGAAAGGCAGGACTACAGCGAGAGGTGCACGCTGTCCTGCCTTTCAGGCAGAGAGTGGACGGAAGCCTCCCTCTCCACAGGTCATCGACCTGCGGTTATGAAAATTATGTCCTTTCAGGACTTCCCCGAATGTGCGTAACATGAATAATGAAACTTTAATGCGTATTGAAAAACAAAAATATCAGCCTGTGTTACGGTTAATTAACTCCGAGGAGTTGATTAGGCGTGATACTTTGTTAGAGAGAGAGAGAGAGAGAGAGAGAGAGAGATGCGCAGGCGTATATCATAAAAGTAAGCACGCGCGTAATATACGAAAAACAAGTTTTTCGCGCAACAAAACCCAACACCGTTTTCCGGGGAAGCTACTCCGGGAAAATTTCAAACATACATGTACCGGATACCGCCGCACGGAGAAGAGAACGTCTTTCGCCGCGCGCCGTCGTTGCGTGCATCCATCCGGCTGCGCTTTCCGCTTCTGCGCGACAAATCCGAACGCGCCGGAACGGCAGGGCGGCCAACCGAATATTGAAAAACAATATAACAGTCATATTTAAAACATAATGCCTATGGAAAAGGAAATGAAATGAGCATCCGGGAACAATTATTTAATGAAGTAACAAACAAATTTTTTTAATTCAACTTATTTAGTAAACTATGAAAAGTAAAAAGAATGATTTTTTAGACGGAAGATATTGGAAGATTCCGTTGTTTATGGTCGCTCTTACCTTGTTTACCGGTGCGCAGCAAACGATCTGCGCCGAAAGTACGGCAAGCGGAACGACGGCAGCCGCCGACGATTTATCGTCCGGCGCAACGATTGTTCAGCAACAGAAGATAACCGTAAAAGGGGTTGTCCGCGACGAATACGGCGAAGCGATTATCGGCGCGAATGTGGTTGAAAAAGGTACTACAAACGGAACGACAACCGATGCGAACGGTAATTTCACCATCCAGGTTGCCGCAGGAACGGTGATTGAAGTCTCTTACATCGGTTACGTCAAACAGGAAGTAACGGCAAGAGGCGGTTCCTTAGACGTGATCTTGAAAGAAGACGCACAGACGCTGGACGAAGTAGTCGTTACCGGATTCGGACTGTCGCAGCGAAAAGCGACGCTGACCGGCGCGATCTCGACGGTCGGCGCAACCGACATTGCCCGTTCCGTCTCCTCTACCGCTTCCGGAGCGCTGGCCGGCAAACTGCCCGGCGTCAATTTCCGGCAGCCCGACGGACGGCCGGGAGCCTCCACCAACATCCAGATTCGTAACATGGGGACGCCGCTGTTCGTCATCGACGGTACCGTTTCGGACCAGGGACAGTTCAATAACATTGACTTCAACGACATTGAATCGATCTCCATCCTGAAAGACGCTTCGGCATCCATCTACGGTGTGCGTGCGGCGAACGGTGTGGTGGTAGTAAACACGAAGAAAGGAAAACTGAATTCCAAAAATACCGTCACGCTCAATACCTACTACGGAATGCAGAGCATGAGTTCGTGGCCCAAACCGGCCGACGCCACTACGTACATCACCAAGTATATCCAGTCGGAAACCGTACAGGGCAAGACGGACTATACATATCCTAAGACGGACTACGAAAAGTGGAAGCAGGGGACGGAAAAGGGATACGTGCCCTTCGACTGGCTCGACTTTATCTTCAACACCACCCCGCAGTGGTATGCCAATGCCAATATTTCGGGCGGATCGGACAAGACGAATTACTACATCTCGGTCGGCCACCTGAATCAGGACGCCATGGTCGTTAACTACGGCGGATTCCGGCGTACCAACGTGCAGATGAATATCGAATCGCGCATTACCGACCGCTTGAAAGTAGGCGCCACCATGAACGGACGTATCGAGACGCGCGTCAATCCGGGCGTTCCCGAAGTCGACGACTACTGGATGCCGCGCTTCGGCGTATACCGCAACCTGCCGACAAAACGCCCGTTTGCCAACGACAATCCCGATTACCCGACACTGACGTCATCCAATGCGGCAACGAATTTTGCATGGCTGAACTACGAACTGTCCGGCAAATACCAGCAGGATTATCGCGTGGGACAGTTGCAGGCCAATGCCGAATACGAAATCGTCGACGGACTGAAGGCCAAAGCCATGGCCAGCTACTATTTCTCCTATCAGCACATGAACAATCAGGAGTATACCTACAAACTGTACAGATACGACGAGGCGACGGATACGTATCCCGTCATGTTTGAGAACAATAACCCCTGGCGCGAACGGAGAACGGAGTACATAGAAGAAATGACGTCGAACATCCAGCTGGCTTACAACAAAAAGTTCGGCGACCACAGCATCGCCGCCAACGTCGGGTTCGAAGCCACAAAGCGCGACAATCCCAGCACGTGGGTGCACGCCTATCCGACGGCCAACTCGCTTCACCTGATCGACTACCAGATTCTGGATACGTACGACGACTACGGCCTCCGCACGCAGGCGCGTCTCGGATGGATCGGACGCCTCAACTACGACTACGCCAACAAATACCTGCTGGACGTGTCCGCCCGATACGACGGTTCGTACAAATTCCCGCCGGGACAGCGCTGGGGGCTTTTCCCTTCCGCTTCGGTCGGATGGCGCATCTCGGAAGAAAAATTCTGGCAGGAAAGCAAGCTGCCCGACATTTTCAGCGACTTTAAAATACGCGGTTCGTACGGATTAGTGGGCGACGACAATGTGAGCAACTACGCCGACTTCGACTATCTGGCAGGATACACCTATAAGCAGGGCGGCTCCGTCATTGACGGGAGGTACGTCATCGGCTCCCAGGCGCGCGGCTTGCCCGTCACCACGCTTTCGTGGCTGAAAGCTACTATTCTCGACGCAGGGTTGGACTTTGCTTTCCTCAACAATCGCCTCACGGGGCAGGCCGACTTCTTCCGCCGTCAGCGGGAGGGCATTCCCGCTTCGCGATACGACGTGCTGCTGCCTTCCGAAGTAGGATTCTCGCTGCCGCGCGAAAACCTGAACTCCGACGTGCACATGGGCTACGACTTCGGCCTCAAGTGGCAGGACAGCGTGGAAGATCTCCACTACTACGTGGGCGGCAATATGACGTATGCCCGGTTCTACGACTGGGAACAGTACAAGCCGCGCTTCAGCAATTCATGGGACGAATACCGCAATTCCATCTACCACCGGTACGGATACCTGAACTGGGGGCTTGAAGCCGTCGGACAGTTCCAGAGCTGGGAAGAAATCGCCTCCTGGCCCATCGACAACGACCGGCAGGGCAACAAGACGCTGCGTCCGGGCGACATCAAGTACAAAGACGTGAACGGCGACAAGGTCATCAACGGATTGGACGAACGTCCGGTAGGCTACCGGCAGGATTCCACGCCGACGCTGAACTTTGCCCTGAATTTCGGCGCCCGGTGGCGCGGGTTCGACGTGGCCATCGACTTTACGGGCGGCGGAATGAGTTCCTGGTATCAGGAGTGGGAACAGCGCAATCCCTTCCACGACGGCGGCAACAATCCGCAGTACTATATGGAAGACACCTGGAGCCTGTCCGACATCTGGGACGCAAACAGCGAACTGATTCCCGGCACATATCCCATGCTGCTTATCGGCAACAGCTCGCACAGCAACTACTGGAACAGTACGTTCTGGAAACACAACGTAAGATACGTGAAACTGCGCAATATGGAACTGGGGTATACCCTCCCCGCCACGCTGCTTTCGAAAATCGGTATCAGCGGCACGAGGGTCTACCTGTCGGGTGTAAACGTCCTGACCTTTACCAACGTGAAAGGCGTCGACCCCGAAGAAACGGAAACGAACGGGCTGGCATATCCCACGACGAGAGTAATCAATGTAGGTGTAAACATTAAATTTTAAAGACATGAAAAAGAAATATTTTTTATCACTTGTAGCGGCCTGTCTGATGTCGCTCGCCGGATGCAGCGGATTTCTGGATACGCAGCCGGACACGATTATGTCGGACGACCAGATTTTCGGCGACGCCGTGATGATCAATTCGGTGCTGGCCAACTTCTACGGTCGCGTGGAATGGGGACAGCGAATGACCGACTGGGGTGGTTACTCCGTCATTGACGAAGCGGCCACTTGCGACGGCGGCCCCGACCAGCGTTCTACCTTTGAAGACGACCGGTGGCGCGTGTACGACTACACGCTTATCAGGAATTTAAACCAGTTCCTCAAGGGCGTCAGGGAGACGCAGGTACTGACTGCCGACGAGAAAAGCCGTCTGGAAGGCGAAGTGCGTTTCCTGCGTACATGGACGTACTTCAACACCTGCCGCGGACTGGGCGGAATGCCGATTGTGGAAGATGAAATATTCGACTATACGCCCGGTATGGACGTTTCGACGCTCCAAATCCCGCGCGCAACGGAAGCCGACATGTACGACTACATCATCTCCGAATGTCAGGCAGTAGCCAACATGCTGCCTGCCGACCGTCAGGCCAACGGCGCCCGCGCCAACCGCTGGACGGCCAAAATGCTCGAAGCGCGCGCGGCCGTCTATGCCGGATCGATTGCCAATTACAACAACAAAATGAGCAATCCGGTACGCACAGCCGGCGGCGAGGCGGGAATACCCGCCGAACGGGCGCAGGGATACTATACGACTGCCCTTGCCGCCGCGCAGGAGGTGATCAACAGCGGCGTCTATTCGCTCAAGCAGAGTGACGACCCGAACGACCCTGTCAAGCTGGGACGCAACTTCTTCGAAGCCGTGAGCGTGAAGGCCAACAATCCCGAAGTCATCTGGGCGCGCGACTACTCAAGCCCCGATAACCTGCACGGATTCACCAACTACAACGCACCCAGATCACATGCCGAAGACATCGACAACAGCTATCTGGGCGCTATCCTGAATCTGGTGGAAGACTATGAGCCGATAGACACCGATACGCCCGGAAAGGGAGCCAAGATTGAGACGACCGAAAACGGCGGCTACAAGTTCTACGAAACGGCCGACGCGCCTTTCAAAGACCGCGACCCGCGCCTCTGGGGCACCGTCATCTATCCCGGCGCACTGTTTAAAAGCGTGGAGGTTGTCCTCCAGACCGGACAGCTGAACCGCGACGGCGCAGGATGGAAGACCAATACCGGCGACCTCAACTCGCGCGACGCGCAGGGCAACCTGATTACTTCCATAAACGGGCCGAAGGAATCGAACGAGCAGTATATCAACAAAACGGGATTCTACGTGCGCAAGTTCCTGGACGAAACGCCGGGCAACGGTACGCGCGGTCACGGATCGGACGTATGGTTTGTCCGCTTCCGCCTGGCCGAAGCCTACCTCATTGCCGCCGAAGCGTCGTATGAATTGAATAACGGACGCGCCGCAGAGTTTATCAACGTCGTACGCACGCGCGCCGGCGTGAAACCGCTCACGACCGTCTCGTTCGAACAGATTGTGCATGAATATCGCGTAGAGCTGGCCTTCGAAGACCATCGCTACTGGGATTTGAAACGCTGGCGCCTGGCCGACAAGGTATGGAACGGCGACAACAACGATCCGCAGGCGCGGCACCGTCGCCTCTGGCCCTACCGCGTCGTAGCGCCCGGCGATCCGAACGACGGCAAGTGGGCTTTCGTCGAAGATTTCCTCTTCATGTCGCCCAACGCGCGCTATTTCCAGATGAAGAACTATTACAACTTCCTCAACCTGGACTGGATCAACAACAATCCGAAACTGGTAAGGAATCCGTATCAATAATTTAAATGATTAGACAATGAAAAGTAAAAGTATATTCAAATTTTCTTCCGCACTGATACTGCTTCTGGCGATGGCCTCGTGCGGAAAAGACAACTACGACGCCCCGGAATCCACGTTGATGGGAAGGCTCGTCTACAACGGGGCGCCGATACAGGTGCGCGGAACAGGCGAAGCCGTACAGTTGCAACTCTATCAGCGGGGATGGCAAAAGAGCGACCCGGTTCGCGTATATGTTACGCAGGACGGCACGTTCACTGCCAAACTGTTTGACGGCACCTACTATCTGGTCACGCGCGACAACAACGGCCCCTGGGTCAACGCGCGCGATACGATACAGGTAGAACTGCGCGGCGCGGCCAGCGTGGACGTAAATGTAACGCCGTACTTTACGGTCTCCGGCGAAAACATCTCCATCTCCGGCAACACCCTGAGCGCTTCGTTTACCGTTAGCCGGGTCGTATCGTCGGCGAAGATAGAGAAAGCGTATCTGGTGCTGAGCAAAACGCAGTTTGCCGACGAAGTGAACAACATCTTCCGCAAGGATATAACCGAAGGACTGTCGGAAGGCTCCGTCAGCCTGTCGGGCGACCTGAGCGGAAATAACAATGTGGCGACCGCTAAATTCCTGTACGGACGCGTCGGAATAAAAACCGAAGGCACGGAACAGGCCATCTGGTCGCCGGTTGTAAAGCTGAAGTGAAAGATTGACCGACAGGTCTATTGATTACCGGAGGCCGGTTTCGATTCGTCGGAACCGGCCTTTTTTTAGCCTGAGTTCGATGTAAGAAAACATACTTGGCGCTTCACTTTCCGGACAGGCAGAAGCGGGTTAATTTTCGTATTTAAGCTTCATACCAGCGGCAGAAGCGTGAATCCGTCTGTTTTATGGTTCTGCCGCCGGTACGGCTACGCCTGCCGACGTTAAAACTCATCACTCATAGTTTACAGTTCATAAAACAGTCGGAACAGGACAGTCCCGTCCCGACATGATTACTTTTATTTCACTATTTTCTTCACCCAGCCGCTACCGCCGTACACAATCAGTACGCTGAGAGGCAGGCCGTTCAGGTCGAACGTCGCTTTGCCGACTTCTTTCCGCGCGACGTAAAGCCGCTGTCCGGAGACCGAATAGACCTCTATCCGTTCGGACTGCGGGGTGTTCACCGTCAGGATACCGTTATAATACACAATCTCCGATGCCTCGACGGGCTGCGCGCCGGTCGCATCCGTCAGAGTGACGGTCACGCTGATTTCATCCTGGTGAACCGTCGCGCCGCTGTTGCTCTGCGTCAGGTCTATATTGCTGATTTTCACTTTATGCTCGCCGGCTGCCGCCGTCCCGTCCAGCGTATATGCGATGTGAACTACCTGCCGGTACACTGTTTCGCCGGCGCCGAGCAGCGAGGTCTGAGGCGTGACTGCAAACAGCCAGCTTCCTGCATCCGCAGGAGCAACGGCCAGTTGATGACTGCCGAGCAGTTCGCTCGCCAGCGTCGTGCCAGACCGGTTCAGGCTGAATCCGGCGGGCAGCGTGAGCGTGAACGATACCGAGAACGGTTCATTCACGGGAACGTCCAGCAATACTTCGATGACTCCCCGACCGTCGGCAGGAGGCGTCGGACGGGCAACCACGCGCTGCGCGTCCACCGTCGCCGTGCAGGTCGCCGTGCGGTTGCCCGATTCCGTGTGCACCGTAATGACGGCGATGCCCGCAGAAACGGCCGTCACCAGTCTTCACTGCTCACCGTAGCAATTGCTGCATACAGGTTCTTCGAAAAAAACCGTCCATAAAGTTTGAACGTTCCCTGCCGACCGGACAATTGAAACTATTCTACTAATCAATCTGTTATACATTTTTCATGAATCAAGTTTGACTCGAAATAATTCGGGCAAAGACGCCGTGTATCTCTGCACAGACCGGATCAGCTTCTAATTGTTGGTGGGATTATATCGAACTCAGGTTATAATGATGTTTTTTTCGTGCTGGTGCAGATATGGGTTGTGTGGGTGTAGGGTTTTAATTCATCCCTATCGCGTAACAGCGGGCTATGATTCTATAAAAAAATATATGGCCTGCTTTAATCCTTCTTCTCCGAAAGCCGCTCCGATTATTGCTCCGATTATGCCGCCGATTATGGATAATACAGGTATTATAAGGGAAACGGCATATCTTCGCTTATCCGTTTTTATCCGTTTTTCCGCCGCTTTAAGATGAAATGCTGCCTCAATGTAGTTTTCACTATCTTTCCCCAATACATAGCTGCGTATAGAATTATACTCACTGTTATATTCTTTTATTTTTTCCTTAACTGTCGATGATGAATATGAGAAAGTTTCGATATAATCATTAAAGTCCTTTTCGCCTACTTTACTCCGTAATCGTATAATGTCGTCTGCTATTTCATATAATTCGTGTTTCTTTCTAAACTTGTTGCAAAATGAAATTTTATCACTCAATACATATTCGAAAAAATAGGACATCATTTCTGTTTTCAACGACTGCTTTCTTCCCGAATCCGGTATACTTTCAACCGCTTTTATTATAATCTCATACATTTGATTGTAATTTTTTATCTTGGCCTGTTTTGGTTGATTGACTTAGAAGGATCCTGCCTGATTTCAGTCAAGTTTGCATTAAAAAAATCCATAAGTTTCTTTGCCGTACCAACACCGACCAACAACTTGATATAATTGTCTAAATATTCTATTAACTTGCCATTTACCTGCTTTATGGCGTTTGATCCCTCTTCTTCTTCCTTTCCTTGCATTACCTCTTCATATTTTTCTTTTAAAATATCCGTTGACAATATATAAAGCCTCAAGCTGTCAATATATTCAATATGGGTGTCAATTATTCTAATAAGGTACAACCGGGGCTGACTGTCCGCCGAATTATTTTCATTTGCATTCCATAATTTAAAACAATAATCGCTTCTTTCAAACCTCTCTATTCCCCCTTTATAATTATCAATAAATGCTTTTAATTCATTGACACACTTTTCTGTTTCTACGTAAGTTTTCCGTATGTTTGTGATAAATTCAGGTTCGAATTCTTTATTTTTTTTATCCCATGATAAACTCATACATGCAAACAATGGTTTTTTATTACCTGCTTTTATGGAAAAAAACTCATAATGCCTCATTATCTCATTCAAATATGTATATCCCGAAGGATTAAGGATAAGTTCAATCTTATTGAGTTTAGTTTGGGCAAAGTTCTCATTTTGTTTTGCTTCTCGCAGCCATTCCAATTCCGTTTCAAAGTTATTTTCTATTGACTTAAATACTTCTTTATTATTGAAAGTAATTAAGTGACAGTAATTTTCTGTGTGACACAAATATAAGTTTGATAAACATTTAAAAAAATATCCGCCTGTCGCATCGTTTGTAAATATTTGCTTATAGCTTACATACAAATCATACAATGGGACAGGAATATTGTATTCCGTTTCGTCATCGTCAGCAAAATAATAAAACCTCGACTTATTGTATATTATTGTCAACAGTATTCTGCCTGCATTCATCTTCCCATTTTCTAATTGTCCTTCTGCTGGTATAAATGTATCATCTAAAAGAAGATTGGTTTTTAAATAATCATTTTTCCGCAGATGGCCAATTATGAAATAATAAATATAACCTCTAACTCTATGTATATGTTTTTTATATTTATCTCTATCCTCTTTATACTGTTCATCATATTGTATTAAATGCAATATAATCTGCTCATAGCCATTTGTAGTAAAATTCTCAATGAATTGAATCATTTTTCTATAATCAAAATTGAATAACGGCAAAAAATGCGCTTCTGTGTATTCAACATCTTTTTCGAAAAAGTAAGAAAGAAGATACTCTCTAACGCGATCAATTATGCTCTTGATACTAATCTTTATTCGTTTATTAATAACTTTTTCCAGTTGATTCGGTTTAAATGGAAAGCTTTTATTTTCGGATATTTCAGCTATCTGTCTGTTTACAAGGGCAAAATTTGCATCTCTCAAACAAAACATATATCTTATCTTGGGAAGATTATTATCTGACTCTTCTTTTTTCACTATGCTACGTGTCAACATAAGATAATCTGTTACCACGTCAAAGGCTCTTTTAGGGAACGTATGATTTGTATGTTCTATTTCCATGTGGTCGATGTTATCAAATACGATAAATAACGATTTCGTATCATTTTCAGCCGGAATATAATGAAAGTAATCTTTTAATAAAGGCCCAATGATCTGAGGAGTTATACTGTTATATAAAAGTAAAAATAATAAAAGCAAATCGGTATATATTGTTTCATTAATAATGCTCATATATTTATTGACGTTGTTATCAGAAATCGCCTCATGTAGATCGGCAATTTGCCGTATAAATGAATCGGAAAATCTACCCGGCAAATGACATAAATTAGATTGAAGTTGAAAAATCAAACTCTTCATTGCATCCACAGTGACTGCATCAAACAGTTTCAAGATTATGCGCCGGAAATAAACATCAAAAATAGGGATACCTTCTCTGTTTGTCGTATTACCGTTATAATTTTTTTCATCTATAAAACTAAAAACAATCTTATGATACCCGGAAAGATGATTCTTCAGATACCAATGCATAAAAGTAGTTTTCCCCGTTCCTGCATATCCATACAAGGAAATAAACGAAGGCGTAGCTTCTTTACTGTTTTCAATATATCGATCTATATCTTCTTGAAGTTTTTTAAAACTGTCCAGTTTTACAAAATAATTGCGATAGAAATCAGGTTCTTCCAATCTTGCCTGAATCGCCTTACTACCATAAGGACTTGCATACAAATGGTCAAATACTGTCCAGTTTTTTCTATAACCGTAATCTTCATTTACATAATTTTCCATATTCAATATATATTTCATTTGTTTTCCCTACTCTTTTAAGGCTTTTCGGGTTGTGCCTTTATTTATTTTGATGCTTTACTTCTATATTTATCTCCTCGCCCCGTCCCTGCGCTTCGTTCAGGATTTCGACCAATCGCTTTTCGTACTGCGTGGAGTTGATGACCTTACCTTTGACCTTATTCTCACCCACAAGGATGCAGCCCGAAGAGTCCCGTTTCGTATTGCCGCGGTGAATCAGTATCCCGCTGAAGCCGGGCACGTCCGACAGTCGCGGCAACATCCGCCGCTTGGCGGGCGACAGGTTGACAACGACTTTGTACACGCCCGTCGGAATAGCCGTTTCGTGCGCTACTTTTATTCGGCGTATTTCTTCCAAAGGCATCGCCTGCGTCAGTCCGCGATCGGCGTCTTCCAGCGTGTCGCAGAAATATTTGTTGTCGACGTAGAGGGAACCGATCGTGTAACCCTCGCCCGAAAACCGTCTTTGCAGTTTCAGTTTCATGGAATCACGGTTCAGATACTGTTTTCAAACCCGAAGAGCATGTAATCCACCAGAATATTCCCCGTCGTGTCGTACACGTCCTGCCGGTCGCGTGCGCCGTGCGGGTAATGCTCCGAACGGTTGAGCGTGGCCTGCCAGTAGCCGACGAGGTCGTCTTTGTTTGCGCGCAGCTTTTGGCGCAGCAGGGCGGTAACTACCCCGCCGACGGCAATCACGCCCGAAAGCGTCGGGGCAGCTACGGTCAGTGCGGTCTCTACGGCGGCAAACAGGCCTTTAAAAGCGTCGCTGTCGAGCACCTTGTCTGCATCGACGGCAAACCGGCGGATGTCTTCGTCCGATTCGATGACCCACAGCTGCATGTCGAGCGCGTCGGGGATTTGCGCTCCGGCGTAGATTACCAATCCCGCCTCGCCGAACGTCAGGTTTTGATTGTCTTTCACCCCGTCGATTTCGAGGTGTGCGCTTTGGGCGAAACGGCCTGCTTCGGCCAGCGTGGCGTCCAGCAGAAACTGTTTGCGCGCCGCTTCGTCGGGCAGGTTTAACAGGTCGGACAGGGAAGGCTGTTTCCACACATGTCCTGCCCCGGCATACTCCGCCGCGCCGGCAGGCAATGCGGCTACATAACCGTACACATGCATCTCGGCGCGGTTGAACAACCCCAGGAATCCCTCGCGGTTGTTGAATACTTTTATTCTGTTTATACGTACATAAAACATGATTTTTTATTTTTGGAAAACATTGTTTTTCGGATGCTTAAAAACGTCCCGATCTTTTTGCAAAAAGGTAAGGAGGTTTTGATAAAAAGCCCCTTACCTTTTTTTCAACTCGTACTTACTGCTTTTCGAACACCAGATTGTTCAGCATTTCCTTCAGGTCTATACCCGGACGGAAAATGACCTTCTTCGATCTGATCAAAGAGGCGTCGAATTTTTCCTCCGTGTCTGCGCCTGCACTGCCGACACCAATCTGGAACGAGCCGAAATCGCCGAAACGCACGATTCTCCCTGCGCCCAGATTAGAGGTCAGTACTTGCGTCAGGGCTTCAAGGACAGCCAGCGTGTCGGCATGATTAACCGTACAGCGCTGCGTGATCTCTTTACCCAGGACTTTCAGAGAAACTACTCCGGTACTCTTTGTGTTCGCATACAATTTTTTCGGGCTACCCGGCTTAAGCGGATTCCCTTTCTTGACTAATACATACTTTACAGCCATAATCGGATTGATTTAAAGGATAAAACATTTCTCGGAAAATATAATAAAAAAGACTTTCGAGCAAGCGTTTTGCCCGAAAGTTGTATCGGATTTGCCTTTAAAGCGGCGGTTATCCCTTCAAAAAAAGATTGTCTTTCTTGTCTGTTTAAAAGAAAATATTTATTATCGCGCGCACGTGTTATATTAGTATATACGCCTGCGCATCTCTCTCTCTCTCTCTCTCTCTCTCTCTCTCTCTCTGCAAATATCGTGCCGTAACCCACCGAACGGAGGGTCGAAACAATACTTGTATGCGAGAAAAATGGAGACTTGTACATGTTCTGTTGCTTTAAATTATACATTTTATCTTATCGACCGCAAAACTACGTTTCTTATTTTAAATAAGCAAATATTGCACGTTTAATGTCTTAATAATTACAATTTTTTATTCTAAGTTAAGGATTAAACGTTCTCTTTACAGCTTTTTGAAGCAAGGTACAGGATTGCAACATTTCGGGATTGTTTTTGTATAGCCTGAAAATCATGTGATTCCGTTCTTTTTTCCTGACTTCGTTACTTTTTTGGAAGATTCTTCAAACAAAATCGTGGCTCTTCCGAATGGATATGCAATCCGGTTGTCAGTGCATTCATATTTCGCGCAGTATAATTGAGAACTGCTCCATGTAAGAAGGGATAGACTTCGCATATTCTCCGTGCGGAGTTCCGTTAACGTGGATCCGAGGTACGAAAAATCCGTTTACCCGGCTTACTTGCGACAGGTAATATACAACTTGCCTCTTGGGGAAATCCGATAAAGCATTTATTTCATTTACTCATGTTACGCAAGTTCATAACTGAAGTTTCCCACCTTTTATAAAAGGTAGGAAACTTCAGTAAATATCATGGATTTAACGAACGGAATGTGAGGTTTTATGAAAGAAACGCGGAGATCCACACCTGCGTATTCTAAAAATCGTCGCGTTAATCCGCTATCTTCTCCGCCGAAGGCGGCGGCTCGGCAATCCCCCACGTCCTGTTCGGTTTGTCGCCCATGATGAGCGTCAGTTTGCCTCCGGCGCGGATGTCGTCGTGACCGAACCAGGGTTTGTTCCACGGTTTGCCGTTGAGCGTGGCGGACAGGATATATTTATTGTCGGCAGAAGCATTGACGGCTTCGATTTCGAAACAGGCGCCGTTGCCCGAATCTATCCGAACGCGGCCGAACACCGGGCTGCCGATATTGTAGGTCGGCGAACCGGGCGTCACGGGATAAAATCCCATCATGCTGAAAACGACGAAAGCCGACATCCCTCCTCCGTCCTCGTCGCCGGGGATACCCATCAGGTCATTCCTGAACCATTGTCCGAGCAGGTTGCGGATGCGCTTCTGCGTGCGCCACGGCTGACCGGCGTAGTTATAAAGATAGGGGATATGCAACGACGGTTCGTTTGCCATCGAAAACATGCCGACGTTTCCCGTATGATCGGGCAGGATGTTGTAAAACTCCCATCGCGGCATACCGTAGGGCGTGTCGTACATGTCTTCGAGCGCATCCGTGAAAGCCTCGTTGCCGCCGATCAGCGCAATCAGGTCGGCGATGTTATGCTGCACGTCCCAGCGGTAAACATATCCGTTGTTTTCGTCGTAATAATCGCGTGCGCCCGGCCCGCCCGATATGCGGTAGTCGATGCCGGGGATGAAGTTTCCGTCCCGGTCTTTGGGATGGAAAAAGCCCGTCGCGGGGTTGAACACGTTGCGGAAATTATACGAGCTGCGGAGGAAGCGTGCCGCATCTTCGTCTTTCCCCAGCGCCTTTGCAATCTGCGAGAGGCACCAGTGGTCGTACGATGTGCCGAGCGTGACGGCGATAGGCTGGCGTTTCTCCCACGGATGTACGCCGCGGACGCGCTCCGCTTCGCCGGGTTGTAATGCGGGAAAATATCCGTGCTTCCTGTAAAATTCATCCAGTTCTCCGGCCGGGATGTCCGACCAGGGGATAAGCGAACGCGCTTCGACGGACGCCCTGCAAGCCTCGTAAGCCTTTTCCCTGTCGAATCCCTGCAATCCTTTGGCGCAGGCGTCGGCCACCATTGCCGCGCCGTGATTGGAGTTCATGCCGCGCGAATCGCCCGACACGCCGGGAAAGGTAGGCATCCAGTTGTTTTCCGACTGTTCCGCCATCAATATGTACGAACGTATGATGTCGCTTTCCGCCTTGCCGTCTATCAGGAGGCGAAGCGGGTGCGCCGCGCGGTAAGTATCCCAAATCCAGTCGTCGGTATAGAACGGGCGGCCTCCGTCGTCGTGCACCCTGTGGTCGAAACCGCTGTAATACCGGCCGTCTTCGCTGAGTATGACGGGGCGTTCGTACACGCGGTAGAGGGATGTATAGAAGACTGTTTTCTCATTGTCCGTACCGCCTTCGATGCGGATTTTCCCGAGCGCGTCGTTCCATATCCGGCGCCCTTCGGAAGCCACCGCTTCGATGTCGTATCCGGCTATTTCGCGTGCGAGGTTTTTCTTTGCCTGCTCCGCGTCGATGAACGAGACGCCGTATCGAAGCCCCAGCCTCGTCGTCCCTGCGGGATAGGACAGCACGAGCGTATCGCCCGACGTGGCGAGCGTCTGTACGGGCATCACGTCCGTCTCGGCATGGAAGTAGACTTTCGTATCCTTCCCGACGGGCTGGAATCCGCTGACGACGCGCCCTTCCGCTTTCAGTTCTCCGCGGTTGCTTCCGAAAATCAGGCAGGGCGCGTTTTCCGGAGGGAACGTCAGGATATAGACGGCGCTTTGATGCGACGGCGCGTAATCGACGCCGATATCCGTCTCGTCGAGATACACGCCGTAGCGGTACGGCGTCAGTTTCTCGCAGTCGTAACCGAGCGACATGGTTGCCGGCGGCGCGAGCGGTTCGCTGCCGGCGCGCGTGTACGGCATGAAATTAAGGGACGAAGCGCTGCGGTGGCGCGTCACAATCAGGGGCAACCCGTGCAAACGGTTTCCCGTAAAATCCGTGCGGAGGGGGAAAATGCGCATCATGCTGTTCGGGAGGCATACCGTAGGATACGCAGGCACCAGCATATGGCTGATGTTCCCGATGTACGGATTGACATAGTCGACCGGTTCAAGCGCCGTCGTGCTTTTCCGGCTGCATGACGCCGTCAGGACGACGGCGGCCATCAGGACATAAAGCGTACTTTTCGTTTTCATTGTGTATATATGGATTAAAAATATTTTACTGTCGCCTGTTCCGGAAAAAAGTCCTCATTTCTTCGGCACATTCGTTTTCGAGGATGCCCGCCCTGACGACGGTTTTGGGATGCAAGGCGCCGGGCGCATATCGCCTGAAGCCTTTTTTCTCGTCCGATGCGCCGTAAACGAGCGTGCCGATTTGCGCCCAGGCGATAGCCCCGGCGCACATGACGCACGGCTCGACCGTCACGTACAGCGTGCAGTCGGCAAGATATTTTGCGCCCATGACGCCGGCTGCCGCCGTGACGACCAGCATCTCGGCATGTGCCGTGGGGTCGTTCAGCCGTTCGGTCTGATTGTGGGCGCGCGCGATGATCCGGTCGTTGCATACCATCACCGCGCCGACGGGCACTTCGCCTTCGGCTGCCGCCGCACGCGCTTCGGCAAGCGACTGTCTCATGTAATATTCGTCTGTGAAAGGAAGCATATCTTTGTCAGCGTCTCATTTCGTTTTCGTTAAACAGTGTCGGATAATCGTTTTCCATTACCCTTATTATATGCGAAAGAATGATACGGCGGCACCAGTTCGATTTGTTCGTAATCCTGTATTTGGACAAGTGCCGTTTTACCGCCTGATATTCTTCGTCGTTCATCAAAAAACTCACGCGGTGTATACGTGTGCTTTTTACCTTGGGAATTGTCTTCTGTTGTTTCTTCATTCGGAAATTTTGCGGACAAATATAAAACATTATTTTATTACATCCGAGGCTTGCGCAAAAAACCCTATATTTGTTGCAAATTATATTGAAATGAACGAACGTGATATTACGGGAAAGACAGGCGAAGAAACGGCATGCAGCTACCTGAAAACATGCGGATACAAGATTTTGCATACCAACTGGCGTTTTCTGCGTTACGAACTGGATATTGTAGCCACGGACGGAAAAGACCTCGTCGTCGTGGAAGTGAAAACACGCTCGGTCGACTATCTCGTGGCGCCCGAACAGTCCATAGGACGGCAAAAAATCAAACGCATTGCATGTGCGGCGGAAGCCTACCTGTATCGGTATAAAACGGATATGCCTGTCCGTTTCGACGTGATATGCCTCGTCAGGGACAAAGACGCCTATACGGTGGAATGTCATATCGAAGACGCCTTTTTCGCTCCCGTAAACTGATTTTTGCGTATGAATGTAGAAGATGTAAGGTTTTTCTGCCTGAGTTTGAAGAATACGACCGAATCGTTTCCGTTCGACGACGTATCGCTCGTGTTCAAAGTCGAAAACAAGATGTATCTGCTTCTGTCGTTAGACAATTCCGACCCGCCTTCCGTGGCCGTGAAATGCGACCCGGAGCAGGCCGAGATATTGCGGAAACGCTACGCCGCCGTCGAACCGGCTTATCATTTCAACAAAAAGCACTGGAACACCATTTACCTCGAAAGCGACATGACGGGCGACGAAATAAAGCAATGGATCGCACATTCCTACCGCGAAGTGATCCGCAAACTGCCCCGGAAAATAAGGGAACAATATGACTGAGCGCGCGGAAAGATTGCCCGAAGTAATATATCTGCGCGAGAGCGAATCGACCAACCTCTATCTGGAGCAGCTGGCCGGCGCGGGCAGGCAGGCGGACGAAACGCTCGTCGTCGCGGATTTCCAGACGGCAGGGCGCGGACAAACCGGCAATTCATGGGAATCGGAGCCGGGCAAAAATCTTACGTTCAGCCTGCTCATATACCCGCAACACCTGCGCGCCGGCCGCTCTTTCCTGATTGCCGAGCTGGCTTCGGTAAGCCTCGTCCGACTGCTGGGAGGTTATACGCAAGAGATAACCATCAAATGGCCGAACGACATCTACTGGAAGGACAAAAAAATATGCGGGATACTGATCGAAAACGTCCTGTCCGGAAATATGATCGCGCGCTCCGTCATCGGCATAGGACTGAACATTAACCAGGAGACTTTTCTCTCCGCAGCGCCTTCTCCCGTTTCCCTCCGGCAGATTACCGGACATACATACGACAGGATGCGGATGCTGGACGACTTCCGCCGCATTTTCCACCATCTGCGGCAACAGTTCGAAACCGAAACGCTTGCCGACGAAATTCACCGCGAATATTTATCGTCCCTCTACCGCCGCGAAGGCTATTTCGCCTATCGCGACAGCCACGGACGTTTCGAGGCGCACATTCATCATATCGAACCCTCCGGCCACCTGATTCTTGTGCGGAAAGACGGCGCGCGTGCGCGATACGCTTTCAAAGAAGTTGCTTATTTATAGCTTTCGCAATATATTTGCAGCAATAAAACATACGATTATGAACAGATACAAACGCATTATGCTGAAATTAAGCGGCGAGTCGCTTGCGGGCGCGAAACGCTGCGGAATAGACGAAACGAGGCTGCACGAATACGCCGTCCAGATCGGCGAAATTGCCGGAATGGGCGTACAGACGGGTATTGTCGTCGGCGGAGGCAACATCTTCCGCGGACTGAGCGGCACGGACAAAGGCTTCGACCGCGTCAGGGGAGACCAGATGGGGATGCTGGCCACCGTCATCAACAGTCTGGCGCTTCACTCGGCGCTGACCGCCGAAGGCGTGAAGTCGACCGTACTGACCGCCGTCCGCATGGAGCCGATAGGCGAATATTACAACAAATGGCGCGCCGTGGAACTGATGCGGCAGGAGCACGTCGTCATCATCGCAGGCGGAACGGGAAATCCCTTTTTTACCACCGACACCGCCGCCTGCCTCCGCGCCGTCGAGACCGAAGCCGACGTAATCCTCAAAGGTACGCGCGTGGACGGCATCTACTCCGCCGACCCCGAAAAAGACCCCGCTGCCGTAAAGTTCGACAAAATCACCTTCGACGAAGTATATGCCAAAGGATTAAAAATAATGGACCTGACGGCCATCACTATGTGCCGCGACAATAACCTGCCCCTGATCGTTTTCGACATGGATACCGCAGGCAATCTGAAAAAAGCGGTATGCGGGGAAAGCATCGGGACGGTTGTGGGGAAACTATAAACTGGGAGATATGAGATATGAGTGATGAGTGATGAGTATGATACTGCTTCGCGCCGCTCATCTCTCATATCTCATCACTCATATCTCATATCTCATCACTCATATCTCCCAGTTTATAGTTTCCCACTCACATATTTTACGTATATTTGCCCGACTTTTGCGGCTGTGGTGTAATTGGTAGCCACGCCAGACTTAGGATCTGGTGCTTCACAGCGTGGGGGTTCGAGTCCCTTCAGCCGCACAAAAATATAAACAACAACATCTCAACGACGCAACCATGTGGCCGTATTTAAAACATATCCTCTCCTTCCTCTCGCACCTCGCGGATGCGGGCATACGGTTGTTGCGCCCCGACAGTGAACAAATGTATATGTACGTTAATTCACGGGGGGGGCAAATCGCTTGTTTACAGCTATTTAAAATATACATTTCACATACGTTCCGCGTCGCCGCAACAACGCCGCCGCCTGCCGATGCGCAGACGGGGGCGTTTTCTGTACGCACAATCGTGGCCGTTGCCCCGACATGGCCGCAGCCTGTGTCCCCGGCAGGCTGCGGAAGATGCGCCCACGGCGCGTGGGGAACGACAATAGGGTAACGCGGTAGTGCAATAATCGGCTTACCGTCGACTATAATCGACTTCCCGTCGGCAATAACCGGGTTACCTGCGGCAATACACGAGTTATCTACGGCAATAACCAAGTTATCTACGGCAATAACCAAGTTATTTACGGCAATAACC
>JAISNP010000083.1 GCA_031276175.1 Tannerella sp.
GCAGGAATAAATAAAGATTGCGGCTTTCAGCCGATGGAGGTATCATATTCGATATACATTTTATGTTTTGCTTTACATGTGCTTCTAAAAAACGGGCAAAGTCAGTACCGCCGTTCGCCGAAGACGGCGGAGCCGATCCGCACCATCGTACTGCCGTGGGCGACGGCTATCGGGTAATCGCCGCTCATGCCCATCGACAATTCCGTAAAAGCATCGCCCGGCGGACGGTCGTTTTTTATTTCTTCGAAAAATGCGTTCAGGCGCCGAAATTCGCGCCCGACCTGCTCCGTATCATCCGTAAATGTAGCCATACCCATCAGCCCTGCAATGCGGACGTTCGGAAAGGCAGAAAACGTTCCGTCGCCCAAGAGCACGCGACATTCGTCCATCGTAAAACCGTGTTTGGACGTTTCTTCCGCGATATGGATTTCCAGCAGCACGCGAATCTTCCGCTTCCGTTTGCCTGCCTGCCGATCTACCTCTTTCAGCAGATTCACGGAGTCGATGCTCTGAATCGTGTGGATGAACGGCGCGATGTATTTCACCTTGTTTGTCTGCAGGGTACCGATAAAGTGCCATTCGACGTCGTGCGGGAGCAACGGCTGCTTGGCCGTCAGTTCCTGCACGCGGTTTTCGCCGAAGATGCGCTGTCCGGCATCGTAGGCTTCGCGAATAATTTCCGGCGGATGAAATTTCGACACGGCAACCAGCGTAACGCCGTCGGGCAGCGTCGAACGGATACGCGCCAGATTTCCGGCAACGCTCATGCCTGCTCTGCCGGTTCGGGCGTGATAGCCCGCGTCACCTTGGTTTCCGGCGAAAACGGGAATATGTCGACAAGCGCCGTCGCCGTGACCGATGTAACTTCGTATCCGGCAAGCGAACCTTTCATGCCCGTATCTATCACGTCGAGCGCCTCCCTGACGTTCGACGCCTGCGCCAGCATCTGCACCGTCGCCTTCTTTTCCGAACCGTCGTCCAGCGAATCAATCAGGACTTTCACCTTGTAATAATGCTCTCCGTTCAGGTTGAAAAACAATTCCTGCAGTCGCACCCTCTTGATGTCTACTACCATGAACTCTCCCGATACCTGCGGGCGAAGTTCTTCTATGATTCGCGCTTCGGCTTCGGTAAAAGAGAGGGCGTCAACCAAATACGGCTCGACGACTTTCTTCGGCATTCCTCCGTCGTCCGCCTTCTCATAAGACACTTTACATTCAAACCAGTTATTCATTTCTATTTCATTATATATTAAAATCATACAATCCCCATCCGAATCTTCACGATTCAAATTCGGCAGGACCGCCGCAAAACTATGCTTTATTTTTGAAGTAATCAAAGTTTTTTCCTGTAAAATCATTAACGCTCCTGCAATCAACTTTATACAAAAAAGATTACATGTTCGCGCAAAAAAACAGGCATGGGTGCATATTTATTCGAAACATTGACGTAAATTTGCCGCGTTTTTGAATACTTATGCAGGAGATGAATACGAAAGAACGACGGTTGCAAGTCATTTGCAATATTGTGCGGAACGAAATCATCCGCAGTCAGGACGATTTAAGCAAATCGTTATACAATAAAGGATTCGATGTGACTCAGGCTACGTTGTCGCGCGACATAAAACAGTTGAGAATCATCAAGAAGCACGACGCAAACGGCAGTTACGTATATACACTGCCCGAGACGGTATCCGCCGCAGGCGAAACGGTCGTTTCCAAGCCTTTGCGTATTGAGTTTTCGGGAAGCCTCGCCGTCGTCAAAACACGCCCCGGATATGCAATGGGGATTGCATCCGATATAGACGCACATACACTGGACGAAATCCTCGGCACCATCGCCGGCGACGATACGATACTGATCATCCCGCGCGAACATTACAGCCGCGAACAGGTAACGGCGGCGCTTGCGCCTTTTATCAACCGGGCGATGCCTGCCAAGTTTTTATGATTGCTTTTGAATACAAATCGAAATGAAAGAAAAAACAGATATAGACGTGATGGTTGCCGACGAGAGCCACGAAGTATATGTGGACACCATCCTGGAAACCATCGAAAAGGCCGCGGAAGTCCGTGGCACGGGGATAGCCCGCCGCACGCACGACTATGTGGCGCAAAAAATGAAGGAAGGCAAAGCCATCATTGCGCTCGCAGGCGACGAGTTTGCGGGCTTCAGCTACATCGAATCGTGGGGAAACAAGCAGTTTGTCGCCACGTCGGGACTGATCGTGACCGAAAAGTTCCGCAACCGCGGACTGGCGAAACGCATCAAACATGCGGCGTTCAACCTTGCGCGGCTGCGCTGGCCGAAAGCGAAACTGTTCAGCCTGACCTCGGGCAGCGCCGTGATGAAAATGAATACCGAACTGGGATACTTTCCGGTGACTTTCGGCGACTTGACGGACGACGAGGCCTTCTGGCGCGGATGCAGCGGATGTATCAACAACGACGTGCTGGCACGCACAAACCGCCGATACTGCATCTGTACGGCAATGCTTTTTGACCCTGCCGACCCGCGTTGCCTGACGATCGAGAAAAAATACGGGATGCCGTCCGACG
>JAISNP010000129.1 GCA_031276175.1 Tannerella sp.
GAAGAATGTCGACGTTGTCGCCGATAATGTCGATGTTGTCGCCGATAATGTTGACGTTGTTCGTGTCGTTGTCGACAATGCACGTTTTTGTTAATTCAAAACGGTTTTTTTTGCCGGCATCCGGTTGTTATGGCAGCATACTTTTGCAGCGCTATTTAATATTTCAGGGAAAATGATAAGCATGTAGTAAATTAACGCTTATCTTTGAGGCCTTAATCAACAATTAAAACAGAAAATGATTATGAAAAAGAAAATGCTTTTTGTATTTGCGGCTTTGATTTGCATCTTATCATGCACAAATCAGAAGGAAAGCCGTATAGTGATTGACGGGAAAGTGGTGAACGCCGAGGCGGGAAAAGTGTATCTGCAAAAGTTTGAAGAGAAACTGTTTTTTGCGATTGATTCGGCGGATGTAATTGACGGGAATTTTCATTTCTCGACGGTTGCCGCGCTGCCCGAAATTTATGGTTTGACGGTAGATGCGCAGAAAGGCCAGTTGATGATGTTCCTTGATGCCAATCCTGTGCAGGTTGTTTTGGATCCTTCGGAAAACTATCGCCATTCGGAAGTGACGGGTTCTGCCGAACAGGATTTGTACAAAGATTATCTGCGGCAGGAAGACGTGGTGATTGAGGATTTTATCAAGGCGCATCCCAAATCGCTGGTTGCTACGTATGTATTGTACCGTAATTTTTCATACAGGCTTTCTCCCGAAGAGATACAGGCAAATATCCGGTTGCTTGACTCGTCGCTGTGGAATACCCAGTATGTAAAAACGTTGGAAGCGCTGGTGGAAACGCTGTTCAGCGTCTCTCCCGGTAAGCCTGCACCCGATTTTACTGCCGACGATACGGAGGGAAGTCCCGTGTCGCTGTCGTCACGATTGGGGAACGGTTATGTGCTGCTGGATTTCTGGGCGTCATGGTGTCCTCCCTGCCGCCGCGAAAATCCGCATCTGGTGTCTTTGTACAATGACTATAAAGACAAAGGATTCGACATTTTTTCCGTATCGCTGGACAGAACAAAAGAGGCATGGCTGAAAGGCATAGCGGATGACGGTCTTACATGGACGCATGTTTCCGACCTCAAATACTGGCACAGCGCCCCCGCCGCACTCTACGGCGTACGCGCCATACCGTCGAACTTCCTGATTGATAAAGACGGCGTCATCGTGGCCAAAAATCTTGACAGCGATGTGCTGAGGACAAAACTGGAGGAGTTGCTGAAGTAACGAATCGCGTTTAATCCCGTTGTTTCGAGTTGCTGCTTTATCATGCCTTGCCGCATGGAAAGCAGCAACTTTTCTTTTGTGACTTCCCGCACAGGGCTTACGCGGCTTCTTCCGGTGAAAGTAAGCCGCAACCGCGGTTGCAGCCAATAAAGAACCGCCTTGATACCGGACGGTACCAAGGCGGTGTAAAGGTTTCGACCTCTCGATTTCCCGGAGTATCCTCCTTTGTTACTTCACGTATTCGGCCTTGTTCAGGTAATCGAAACTTTGCTGCACGCTGGCGACCGGGTCGTTGTCCGTGTACTGCTCTACTTCGACGTACCAGTCTTTGACTTTGTTGGCGGTCATCTGGTCGAAGATAGGCTTGAAATCAATATTCCCGCTGGCGCCGATTTCCTTTTCGTCCTTGATATGTATGGTCTTGAACTGTCCCGGACGGTTTTTCAGATAGGCAACCGGGTCGCCGCCGCCTGCTTTACACCAGTATACGTCCAGTTCAAAGAACACATGATTGGGGCTTACGTTGTCCAGCAGGAAATCGTAAATCAACTGTTCGCCGATTTTGCGGAACTCGAAATCGTGGTTGTGGTACCCGAATGCAATGCTGGCGGCTGCCGTCTTGTAGCCTACCGAGTTGAAATAGTCGCAGTACAGTTGCAGGTCGTCCGTCGTCGTTTTGCTGTTGACGGGCATCGACGGCTGCACGATGTATTTCAGGCCTGCTTCGTTGTAGGTTTCGATGGCCTTGTCCCACCATGCCATCACTTGTCCTTCCGTTTCCTTTGTATAGGATTGTCCGAGATGGGCGCTTGTGCATTTCATTCCGAGGTCGGTTACGATCTTCCTGAACTCGGAGGGCGCCAGTCCGTAGATCTCTTTGTTGCTCGAACTGGCTGTTTCGAGGTTCTTGTATCCCATTTTAGCTACGGTTTCCAGTACGGCCCGGATACCGGATTCTTTCACCATATCCCTCAGCGAGTACAGCTGAAGGCCGATATTCTTGGCAGGGGCTGCTTCGGTGCAGGAAGACAGCAGTTGAGGCATCACTACTCCGCCTGCCAGCAACATTGATGCTCGCTTGATAAAATCACGTCTGTTTTGCATACGATTCTGTTTTTGATTGTTTGTTTCGGTAAAAAATTATATTTGTTCATGTAAAAGTCATTCGGCACGGCAGAAAATGTTTATTGTGCTAAAGTAAATGTTTTCCGTCCTATCATGTTTCCGTCCGCAAAGATGTCGACCCGATATGTTCCGGGCGAAAGATATTCTTCCACATCCCAGTACATGACGACCTGCGCTTCTTCGCCGTCGTATTCTATTGTTTTCATCATGGAGTATGCGATCTCCCTGTTCTCGAAGGCGAAGGCGCCGGAGCTGGGTTTGCGGAGGATGTCGTCGTCGGGTTTCATGATACGGACATAGAGGTCTTTTTCGCCGACGGGCGCAGTAATGTTTTTGGCGATGGTGAACTGTACCATGAGTTGTGCCGTCTTGTCGATTTTCTTTGCAGCTTTTCCTTTGGAGGTCAGGGGGGTGATTCTGATGCCGACGGCATCCAGCCGGCTTGCCAGACTGACGCGCTCGGTCAGTCTTTCCTTTTCTTTGGTGAGCTGCGCGGCTGCCGAGCTTGCCTGACGATACCGTTGTGTGACTTGCTGGTTTTCTGTTTTCAGCTTTTGGTTTTCGGCGTTGAGCGAATCTATCTGAACTACGTATCCGCGCATGATTTTGCGGAGGGATTCGAGTTCCTTTTTCAGTTCGTTGATGCGGCGGGCATTGGTGGTTTTCACCGTGCGCAGTTCTTCCATCAGGCGCTGTACGCGCATCTGTTCGGTAGTAAGCAAGGCGATGAGGGAGTCGTTGCCTGCGCTGAATTTGTAGCCTTCGTACTGGAGGGAGAGTTCTTCGTACTCGTCCGTCAGGGAAGCTTTTTCGAGGACGAACAGTTCTTCCATGTCGGACATGCGCTGCTGCTGCCGGAGGATGTAGTATACCGCTCCTCCGATGAGTATCACGAGTATTACGATTATCGTAATAATCAGCGATCGTCTTAGTGTTTCCCTTTTATCCGAGTTCATATTTATCCGTATCATAACAGAATCAGGCACAAAGATAGTGATTTATTAAGGAGGTATGCAAACTTTTTCTTTCGGCGCGATTTTTTTTGAGCGCGGCGTCGCCGTTTGTTTTGGGAGAAATGTCTTACTTTTGCCGGGATTTAATATGATTATAATGCAATATAAGGATTAAGGTATGGAAAAGATACGTTTCGGAGTAGTAGGAACCGGCTTTATCACGGAGCATGTGCTGGCGGGCGGTCGGGAAGACGCGCGTTTCGAGGCGGTAGCCGTATGTTCGCGCACGAAAGAGCGTGGAAAGGCGTTTGCCGCCGCGCACGGTATTCCCCACACGTTTACGTCGGTCGAAGAGATGGCGGCATGTCCGCTGGTGGACGCCGTGTATATTGCTTCGCCCAACGTGGCTCATGCGTGGCAGAGCATCACGTGTATGCGGAGGGGGAAGCATGTGCTGTGCGAAAAGGCATTTGCATCGAACGTGGGCGAGGTGCGCACGATGATCGCTACGGCGTACAAGTACGGGGTGACGCTGATGGAGGCGATGAAGCCTGTGCTGACGCCCGGATTCCGCGCGGTGCGGAAGGCGCTGGCGGCGACAGGCGTCGTCAGGCAGTACTTTTCGTGCTACTGTCAGTATTCGTCGCGCTACGACAGCCTGAAGGAGGGCAGGGTGTTGAATGCCTTCAATCCCGAGTTGAGCAACGGCGCCACGATGGATATAGGCGTATACACCATCTACCCGATGGTCGTACTGTTCGGGCGGCCGAAGCAGATATATGCGTCGGGCATCAAGCTGTACAGCGGGGTGGACGGGCAGGCTAACGTGGTCTTTACTTACGACGGAGGCCTGTGCGCCACGGTGGTTTACGGCAAGATTGCCGACTCGAATCTCCCGACCGAGATTCACGGCGAAGACGGGAGCATCATGCTGGACAGGATTAACGTCATCGGCAAGGCGACGCTGAAACGGCGTAACGGGGAGGTGGAGCACATCATGCCCGATACGCCGCACCACGAGTATTATTACGAGGTGGCCGAGTTTATCGACCTGATACTGTCGGGCAGGCAAGAGTCGAGCATCAATTCCTTCGAAAATTCGCTGATTACGATGGAGATTCTCGACGAGATACGCCGCCAGCTGGGCGTAAGCTTCCCCGCCGACGGCTGGCTGAAGCGTTGAGCCGTCGGCGGCGGCGGTCAGAACGTCAGGTCGTGCAGCGTCTCCCCATTCGCGTGCACTACTTTTAGCGACAAGGCTTTCTTCTTTTTCCGCAGGATCATGACCGTAGCGGTTTCCACGCGGTTGCCTCCCCCGATCATCACCGGAAAGCGGTTGCCTGCCGTCCCCGCGGGATGGTATGCGTGCCGGTGCGTATGTCCGTTGAGGCATATGTCGAACGGCGCCCCGGCCAGCAGCCCGCCCCACAGGGCGAGGCACGGGTTGTAGGCGCCGTCGCCCATTCCGTACAGCGGGATGTGGTGGATAAGCGCCCGGCGGGTTGCCCGTTTAAACGCTTTGCTCGACAGTTCTTCCCGCAGGAAGTCGGCCTGCTCGCGACGCAGCGCGTCGAAATCGTTCAGACCGTAATATACCCACGTACTGTCCGGCTTGTCTTCGCCGCAGTCGAGCAGCACGAAGCGCGTATCTCCCCAGCTGAACGCGCCGAAGGTCGAGCTGCCTGCGTAGTCGAGCAGCTCGCGCATACGCAGCGAGTAGGCGTTGCGTATCTCATGGTTGCCGCGCAGGAAGACGACCGGATGCGTCTCGGCGCGCACCGCCTCGTTCATGCGTGAGAGGAAGCCGATCGCCTCGTCCTCGTCCGCCGGATCGTCGATACAGTCGCCGTTGAAGATCGTAAAGTCGTAGTCCGTGCCTTCGACCTGCGCGTGCAGCCGATCCAGCACATCCTGCCGCTTGTGGAGGTCGTTGAACACGAGCGCCGTGAAGTCGTCCGCAGCATCGGGTATCCGGAAGGTGTAGATGTTGGAGCGCACCGTGTCGCCGAACTCCTTCCGGTACGCCCGGTAGAGCGTGATTTCGCGAGCGCATACCCGGTAGCAGTACGTCGCGCCGGGGCGCAGGCCGGTCAGCCGTATCCTGTGACGTGTCGTATTGCATACCACCTGTCCGTCCGCCACGTCTTCCGCCTTCCGGAGCATGGACGGGTCTGCGCCGTATTCCACCCAGCCGTGCGCGGGGACGGAGGTGAACCACGTGATGCTTATTCCGCCGTCGAACGGATTCTGGAGATAAGGCTTCGTGCGGAACACGGCGGACGGGTCTGCCGCCGGACGCACGTCGACAAAGAGCGGTCGGTGGTCGGACGCCACAGGTTCGTCCACAACCTGCCGCCGCAGCACGGCGTACCGGCGCCCGTTGTTATATCCGAAGACATAGTCGATGCAGCGGCGCGGCGCGTCGGCAGGGCTGGTATGCGCCGCCGTATCGTTCAGCACGGTAAACGAGGCGCTTAATGCCCTGAACGGCGCCGAGCCGGGGACGAAGTTCATGTCGCCGGCAAGAAACAGCGGCTTGTCCGTGCCCCTCACGGCGCGGTTGACGACGTCGACCGAAGCCAGCCTGTCTTCCGGCGTCAGTGAGAAATGCGTGCACGCCAGCACGTATCGTCCGAACTCGGCGACAAGCAACACCCTGCTCTCTTCGCGTCCGGGCAGCGGGATGCGCCGTACCGACAGCGGCCGCTCGCGCGAAAGGATGCCCACGCCGTAGCGACCCCCCTGAAAGTCTATCGCCGGAGCGTAGGTAGCAAACATGAGCGTCCGCCCGGCCACTTCGCGCAACGTATACGCCCCGTCGCTGCGCGTCGTCGCACTGTCGGCCTCCTGTATGGCGACCACGTCGGGCGCGACGGCATTGATCACGTCCGCAATCCGGTCGTAATCCCTGACGCCGTCCGTCCCCACGAAGTTATGCGTATTATAACTCATTATGCGGATGGCGTTCGCCTCTCTCGGCGGCACGACGGTCTCGCCCGTCGCAGCCGCCCGGCAAGTCAATAAAAAGATGATGAATAAAGATAAACGTTTCATAGATTAAATGATTATATAATGTACGCGACAAAAGTAAGCATATCCGGTCGACGACCGCATCCCGCGCGGCGGAAAAACTGCCGTCCGTTCCAATTGAGCTTGGTGGACCGAACCCGATTGGAGCAGTTGGCTGCTCCAAGTTAGAGCAGTCGACTGAACTAAGTTAGTTCATGATGCTGAACTAAGTTAGTTCATGGTACTGAACTAAGCGAGTTCATGATGCTGAACTAAGTTAGTTCATGATGCTGAACTAATCAGAGTGGCCTGCAGGCGGGTTTTCAGGGGCGGATTGCGGGGATTAAATCCCGTCGATCCACCCTTTGTTTTGCGTCAGGTTCGGGTTCAACAATCGTTCCTGAATGGGTATCGGGTAGAGGTAGTCTTTGTCTTCGTCCCACTTCTTCTCGATATGCGGGTTGATTACGATGCAACCGCTCACGGCGTGTTCGAGCGTCACGTCGCCGTTCAGCTTCAGGTATTGCACTTTACGTCCTTCCACCACAGGCCTTTCGCCGTCGTAGAGGCATACGTCGATGTTGCCGTCGTCGTCGAGGTCGTAATTGCCCGTGCCGGGGAAGTACATTCCCCTGAACTGCTCCATGAAGGTGGCTCCCTCTTTCCAGCGCATCATGTCGTCGTAGCGAAGCGATTCCATGACGAGTTCTATGCGCCGCTCGCGCCTGATTTCGAGAATGACTCCTCTGTCCGCGCCGCTCACGTGCGGATACTGCTTTTGCAGATAAGGGTCGGGCGCGGCAAGCGCATCGTCCACGACGAGCGGGGGCATCCCGGCGCGTGCGCGGACGAGGTTTACGGACTTGTCGGCATCGCCTTGCGTCAGCGCGCCTCTCTCCGCCTTTGCTTCCGCATAGTTGAGCAGCACTTCCGCAAAGCGGAATATGGGCATGTCGGTGATGCTCTTTTCGTAAGTATCGTACTTCTCGGTGGAAACGAACTTGATGAGCTGGTATCCCGTCACCGTAGCGCCGAACTCCTGCACGAGCGGCTCCGTGTTTCCGATGCGCGTATATCCCGGCGTGCGTATGGTCTGCGCGAGGCGCGGGTCGCGGTCTTTCGTCTCGTCGGTGAAGAACATGGTCTCGTAGCCCGGACGGTCGGTAAACCGCGTGCCGTCTTTCATCAGATAGCTGTTCACCAGCCGCTTCTCAAGTCCCGGACGCCCGTAGGAGGCGGTCATCGTGTAATAATTCAGATTATGATACACCTGCAGCTCGTCGCTGAATCCTTTTGCCAGAATCACTTCCGTCGGGTTTGCGTCTATCGACGAAAAGAGATTGAGGTAATCGCTCTCCGGATGTCCGGTGGCGTAGAGGGCGTATCCGCTCTTCGTCATCAGTTCCTCGCAGGCATCGGCAGCCTGGTCGAGAAGCGCTTCGTAGCCCGGCAGGTTAAACTCCGTATGATACTTTCGGAACGTACCCTCATACAGGCATATGCGCGCCTTGAGGGCAAGCGCCGTCCAGCGGGTGACTTCGTTTATGCGCCTGTCGGCAGGCAGGTTGTCTATGGCGCTGTTAATATCCTTAAGTATATTGTCCACCACCACAGTACGCGGGTCTCTGGGCTTCTGTAACCGTTCGACGTCCGTATCCCCGACCACTTCGTCGTACCACGGCACGTCGCCGAACCGCTTCACCTTGTCGAAGTAGAAGTAGGCGCGGAAGAAGTGCGCCACGGCATCGTAGCGCGCCCTTGCGGCGGCATCCTCGCATTTCGACGAGTTCATAAGGTAGAAATTGATATTGCGCAGCGTCGTCCACGTCCAGCCCCCACCGCTTGTGGGCACAATGCGTATGCCCCGGATTTCGTCGCCGAGGCTTTGCTTCACCACATTGTCTGCAGCCTCGTTATAAATACCCTCCGCCGACGGCAGGGCTGAGTAAAACGAATTGGTGTACAGTTTCAGGTCGTTACCGGTATTGAAGAACGTGTTCGGCGAAATCTTGTCCGGCGGATACTTTTCCATATCGCAACCCGCAAGCGCAGCCAGTAACATAATCGTAACGGAGATACATATATTTTTGTTCATGATTCAAGTATTTAAATGTGGATTAAAAAGTAATGTCAAGTCCGACGGACATCGTTCCGGCCAGCGGATAGCTTCGTCCGTTGCTGTCGGCCACCGGTTGTTCCGGGTCGATGTACTCCGTCTCGAAAGGAGTCAATACGAATACGTTTTCGCCGCTCACGTAGAGGCGGCAACGCTGTATGCCCGCCTTGCGTATCCATCGCTCCGGTAGCGCATAGCCTGCGACGATGTTCTTCAGCCGCAGGTATCCGATGTTCTGTATATACCTGTCGTTGGGAGAATTCAGGCAGCCTCCCGAATTTAATGCCGTATAGCCGCGCAGTACGGGGAAGTATGCGTCGGGATTGTCTTCCGACCATATCTTGCGCTCGAAGTTTACGGGCAGGAAAGAAAAGTACGGACGCGAATACGGCCCCCAGAACTTGTCGGCATTGGAACTGGGATACCAGTCGCGCCTGCCGATGCCCTGCATGAAGATCGACACGTCCAGCCCGTTCCAGTTCGCGCTAAGGTTGATGCCGTAGTTGTATCGCGGTTGCGAATTGCCGATGATGACCATGTCGCCCGGATCGTCTGCCGTTTGCTTTCCCGGCGTAATTGCGCCGTCGCCGTTGACGTCTACGAATTTCAGGTCGCCCGCCCGCAGTCTGCCCCATTCGCCCGGAGCGCGCTGTATCTGCGTATTCACGAGCGTCTGGTCTATCGTCCAGTTGTTGGCTTCTTCGTCCGTCTTAAAATACCCGTCGAGCCTGTATCCCCATATTTCGCCCCACTTCTTTCCGACATAATGGTTGGACAACAGTTTGTTCGGGTTATTATACTTCGTGATTTCGGACGTTGCGTCGCCCAGCGAAACCGATATACCGTAGCCGAACGGTTTGCCTCCAAGCGTGATTCCGTCCTTCCAGCCGACAACCAGTTCATATCCTTTCGTCCGCAAGTTGCCGGCGTTCTGCTGAGGCGAGCTTGCGCCGAATACGGCCGGAAGCGTTTCGCCGGGAACAAGCATGTCCACCGTGTTGCGCACATATGCATCTGCCGATACGTTCAGTCTGCCTCCGAACAGGCTCATGTCGAGGCCGCCGTTGACGGTCGTCGCCTTTTCCCACGTGAGCACGTCGGTAATCGGGTTGGGGGCGCTTACGTTCTGCGTCTTTTGCCCGTCAATCAGCCATGTAGACAAACTCATGCCCATCGTGGAGATATAGGGATAATAGTTCGGGCTGCTCTTGTTTACCGCCTGATTACCCAGCGAACCGTACGAGGCGCGCAGCTTCAGGTTGCCGACGGCCTCTTTTGCCGTTTCGAAAAAAGATTCTTCGCTGATGCGCCACCCGGCCGATACGGACGGGAAGAAACCGAACCGCATCCCTTGCCGGAAGCGCGACGTACCGTCGTAGCGTCCATTCACTTCTATCAGGTAGCGGTTATTGTAATCGTAGTTTGCACGGAAAAAGGCGCCGAAGAGGGTATAGTCGTAAGCGCCCCCCTCGACCGTCATATCGCCCGTCCCCAGCGACAGATCGTTCAACGTTTGCGAAATAAGGTTCTTGCGCGAGGCGAACATGCGTGCGTGCTGCTTGTTCTCAAAGTTAATCCCTGCGGTCGCACCGACGGCGTGTTTGCCGAATGTGTGATTGTAATTGGCATATACATTAAATACATGCATCGGGTCGAACCACAATTCTTTCTTCAGCTGGTCGGTATTGTAGTTAGGCACATCCTCCAGTTTGCCCGGTTCGATGGAGTATTTGGCCACAGTAGTACGATACCAGTTGTCGGCAATGTACACGTTATAAGTGTAATCCGCATTCAGTTTGATGTCGGGTGCAATATCGGCCTCAATGCCCGTCGTAGTAGTAAATTCGTGTATCCCCTTTGCTCCTTTCGAATTGCCCCCCAGCAGCAGGGCAAACAGCCCGTCGCCTATGGAATAATTATTCTTCAACGTGTTGTAGGTAGGCGTTCCGTCCGGATTTACGGGTGCATATGCCGGCAGTGCATGTACGGTGACGTATACGAAATTCGGGTTGCCGCCCCCTTCTCTTCCGTAATAATCATACGTCTTATCGTAGTATGCCGTGTTGCTTGTCACTTTCAGGAAGGGGAATATTTGCGCATTGATTTTAGCGCGGAAATTGTAGGAGCTGAATTTATCCGTATTGACTTTCATAATGCCCTCTTTCGTATAAAAGTTGCCGGAAAGCAGGAAGTTCAGTTTCTCCGTACCGCCGGACAGGCTCAGGCTGTGCGATTGGGAGGGCTGTCGTTCGTTGAATACGGTGTTCCACCAGTCGTAGTTGCCGTAGTAATTGTAAATGTCCCGTCCGTTCACGTTCTTTACGACAACCCAGGGGCGTGCCGGATTCTCCGTCCTGTCGTAACGGCGCGCTTCCAGTTCGGCATAATCTTCTTCCGAATAGCGGGTATAAGTATTGCCGGTTGCCCGTCGGAAGGCTTCGTCGTTCAGCATCACATGGTCGTATCCCGTCGTGAGGAAATCGGTACTTACGGTCGGAGATGATGTGGCAAAGAAAGCGCCGTAAGAGATGTTCATTTTGCCGGTTTGTGCGTGCTTGGTCGTTACGAGGATAACGCCGAAAGCGCCCCGCGCCCCGTAGACTGCCGACGCCGCGGCGTCTTTCAATACCGAAACCGACTCAATGTCGCGCGGATTTATACGGTTAATGTCGCCGGGGACGCCGTCGATCAATACAAGGGGGTCGCCTCCGTTAATCGACGCGATTCCGCGCACGTTGATGTCTCCGCTCGCACCGGGTTCGCCGCCCGTAGCAAATGTAATATTCACGTTCGGCATTGTGCCCTGCAGGATTTGCGAGGCATTCGATACCGAACGGTTCTCCAGCTCTGCCGCCGTAACCTGTGCCACGGCGCCCGTCAGGTTTACCTTCTTCTGCACGCCGTAGCCCACTACGACTACTTCGCTCAACGCCTGCGCATCTTCTACAAGCTTGATGTCAAGCGTTTTGCCCCCCCCCATGGCGGATACTCGGACTTCCTGCGTCACGTATCCGATGAAAGATACCAGCAGCACGGCGCGCTCTTCCGTGTTCAGCGAAAACTTACCGTCCACGTCCGTCACCGTACCGTTGGTTGTACCCTTTTCGAGGATGTTTGCACCGGCGATGGGTTCACCGCCCGTGTCGGTCACCGTGCCGGTTACACGGACAGTGTTTTGCCCGCCGGTTGCCGGCGATACCCAACTCTTCCGGCTGAGGATAATCTGTCTTTCTTCTACCTTGCGATTAAGTGCATTCCCGTCCGCCACATTCAGCATGTCCGGCGAAATGCGCCTGTGCCGTACATTCGTTACTTCCGCCCGTGCATGAAAGCATACGCAGATTAGCAGCAATGCAATGCGCATCAATGACGGCGTTTTTGAAACAAGGCGGAAACACGCCTTCTTCTTTGTCTGGTTCGATCTTTTCTTCATATGGTTGTTACATTAAAAATTCGGATTGATAAAATGATTTACCGCAGCTACGTTTTTACGGCCGCAAAAGTATCGCCCGCAAATTACGGTTGCGTTACGAAGGAATGACATGTGTGTGAATTATAACACGGTTTTACGGGATGCCCGCAGCGTGATTGCCTGCGCCGAACCGGCGCCTCGATTGGAGTGGTCGACCACTCTAATCAGGAGTGGGGCGCTGCTTCAATCGAGTTCGGTCGACTGAACTAAGTTAGTTCATGAGGCTGAACTAAGTTAGTTCATGGTACTGAACTAAGCGAGTTCATGATGCTGAACTAAGTTAGTTCATGATGCTGAACTAATCAGAGTGGCCTGCAGGCGGGTTTTTTGATCATCGTTTGCCACGTGAGCGCGGCGATGCAGGCGATATTTCCGCAGAGGATGAAGGCGCCGACGGAGATGAAGGTGAGGGAATCCAACACGATTCTTACCGAGAACTGGCGAAGCCATCCGGAGGCTGTAATGTATGAGACGACGAAGCCGAGGAGGATGGCGGGGATGGAAATCAGGACTGTGTCTTTTAAAAAGAGAGACAGGATGTGCTTCAGCGTGGCGCCGTATACTTTACGTATGGCTACTTCTTTGCTGCGACGGGATATTTCGTCCTGAATGAAGCCGAACAGGCCGGACAGTACGATGAAGAACAGCACGAGGGACGACGTTTCGACGGCGCGTTTATATACTAACGTGTCGCTGTAGGTTTGCTCTATTTTTGAATGATAGACGGTGAAGCAGGCATTGTCTTTACGGGTCAGGCTTTTGATTTTACGGTTCAGTTCCTCCAGCGTGGCTTCGTCCGCACGGTGCAGCCGGGCGATTACCCTGCCGGCGGGGAACCACCAGTCCGCCTGCGCCTCTTCTCTGGGGAAGATGATTAAGGGAAGCACGTCTTTCAATACTTCCGATTCCTGCTGGTAGAGCGTGGAAATTTGGAAGTCTTTTACTACGCCGATTATCTTCACCGAAACGGCGTTGTCTATTCTCGTAATGAAGGTTTGTCCGACCGGCGAACCGGCGTAGCCCATCATGTCGGCGAACTTTTCGTTCACGATCGCCTCGGAATAATTCAGTTTGCTCTCCTGAAAGTTGGCTCCGGACAGCAGTTCTATCTGCAACGTCTCGATGAAGTCCCTGTCTGCGGCCATGCTGCGCGACGAAAAGAGGGGATTCTCGTTGTTCCGGTCGTACACCATAAATCCCGTCATCAGGTCAAGCGGCAGATTGGTAGTTACCGAAGCCTGCGCGACGGAGGGCATCTGTTTAAGTTCGTTCTTCAGCAGCCCCAGCTGTTCGGCCTAAACGTATCGCGTATTGTCGGAGTACACCATGTTTTCCACCGTATATCCCGGATCGTGATTGACAAGCAGGTTGTATTGCTTGATAATAATGACCAGCAAGGCGAAGATGAATGAAATCGTCGCAAACTGTACGAACAGCAGTGTGTGCTTCCAAACCCTCTTGTTGGTAGAATAGGACTGTATTAAATGCGTAACCGGCACGGAAGAAAAGATATATGCGGGAATGATACCGGCGAACAGCATCAGGCAGATAATCACAACCGGAGCAGCCCATAGATTGGCGAAAGAGAAAACGGCAGACAGCGGCGTTTGTATGATGGCCTCGACGGATTGCCGGAACGCAAGAATCAGCACGGCGGCAAATAACAGTGCGAGGCACACGAAGGCGGCGGTTTCGGACAGTAACATGCCGAATATGTCTCTGCCCGACGCGCCGTTGCATTTGTGTATGCTTACGGATATAGCCCGCCTTGCCAGGGAAGAGATGGAAATCAGTACGTAGTTCATTGCGGCGATGAATAAGAGTGAAAAGGCGAATATGCTCAGGGTTAGAATCACTCTTTTCACGGCAGTTTCGCCGGTGTGCAGTGTGGCGACGGGGTTGAGGAAATATTCATCCCTGTCGCCTCTTTCGGCTTTGCCTTTCACGTCGTAGTACAGGGGCAATATGTCCGGTATTTTGGCCTCCACCTCTTCGGCCGCCACGCCGGGAGCCAGCTTTACGTATCCCATAAACGCATCGGCCTGATTCCATCCCGGCATACGGCTTGCCGGAAGCGACGTCAGCACGTGAAAACTCAAATGACTGTTCGCCGGCAAGTCTTCAAACACTCCGGCAACCGTCAACGGAGCCGAGCCTTTCAGTATCGTTTTACCCACCGGGCTTGTCGTGCCGAAGAAGCGGTACGCCGCAGACTGCGATAAGAATACATTTGCGTCTACGTCCAGCTTCCTTTTATCCCCTTCTATCAGCGCAATTCCAAACAGGTCGAAGAACCCCGTATCCGCAGTAACTACCTTTTCGCCGAATATTTTATCTTCAATCTGAAAAAAGTCTTCTGCCGGCGAGATGAAAATAACCGTGCTTGCCTCTATTTCCGACAATTCGGTTTTCAGGGCATTCGGAAGCGGCGCATTTATTTTAGGGCCGTCATACCCGACTTTGTCCTCTTTAAGATTATAAATCTTGCGTTGAATACGATACAGCCTGTCCGCATCCGGATAAAACTTGTCGTAACTCATCTCGAAAGCTACTTTTGAAAAAAGTACCAGCGCCACAGCCAGGCCTGATGTCAAAGAAATAATCTTTATCACATTACCTGTTTCCCACCGCAGGGCATGTCGCAAATAGAAATATAGTTGTCTTATGGATGAAATAAATAAAGGGTTGTTGATGTGGGTTGCCTGTTATCAGGCTTTCTGCCGTGGGGCGTGGCCTGTGCCTTTCGTGCCTGCGCGCTCAATGTCTTTCAGCGCCCCGGCCAGCAGGAGCAGTTCGCGCCGCACTTTCTCCAGCCGGGCGGAAACGGCTTCGTGGTTGACGGTTGTTTCCCGGTTCTCTTTGAGTTTGCGGCGTGCGCCGTCGAGTGTCATGCCGCGCTCTTTTACCAGATGGTGAATCAGGCGTACATTTCCGATTTCTTCTTCCGTGTAGTAGCGGGCGCCGTTAGGCGCTTTCCGGGAGAGCGATATTTCGTCTTTAAATACCGTTTCCCAGTAGCGCAATGTCGATTCGTTCACCTCGAACTGTCGGGCTACTTCCTTTATCGAAAAACGGTGTTTCAGGTCTGTTGTATTTTTCAGCGGCATGACGGTTTGTTCGTTAGTCCATTACCTGACCGTGGTTTTCCGCAATCCGGAGCATCTGGTCGTATTCTTCGGGCGAGAGGTCTTTGAAGTAGTATTTGGCGGGGTTGTCGTGCCTGTCGCGGACAAGTACTTCATAGTGCAGGTGAGGGCCTGTCGAGCGCCCTGTATTTCCTACATACCCGATGACTTCGCCGCGTTTGACACGTTGCCCCATGCGTACCAGATTCCGCTCCTGATGTCCGTAGAGCGTCTTGAAGTCAAACCCGTGGTCGACGATGATGCAGTTACCGTATCCCTGCCGCCATCCGGAGAATATGACCACTCCGTCGCCGGTGGCATAAATATCCGTTCCGGTGGGCGCAGAGAAATCCATCCCCGTATGGAAACGCTTCGTATGATAAATCGGGTCGATGCGCATACCGTATCCCGAAGCCGTATGCTTCAAGTCCTTGTTCGAAACGGGCTGAATGGCCGGGATGCAGCGGTTGCGCTCTTCAAGGTTTTTACCTATCTCGATCAGTTCGTCAAGCGAATTGGTCTGGACATACATCTGCTTCTTTAATATGTCCATCTTTTTCGTCGTTTCTATCACCAGTTCCGAATTGGACATTCCCGTGAGGTATTCGTACCGGTTTGTACCGCCGAATCCCGATTTGCGTACGGATTCGGGAATCGCCCTTGTTTGGAAAATGGCGCGATACAACTTTTCGTCTCTCTGCTGTATATCTTCCAACACTTCAAAAGCATTGTCTAATTGGCGCGAAAGCACGTTGTACTGCGTCTGCAAAAGACCGTTTTCCTTCCTCAGCATTGATTCCACGGGCGAAGAAAACATGTTTGAAAAGACAAAAAACAATCCTCCTCCGATAAAAATACCCGAAGCAAGGTGCTGCAGCACGGCAAAAATACGTCTCCTCGCCGAAGGATATACCCGTTCGTATGTCAACGTGTTCGGATTGTAACAATAATAAATTTTCCGCGATTTTAGTAGTCCCATTATAACAATATCCAAAAAAGATTGCAAATATAATTATTTGCTCTACTTTTGCAAAACATTTTGCACAATCATAACTATAAACTATGTTAACATCGAGAGAAATTCGAGAATCATTCAAATCGTTTTTTGCGTCCAAGGCGCATAAAATAGTGCCGTCGGCGCCGATGGTTATAAAAGGCGACCCTACGCTGATGTTTACGAACGCAGGGATGAACCAGTTTAAAGACATTATTTTAGGAAATGTTCCCGTGACATATCCGCGCGTGGCAGATTCGCAAAAATGCCTGCGCGTAAGCGGGAAGCACAACGACCTCGAAGAGGTGGGACATGATACGTATCATCATACCATGTTCGAAATGCTCGGAAACTGGTCGTTCGGCGATTATTTCAAGAAGGAGGCCATCAACTGGGCATGGGAATATCTGGTAGACGTGCTGGGACTGAATCCCGACCGTCTTTATGCTACCGTTTTCGAAGGAAGTCCGTCCGAAAATCTTACACGCGACGACGAGGCAGCCGGCTACTGGGCGCAAATCCTTCCGGAAACCCATATCCTTCAGGGAAACAGGCACGACAACTTCTGGGAAATGGGCGACACAGGGCCATGCGGACCGTGTTCCGAAGTGCATATCGACATCCGCTCCGAAGCCGAACGCGCCGCCGTGCCGGGGCATGAACTGGTGAATAAAAACCACCCGCAAGTGATTGAAATATGGAATCTCGTATTCATGCAATATAACCGCAAAGCCGACGGTTCGCTCGACAACCTGCCCGCCCGCGTGATTGACACGGGGATGGGATTCGAACGCCTTTGCATGGCATTGCAGGGAAAGACTTCCAACTACGATACGGACATTTTCCAGCCGATTATTCAGGCGATTGCACGGATGACGGGGTTTGTCTACGGCGCCGACAAACAGAAAGACGTCGCCATGCGCGTGGTGGCCGACCATATCCGCACGATAGCATTCTCCATCACCGACGGGCAGCTTCCGTCCAATGCAAAGGCAGGCTACGTCATCCGCCGCATACTTCGCCGCGCCGTCCGTTACGGCTATACGTTCCTCGAACGCAGGGAAGCGTTCATGTACAAACTCCTGCCCACACTGATACAGGTAATGGGCGATGCCTATCCCGAACTCGCGGCTCAACAGGAACTCGTCGGCAAGGTGATGAAAGAAGAAGAGGATTCGTTCCTGCATACGCTCGAAACCGGCATCCGCCTGCTGGAAAAAAAGATGGACGAGGCGAAGGCTTCAAACAGAAAAGTATTGGGGGGAACGGATGCGTTTATGCTGTATGACACTTATGGGTTCCCGCTCGACTTGACGGAACTGATCCTCCGCGAAAATGACATGGAGGCGGATATCGAATCGTTTCACGTTGAGATGCAAAAGCAGAAAGACCGCGCGCGGAATGCCGCCGCAATTGAAACGGACGACTGGGTTGTGCTGCAAAACGGCGAAACGAAGTTTGTCGGGTACGACTTTTTCGAATGTGACGCTGCAATTCTGCGTTATCGCAAAATCAAGCAAAAGAACAAGGAACTGTATCAACTCGTGCTGTCCAAAACACCGTGCTACGCCGAGATGGGCGGTCAGGTCGGCGACAGCGGCAGGCTTGTTTCCGAAACGGAAAATATCCCCATCCTCGATACGAAACGCGAAAACAGTTTGCCCGTGCATCTGGTCGCAGCTTTGCCCGCAGACGTAACCGCCCCGTTCACGGTAACGGTGGACAGGGATAGACGCATCCGTTGCGAATGTAACCATTCGGGCACGCACCTGCTGCACGAGGCATTGCGCGAAACGCTGGGGACGCACGTCGAGCAGAAAGGCTCCTACGTCTCGCCCGAATCGCTGCGGTTCGACTTCTCGCATTTCCAAAAACTCACGTCCGAAGAAATCCGCAAGGTAGAAAGACTGGTCAACGCACGTATACGCGCAAATATCCCGCTCGAAGAATATCGCGCGGTGCCGATTGCCCGTGCGCGGGAGATGGGAGCAACGGCGCTGTTCGGCGAAAAATACGGCGAAGAGGTGCGCGTGGTGAAGTTCGGCACATCCGTCGAGTTCTGCGGCGGCACGCATATACCTTCTTCCGGAATGATCGGCTCGTTGTATATTGTAGAGGAGAGTTCGATTGCCGCGGGCGTGCGACGCATCGAAGCCGTCACCGCACAGGGCGCGGAAAAGTTTTTCTACAAGCATCAGGATATGATTCGAGAACTGCGCGCGCTGATGAGCAACGTCCCTAACCTGGCGCAAGGCATCGCAAAAACCGTCGAAGAAAACGCCGAACTGAAAAAGCAACTGACGGCTTACCTGAAAGAGAAGGTAGCCGGTTTGAAAAAACGGCTGCTGGAAGAAGCCATAGAACGAAACGGAACAAAGCTGTTTCTCTTCAAGGGCAACGGCAATATCGACGCATTCAAAGACCTTGCCTTCCAGCTAAAGTACGAAAACCAGGGGAAGATCTGTTTCGTGGCCGGAATAACAGACCGGGAAAAGTGCATGTTGATGGTGATGCTGAGCGACGAACTGGTGGCGGAAGGCCTTAACGCATCGCAATTAGTGAAAGAAGCGTCGCGGTTTATCGAAGGAGGCGGAGGCGGCCAGCCTCATTTTGCCACCGCAGGCGGTAAAAACGCAGACGGCCTCAACAGGGCCATTGATGCCGTACTGGAATCGGCCGGATTGAAATAAACGGATTTGCATCGAGAACTTATGAACGAAGTCATTTTTTGCGAAAACATTGCCGTCGAACTTGCATCGTACCTGTCCCGGAACAAATATGACAAGATATACATCCTGACGGATACGCATACGCAGGAAGCATGTTTCCCGCTCCTCGCCCAAGTCTCCGCACTTGCCGGCGCCACGCATATCGTCATCGAAGCCGGCGACATCCGTAAGGATATAGGACAGGTGATGCACGTCTGGAGCATCCTGTCGCAAACAGGCGCATCGCGCACGTCGCTCCTCATCAATCTGGGCGGAGGCATGGTCTCCGATCTGGGCGGCTTTGCGGCCGCTTCGTTCAAACGCGGTATCCATACGATCAACATCCCGACAACCCTGATGGCTTCGGTCGATGCGGCGACAGGGGGAAAGACGGGCATCAACTTCAACGGACTGAAGAACGAAGTAGGCGCGTTTTACATGCCCGACTGCGTGATGATAGACTGCGGATTCCTGCATACGCTCGACAGGGACAACCTGCTTTCGGGATTCGCGGAAGTACTTAAATACGGACTGATCAGTTCCGTCAAACTGTGGGCGACGGCGCTGAATTTCGAACTGACGACGGAACACATTGACATGGAAGCGCTCGACGCCATCGTCAGGGAATCGGTTGCCGTAAAAGTACGCATCGTGGCCGAAGATCCGCACGAGAAAGGCCTCCGCAAGGCGCTGAATCTCGGACATACGGTCGGACATGCCTGCGAAAGCCTCTCGTTTGAGCAGAAACATCCCCTGCCGCACGGTCATGCGGTAGCCGCAGGATTAGTCTGCGAACTGTTTCTTTCGCACAAATGTTGCGGTTTCCCCACGGAAGCGATGCGGCAGACAATCCGGTTTATCAAAAAATGCTACCGCCCGTTCGTTTTCGACTGCCACGACTACGAAACGCTCTACGAATACATGACGCACGACAAGAAAAACGAAAACGGCATCATCCGCTTCACGCTGCTTTCGGACATCGGAGAAGTCAGGATCGATCGAAAAGCGGACAAGAAACTGGTGCAAGACGCATTTGACTTTTATCGCGATGCGATTTATTAGCCAATCACGGTGGCCTTAAAAATGGAAGTAATCCGGAAAACAAAAAAGGCGGGGCACAGCATCCCGGTGCATAAAATGCACGAATGGTCGACAACCGGAATTATACTGAAGCGCGTGCAGGGAAATATTCCGCTGCATGAAGATCAGCCCCATACTGCTATCGAAGAGGCGCACCGCGACAATTACTACATTTTCTTTCTTCAGGAACGTGGGGAATCCCGTCTGCTTATAGATTTCAAGGAATACCGGATGAGCGCCGACATGCTGGGATGTATTCTTCCGGGACAGATTCATTTCGGCGTTGAACTGAATAATGTATCGGGGTGGTTCCTGTGTCTCGATGCGCTGTTTGTGAAAGATGAATGGAAAGAAACATTCGAAAAGGCATTGATGTCGGGCAATTTCGTTGTGCCCGATGCACAGGCGTTGACCGATTTGAGATACGGTTTTGAAATGTCGTACCGGAAGATGCAATCGGGAAACCGGCTGCTGGCGCAAACTGCCGTGGCATTGCTGACGGGCATTATTGCCGAACTGTATCAGCCCCGTCCGCCGTCCCTTTCCGGCAAACGGGCTGCGAACCTTACAAGGCGATTTAAGGCGCTGCTCCACGAACACCTGAACAGCAAAAAAAGCCCGTCGCAATATGCCCTCATGCTGCATGTCACGATCTCCTGCCTGAACGAATCGGTAAAAAGCATCACCGGGTTTACCGCCGGTTACTGGATACGGCATGAAATTATGCTCGAAGCCAAACGCCTGCTTTTATACACGGACATGAGCATAAAGGAAATCTCGTTCAAACTGGGGTATGAAGATTATTCCTACTTTACGCGCCTGTTCACCAAAGCCGCAGGCGTATCGCCACAGCAGTTCAGGCAAAACTGCCTCAAATAGTCCTACACTTGCTTCCTTTTATCCATTGCCCGCGCTTTCGGCAGGGCGTAACTTTGCGCCGCAAATAATTTAAAACTATGGTATATTATATTGTCGGCGGGATGGTTTTGCTTTGGATGCTTGGCGGGATTCATCGTCACAGGCGAGGCAGGAACAAGGTTGCGCGTGTCATCGAGGCCAATTGCACCGGATGCGCGTGTTGCCTGAAATGGTGCAACCACAAGGCGCTGGAGCCGGTAAGCGACGAAAACGGGAAACGCATCGCAGTGAAGCATCCCGATAAATGCACCGGTTGCGGGAAATGTGTGGCCGCATGTAAGTTCAATGCGCTCGAAATTACGACGCGTGAATTCGACGTAAGAATACGCCGCATGTCGGCAAAACCATGAAAAAGTCGGAAACCTGCGTCATACCTGCGGCAGAATCGCAAAAACACTCGAAAACCTGCTTCATACCTGCGGCAGAACCGCAAAAACACTCGGAAACCTGCTTCGTACCTGCGGCAGAACCATAAAAACACTCGAAAACCCGCTTCGTACCTGCGGCAGAACCATAAAAACAGACGGATTCACGCTTCTGCCGCAAGTATGAAGCTTAAATACGAAAATTAACCCGCTTCTGCCTGTCCGGAAAGTGAAGCGCCAAGTATGTTTTCTTGCATCGACCTCAGGCTACGGCGCGAAAACGCGATAAATAAACCCGCTTCCCGAATCATAACCTCAATCTATCGACGCATCAAAATTATCAATTTGATTCGCGTCTGCCGGCACACTACCTTTGCGAAAAATAATCGCACATTAAATTACATCCTATGTTAGACGTATCATTAAAACAACAAGTGAAAGATGTCTTTTCCGGCTTGCAGGCAAACTTTGTGCTGGCAGCCGTCGTATCTCCGCAACACGAAAGCAGGGGCGAACTGCTCGAACTCCTGAACGACGTGGCGGACTGCTCCGACCGGATTGCCTGTACGGTTGAAGACGGCGACGGACTGGAATTTTCGCTGCTGAAAAACGGCGAAGATACAGGCATCAAATTTCGCGGAGTTCCCAACGGACACGAATTTACTTCCCTCCTCATGGCCGTCCTGAACAGCGACGGCAAAGGGAAAAACATCCCCGACGAAGCCCTCCGCAACCGCGTCAAGGCGCTGAAAGGCTGCATCCGGCTGACGACCTACGTATCCCTTACCTGCACGAACTGTCCCGACGTGGTACAGGCGCTCAACCTGATGGCGCTCATGCACGAAAACTTATCGCACGAGATGGTAGACGGCGCCATCAATCAGGAAGAAGCCGACGCGCTGAAAATTCAGGCCGTACCTTCCGTCTTTGCCGACGGCGAATTGCTGCACGCCGGCAAATCGGGATTCGGCGAATTACTGGCAAAGCTGGAAGCAAAGTACGGTTCGGAGGCGACGACAACCGCAGGCGCGCCCAAACACTACGACGTCATCGTCGCCGGCGCCGGTCCTGCCGGCGCCTCGGCAGCCATCTATTCGGCGCGTAAGGGGCTGAAGGTTGCCGTCCTTGCCGAACGCGCCGGAGGACAGGTCAAGGAGACGGTCGGCATAGAAAATCTGATTTCCATCCCCTATATCACAGGCGAAACGCTCGCCGCCAACCTGAAACATCATCTTGACGCATACTCCGTCGACCTGTTCGAACATCGCAGGGTGGAACATGTCGAAGCGGAAGGAAAAAACAAAATCGTCTCCACGGCAGGCGGCGAAAAATTCATCGCACCCGCATTGATTATCGCTACCGGCGCAAGCTGGCGACGACTGAACGTGCCCGGCGAAGCGGAATACATCGGGCATGGCGTAGCCTTTTGCCCGCACTGCGACGGGCCTTTCTACCGGGACAAACGTGTAGCCGTAGTCGGAGGAGGCAATTCCGGCATCGAAGCGGCTATCGACCTTTCCGGCATATGCGCACATGTCACCGTGCTGGAATTTCTGGACGAACTGAAAGCGGACAGCGTGTTGCAGGAAAAGGCAAAAAAACAACCCAACATCGAAATATTCACAGCCTCGCAAACGCTGGAAGTCGTCGGCGACGGAAGTAAAGCGACCGGCATACGCATAAAAAACCGGCACACCGGAGAAGAACGCCTTATCGAACTCGACGGCATCTTCGTACAAATAGGACTGTCGCCCAACAGCGCCGTCTTCAAAGACACGGTCGGCACAAACCGTTTCGGCGAAATCGAAACCGACGCGCACTGCCGCACTCCGCAGACGGGAATCTACGCCGCAGGCGACGTCTCGACCGTCCCCTTCAAACAAATCATCATCGCGATGGGCGAAGGAGCAAAAGCGGCGCTGTCGGCTTTTGAAGACAGGACGCGGGGATTGATTTAAACAGTAACATCAGCTATTCATTTTAAAAACAAATGTGTCTTATGAAAACAATTCGAGAATTACCCGAACAGTGGCGCCCCAGAGCGCAGTATCAGTTATTAATCGACGGACAGTGGCGCAACGGCGCAACGGGAAAAACGTTCGCCTCCACCAGTCCCGCCACAAACGAACATCTGTCCGTCCTTGCCGCAGCCGACGCATCGGATGTAGACATGGCCGTGCAGGCGGCGTGGAAAGCATTTCCGGCATGGAGCAGAACCTCGCCGGCCGAACGCGCGGCCATACTGCTCAAAATAGCAGACCGGCTTGAAGCCGACACGGCGCGCTTTGCCGCCCTCGAATCGCTCGACAACGGCAAGCCCATACGCGAAACGACGCACATCGACGTGCCCATGTCGGTCGACCACTTTCGATACTTTGCCGGCGTAATCCGCGCGCACAGCGACGAAGCGGATCTGATCGACGACAATACGCTGAGCATCGTCCTGAGCGAACCCGTCGGCGTAGTCGGGCAAATCATCCCATGGAATTTCCCCCTGCTGATGGCCGCATGGAAATTAGCGCCCGCGCTGGCCGCCGGAAACTGCATCGTAATCAAACCGTCGAAAGAAACTTCCGTTTCGCTTGCCGAACTGGGATATATCCTCAACGACCTCGTGCCCCCCGGCGTAATTAACATCCTGACCGGCCCCGGCTCGACCACCGGCAGCGCCATCCTTGCGCACCGGGAATTAAGCAAGCTGGCCTTCACCGGCTCGACCGAAGTAGGATACGACATTGCCAGAGCGGCTGCCGACAAACTGATCCCCGCCACGCTCGAACTGGGCGGCAAATCGGCAAACATCATCTTCGAAGACGCTCAGCTCGACAAGGCAATCCACGGCGTCGCACTGGCCATCATCTTTAACCAGGGACAAGTATGCTGCGCCGGTTCGCGCCTCCTGATACAACGCAGCATCTACGAAAAAGTACTGACCGCCCTGAAAGAAAAATTCGAATCCGTCCGTATCGGCGACCCCCTCGACCCGCAAACCCAAATGGGCGCTCAGGTCAACCGCGAACAAATGGAAAAAATACTCGGTTTTGTAGACACGGCCATCCGCGAAGGCGCAAAGCTCGTCGCCGGCGGAGCGCGATACGGCACGGAAGGCGCCTTCGTGCAGCCGACAATACTGGCGGACGTAGACAACCGGATGTGCATCGCCCGCGAAGAAGTATTCGGCCCCGTCCTGGCCGTCATGCCCTTCGATACGGTCGACGAAGCCATACGGATAGCCAACGACTCCGACTTCGGCCTCGGCGGCGCCGTCTGGACGCGCGACATCAACCGCGCCCTCCACGTAGCACGCAGCATACGCACAGGGCGCATGTGGGTAAACTGCTATAACGAGTTGCCCGCCCATGCACCGTTCGGCGGATACAAAAAGTCGGGAATAGGACGCGAAACGCACAAGATGATTCTTGACGCCTACACGCAAAAGAAAAACATCTTCATCAGCACAAGCGAACATCCGGGCAACATGTACTGAAACGCCGTAAAAGACGCCGCGACGCATGTATATACTATTTGAACTTGATAATCCTTTACCGGCAAGTCGCCTGTTTTTGACCGGATACTCAGGTGTGCCGTTACGGGGCAGCGCTACTTCAGCTGTTCCGCTTCCTGCCGGTGGCGTTCCACACATCGCCCGATTGTTTTTAAAGGCCGGATACGATGCCGGCCATCAGGGTTGAAATTAAAATCAAATGTTCCATAGTAATGATAATTAATTGATTATTTAATATGATAATAAAAAAAGACTGTGTCGGGAGCCGAAATCCTCACGTGAGTTTGTTTCAAACTCACATGAGTTTGTTTCAAACTCATGTGAGCTTGTTTCAAACTCACGTGAGGATTTTTCGTCTTTCTCCGGAAACGGGCTGTTTCTTCCCCGTTCCGGGACGACATATGCGGCGTATATCTTCATCGTTCGGTTTCCTGAAAATACTTTATACGGCGCTTTCGCTGTTGGGGTGAGATTCCATCTCGCCCCGTCTATCCGTGAGATTCCATCTCATACATATAAAATATACGGATGGAATCCGCAGGAATAGACGGAACGGGATGGAATCTCGTCCCAACGGCACGTTTTTTTTAATCACACAAAAATGGTATTGCGCGAGGGCAAAAGCGCCTCTACCTTTGTCGTCGAAAAAACAACAAAAAAATTACGCATATGAAAACAGTAAAATTAGTTTTGACATTAGCGCTTGCAGGCGCAGCAACGATCAATCCGGCAAAGGCCGACGGCGGTGATGAAAACAGCCGGGTGATTTACATCGAAAGCGCAAAGTACACTTTGCCTCTGGTAGAAAAATGGATAAGCGAATACAACAGGACGAATCCCGGCGTACAGGTCAGACATGCCGGGAAAGACGCCCGTAACGTCGACCTGCGTATTGTGGCATATACGGAAGCCGCCCCCGCCGGCGAGGATGGAAAAACCGTCACCTGCGTGGGACGCGCCGCCCTGTTGCCCGTAACGGCGAAAGACAATCCGTTGCGCGAACAAATCGGCAGGCGGAAATTCGGGAAAAAGGAATTAAAAAAGCTCTTTTTCTCCGAAGACCCGCTCGAAGGGGAAGACGCAAAAAAAGATCCGTTGCAGGAACAGTTGACCGTCTATTCGGGCAACAGTACGACATCGGGCGCTTCTTTTTTCGCATCGCACTTCGGCTATACGACCGCCGGATTCCGCGGGAAAAAAATCCTCGGCGACGACATCTACCTGCTTCAGGCCATCAGCAAAGACCCGACGGGAGTCACGTTTAACAATCTGGGGTATATCTACGACCTGCAAGACCGGCAGTTGAAAGACAATATTGCGCTCCTCCCGCTGAACGTAGGGAAAGCGCAGCAGGAAATAATCAAATCGGGAAATCTCGACGAAACGCTGTCGCTGCTCGAACAGGAAAAGATAGAACTCGTACCCGTACATCACATCGGATTTACCGGCGACGAGCAATCCGGCGCAAAAGATTTCCTGAAATGGATTCTCACGGAAGGACAAAAATTCAATCACGAGTTCGGATTTCTCCAACCGGACGAAAAGACGCTGTCGCATCAGAAAAAACATTTCGCGACCACTTATTAACAAACAAAAAGCGCGCAGCGTTGCCGCATGAAAACGCTCCCCCTCCGTAATCCGTTCGCGGTCGGAAGGGGAGCGTTGCAATTTTATATAGATAACACGGCGACGCCCGGGCGGGATTCTCACCAGGATTCGACTTTTATCATGTCTAATAAAAGGAGTAGCGACGCGTTCACCGTCCGTTGTATATTCTGCTCGCGAGTCGTTCGGAACCGGAATCGTTCGAACCGCAACCGGCGGTTTCCTTCCCTCTCCGCAACGGCGATCCATACCAGCCCGACGGGCTTGTCGGCTGTTCCGCCGCCCGGCCCTGCTATGCCCGACGTCGACACGGCAAAATCGCCGCCCAGCAGATTCAACGCGCCTTTCGCCATCTGTTCCACGACTTCGCGACTCACGGCGCCGTGCGTCTCCAAATCATCGGGAGAGACTCCCAGCAGATTTTTCTTTACCGCATCGGAATACGCCACGACGCTGCCCTTAAAATAATCCGAACTGCCTGCTACGGAAGTCAGCAGCGAAGCAATCGCGCCGCCCGTACAACTCTCCGCCGTTACAACAGTCGCACCCAGGCTCCGTAACCGTTCGCCGACGATGACTTCAAGATTTTTATCCTCATCCGAAACGATACGCCCCTGCAATGCTTCTTCCAGCCGTCCGTACAGCGGGGCAAGCGCCGTTTCCGCCTCCGCTTCCTGCCGGCAATATGCCGAAAGCCGCAAACGGACGATGCCCGGCTGGGGCAAGTATGCCAGCTTGACAAAAGGCGGAAGGCTTTCCTCAAAACCGGCCAGAAGCATGGCCAGCGACGACTCCGTATGTCCGCTCACCCAATAGCTTCGATGACGGATGAATACGTCCTGACGGAAACGTTTCTTCAGGCGGGGCAACACTTCGTTATTCATCAGCCACTTCATTTCCAAAGGCACGCCCGGCATTGAAACCAGCAGCCATTCTTCCCGGTCAAACCACATGCAGGGAGCCGTTCCCGCACGGTTTTGAATGACCGTACTGTTGTCGGGCACCATCGCCTGATTGCGGGTCAGGGCGTTTACCGGCCTGCCGTTTCGCCCGACAAGTTGTTCGATATTGGCATACGTCTCTTCCGAAAAATACATCTTGCCGCCAAAATAACGGCACAGCGCACGCATCGTAATGTCGTCTTTCGTAGGGCCGAGGCCGCCGGTCAACAGCACGACGGGCGCACGTTTTTTCGCCGCGTCGACGGCAGCCACAATGGCGTCTTCGTCGTCGCCGACAACCGTTTTACGGACAACCACAAATCCGTTCTCGTTTAATGCCTTTCCCATCCAGGCGGAATTGGTGTCCACCACCTGCCCTATCAGCAGTTCGTCGCCTACGGTAATAATCTCTACATCCATATTGTATTCAGTGATAAAAATTTGCCGCAAAAGAACGAAATCATTGTAATTATTGACTACTTTTGCGTGTTAAAAATATGCTATTCCGTTTCCGGGACGTGCCATTCACTTGTGTAGCATTACGGATTCGGTATTTTTTTGTATCAATCAAAACAGACGAACGATTAGAAAACTATTAAAACACACCACTGTTGCGTTGTCGGCTATATGCCTGCTTATTTGCGCCGTGCCGATGGTTTTACAAATACCGCAGGTACAGAAAACGATAACGGAAAAGGTGAGCCGCGAACTTTCCCGCCGGTTAAATGTACCGGTCGAAATCGGCAATGTGAGCCTCGACTGGTACAGCCGGCTGGTGGTAAGAGACGTATTTCTCATGGACAAACAGACGGATACGCTGTTCACGGCCGATCACGTCTCCGCAGGTTTCGGATTATTTCCGCTTATCCGGGGCAAAATGGTTTTCTCCGATGTGCGTCTGGTGGGTTTCGCCCTGCACATGAATAAGGCTTCGCGCGGAGGCGAACCGAATTTTCAATTCGTAATTGACGCCTTTGCTTCGCGCGATACGACAAAAAAAACGAACATAGACCTGCAAATTAAATCCGTCCAGTTGAGGCGCGGCTACGTAAGCTATCATGTGGCCGACGAACCGGAGATGCCGCACGAGTTTGACCCGCAACATATCAAAATTCACGACTTGAACGGGCAAATCAAATTAAATGCCCTGACGGCAGACAGCTTGAACATGCGAATCGACAGGCTCGGATTTGAAGAACAATCCGGATTCATACTTCACAGATTGTCGCTCGACCTGACTGCCAACGCAGACAGCGCGACCATTCGCAACCTGACCGTCCGCCTGCCTTCTACTTTGCTTCGTATAGATACGGCCGGTATCCGTTACAACGAAGCGGACAGTATGTCGTTGTGGGCAAGTAAAGTTCCCGTACGACTGAAAATCGCGCCTTCGCAGGTTTGCCCGAAAGACATTGCCGCGTTCGTTCCCGCTTTTGCCGATTTTACGAGCGTGGTCGACATCTCGACGGAAGTCTCCGGTTTTGCGGATAATTTTTCGCTGAACGATTTGAAACTGGAAACGAATCATTCGGCATCGCTTCTCGGTCGCATCAACCTGATGGGCATCACGCGCCGCAACGAAACCTATCTTTTCGGAAAAATAGACCGCGCCTCCGCTACGACCGAAGGACTTGTTCGCATCATCAATCATTTCACGGAACAGCCGATAAATATCCCCGCGCCTGTCCGCCAACTGAACGACCTGCATTTTTCGGGCGAGATTTCGGGCTTTTTCGATCATCTGGTGGCATACGGCAATTTGCAGACGGGCATCGGGGCGATAGACATGGATCTGGTCGTCGGGGCAAAAAAAGAAGAAAATGTGCCGCTTTATCTGAAAGGACGAATTGCTTCTACCGAACTGCAAATAGACAAGCTATTCGGCGAAAGAAACGATTTCGGGATTGTCCGTTTCCGGGGAGATGTGGATGCTTCGCGACGAAACGGCGAACGGTTTTCGGGAAACATACGTGTGCAAATCAATGAAGCGGACTACAAAAGGTACCGGTACGAAAACATCCTGCTCGCAGGCCGCTTCAACTCGAACGAGTATGACGGCAGTATTGACGTGGACGACCCGAACGGGAAAATTCATGCCAGGGGACTGTTCAGGTACGACGGCGAAAATTCGGTTTTCAACTTTGCCGCCGACATCAGAGACGTCAGGCCGGAAGCGTTGCACATCACGGAAAAATACGACAATCCGGCGCTGTCGCTGAAAATAAATGCGGATTTCACGGGAAACAGTATCGACCTGTTCGAAGGACGAATCGTGGCGGACGACTTTTCATTCGTCACGCAAACGGACAGTTTTTATCTCGATTCGTTGCGTATTGATGCAGGCAATTCGGGACGCAGACTGACTGTTTCGTCCGACCTGTTGCGCGGCGAAATCAGCGGGAAATATTCGTTTCAAACGCTCGTGCCGTCTTTGCTGCACACGGGAATGACTTACCTGCCCGTATTGTCGCACATTGTGCCGGCAAAAGAAAAATTGCACGAAAACGAGTTCCGCTTTTCAATGGAAGTCGAAAATACGGAAACGTTGTCGCGCACGTTCAAACTTCCGTTCGGCATCATGGAAAAAAGCGTCGTATCGGGAGAGTACGACAATACGGCCGGCCATGTCAGGCTCGAAATATCGGTACCTAAATACAAAATCGGAAAATCGAATTTTGAAGACGGCAGCCTCCTGTTTACGAACCGCGACGACAAACTGACCCTGCGCGCAAAAACAACCCGGATAAACAAAAAGCAATTGCGCAATATGTTTGAAATTTCGTCCGAAGCGGCTGACGACAGGGTTGAAACCACTTTTTCACTGGCCAACGCGGAAGACAGCAGCATGAACATCCGTTTCTCGACTTCCGCACAAATCTCGCCCACCCTGCCGAAAGAGGGCGGAAAATCGCTTACGACGGAGATTCTGTTTTTGCCCGGCCAGATGCGTATCAAAGATTCGCTCTGGCATCTGGCGCCCTCGTCCGTCACCGTTACGGAGGGGCGCACGACCGTTCACCACTTCAACATTTCCAGCGGAGACCAGTTCCTGCATATCGACGGGAACGTGTCGAACCGGTTTCCTCAAAACGACATCAAAATAGAACTCAACAAAATAGAACTGAGCCATATTTTCGACATCATCGACATTGCCGCGCTGCAATTCGGCGGACAGGCCACGGGCAAAATCAGCGTGAGCAACCTGTACGAAATGCCCAATATCAACACCGAACTCGAAATACAAGACTTTTCCTTCAACCGGGTCGTACAGGGCAAACTGAACCTTTTCAGCCAATGGGACAACAACGAAAACGGCATCCTGATGTTAGGCAGTCTTTACCGGGACAGCGCCACATGGACGGACATCAGCGGGTATATTTATCCCGTCGGCAAAACGGAAAACATTTCTCTCTATTTCGATGCCAGAGAAATTGATTTGGGCATGTTACACCCCTATGTGGATGCGTTTACGAACACCATCGAGGGGCGAGGGTCGGGCGAGATTCATCTTTACGGCACTTTCTCGAATTTGACATTCGAGGGAAAAGCTTTTGTGAAGGACGGACTTATAGGCGTAAATGTGCTGAACACGGCATACGCATTCAACGATACCATCAGGATTATGCCGGAATCCATATCCGGCAAAAACATCGCCGTGCATGACCGGGAAGGCAACAGCGGCAGCATAAGTTTTGAAGTAAACCACAAATATCTGCGCGACTTTTCGTTTCGCTCCGACATGCAGGTGCAAAACATGCTGCTCTACGACGTCTCCGAACGGATAAATCCGCAGATTTACGGAACGGTATACGGAAACGGAAACGCCCGCATCGCATGGGAGAACAATCTTGTGACGATTGACGCAAACATACAAAACAGTCCCAATTCGTTTATGGGTTTTAACTTCATGAACGGCTCGTCGGCAGAAAATTATGACTTTATTTTTTTCAAGGAGCCGGATGCAGGCAAGGCGACGGACGGCATCGCAACCGTGCGGGAGAATACGCCGCCCCCGCCCGACAGCGACGACGAAACGAAGCTGAAGGTAAACTGCTTTCTGGACGTCACGCCTGCCGCCGACCTGGAACTCGTCATCGACCCCGCAGGTGGAGACAAAATCAGGGGCAACGGCAGCGGAGACATACAGGTACAGTACGATTCGAACGCCGACCTGACCATGTTCGGCGGCTTCTCCGTCAGGAGCGGGAGTTACAATTTCAGCCTTCAACAAGTATTGCACAAGGATTTCCAAATCCGCGAAGGCAGCCAAATCGACTTTAGCGGCAACCCGCTCAACGCCGCGCTGAACTTCAACGCCACGTATTACCTGACGGCCAGCATCGAAGACCTGGACCAGTCGCTCGTCAAAGAAACGCTGCGCACCAGCGTGCCGGTCAACTGCATCCTTAACCTGAACGGACGGCTGCAAAGCCCGACCATCTCCTTCGACCTCGAATTTCCCAATTCGACCCACGAACTGCAACGGCAAGTCAAGTCGTTTATCGGTACGGAAGACATGATGGCCCGGCAAATCGTCTACCTGCTCGTTTTGAACAAATTCTATACCCCCGACTACTCGCGCAACGATTATCGCGCAAACGAGTTCAGCGTCGTAGCCTCGTCCGCCCTCTCCGCGCAGTTGTCGAATATCCTGAACAGCCTTACGGACAAGGTGCAAATCGGGACGAACATCCGCTCGCGGCAAGACGGCGTGAGCGACACCGAAGTGGAGATGCTGCTCTCCAGCCAGCTGCTCGACAACCGCCTGCTTTTTAACGGCAATTTCGGATACAAAAACAACTTCATACAGTCCAACGCCTTTATCGGCGAATTTGACCTCGAATACAAGCTGACGCCAAGCGGCGAAATCCGCCTGAAGGCATACAACCATGCCAACGACATGTATCGCTACAACATGAAATCGCTCACCCGTCAGGGCGTCGGACTGATGTATTACAAAGATTTCGACTCGTTCGGCAACATCATCCTCAAAAGACGGAAAACCACAAAACAGGAAGCGGCCAAAAGCACGAAATAGAGCCGTGTTTATCGTTTATCGTGCATCGTGCATAAAACGCAACTCCCCAAAAAACGCAGGGCAGTGATAATCCGGCTGCGGCAAGTCGATCGGATTCCACGTGACGTAGTGCGGGTTTGCCGTCTCGTCCGCACACTTGTAGAAGTTTCCGAAAAACCTTTCCGGCAGGTGCAACGGGTCAAGCCCCATCAGGCGGAAAGGGATGGCGACCGTCAGTTCCCAGGCATGTATGCCTTTCTTTTCGGCAAAAGCGGCGCGCGGGAGCGTCGTATGGCGGCGGATGCTGCGGAACTCGTCGGGCGTTAGCGGCGTGGCGTCCGTCCGCGTGTGGTGGCGTGCCGCGTAGCACGTGCCGATGCAGTTAAATTCAAAATTGATATAATCCGTTTCGCCGTCGCGGCGCATGAAGAACTCGACGCAGCTGTCGGGATGCACATACTCGCCGTCGCGGCCGGCCACGGCGCGGAGCGACAGTCCGCGCACGAAGTAGTGTATATACAGGTCTTCCGTCCCGCGGGCAATGTCGAACGCAACGACGGGCTTGTAGGGAAACGCTTCGCGCCAGTTCAGCACGTCGATGCTTTCGCGCCGCGCGCGGAGTTCCATAACCGTGGCGGCGGCGGAGAGCGCCACGCCGTTCAAAGCATCTATATAAGGAATGTGCAACTTTTTCATTTCGCGCTTGCGGGGCAGCGGCACGGCTTCAACTGACTGAAGAAATCGTTTCCCTTGTTGTCCGTAAGGATAAAGGCGGGGAAGTTTTCCACTTCAATCTTCCATATGGCTTCCATGCCCAGTTCGGGATATTCGAGACATTCTACCTTTTTGATGCTTTCGAGCGCGAGTACGGCCGCCGGGCCGCCGATGCTGCCGAGGTAGAATCCGCCGTATTTCCGGCAGGCGTCCGTCACTTGCCTGCTGCGGTTTCCTTTGGCGATCATGACCATGCTGCCGCCGTGCGACTGGAAGAGGTCTACGTAGGAATCCATCCGTCCGGCCGTCGTCGGGCCGAAGGAGCCGGAGGCCATGCCTGCGGGCGTCTTGGCGGGGCCGGCGTAGTATATCGGATGATCTTTGATGTACTGCGGCAACCCTTCGCCCCTGTCGATGCGTTCCTTCAGGCGGGCATGGGCAATGTCGCGGCCTACGATGATGGCGCCGTTGAGCGAGAGCCGCGTGGCTACGGGATATTTGTCCAGCGTTTTCAGGATTTCGGGCATGGGGCGGTTGAGGTCGATCTTCACCGCGTCGCCGTCGCCTGCCGCGCGGAGCGATTCGGGGATGAAACGTCCCGGATTGTCTTCAAGCTTTTCTATCCAGATGCCTTCGCGGTTTATTTTCGCCTTAATATTGCGGTCGGCCGAGCATGAGACGCCCATTCCTACCGGACAGGAGGCGCCGTGGCGCGGGAGGCGGATAATCCTGACGTCGTGCGCAAAGTATTTGCCGCCGAACTGTGCGCCCAGACCGATGCCGTATGCCTCTTCGAGCACCCGGCGTTCGAGCGCCGTGTCGCGAAACGCCTGCCCGCCCTCGTTGCCTTCCGTGGGCAGATGGTCGTAGTAGTGCGCCGAGGCGAGCTTGACGGTTTTCAGGTTGGTCTCGGCCGACGTGCCGCCGATTACGAACGCGATGTGATAGGGCGGGCAGGCGGCCGTGCCGAGCGTTTTCATCTTTTCGACGAGGAAGGGCACGAGCGTGCCGGGATTCAGCAGCGCCTTTGTTTCCTGAAACAGATAGGTCTTGTTTGCCGAGCCGCCGCCCTTGGCAATGCAGAGGAAGCGATATTCGTCGCCCTCCGTAGCGTAAAGGTCGATCTGGGCGGGGAGGTTGCACTTGGTGTTTATCTCGTTGTACATGTCCAGCGCCACGTTTTGCGAGTACCGCAGGTTTTCCTCCGTATAGGTTTTGAAGACGCCGCGCGAAAGGGCTTCGGCATCGTTGCCGTCCGTCCATACACGCTGCCCTTTTTTACCGACGATGACGGCCGTCCCCGTATCCTGACAGAAGGGCAACAGCCCTTTGGCGGACACTTCGGCGTTGCGGAGGAAAGCGAGGGCTACAAACTTGTCGTTTTCGCTCGCTTCGGGGTCGGAAAGGATGCGGGCTACCTGCTGCTGGTGCGCGGTGCGCAACATGAACGCCACGTCGCGAAACGCCGCGTTTGCCGTTTTCACAAGCCCTTCGGCCTCTACCTTCAATATTTCCCTGCCTTCGAACATCCCGACCGATACATGATCGCCCGTAAGCCGATAATACTCCGTATCATCTTTCCCTGCAGGGAAAGGTTCCTGATATTTAAATTCGATTGTTGCCATTATGATGCAATGATGTGTAATATTAATTCGGATGCAAATATAGGGATTCGACGGGATAAAACCGCAAACTATAATCACTCCCCGTCCGACCCGCGCCGTCCGCGCGTCCATAATACAGCCCCGTCTATCCGCAAAATTCCGCCCCGCATACGCAATATAAGCCGTAATGTCGACATCACCCCCTTTTCCGCGCGTCCTGA
>JAISNP010000017.1 GCA_031276175.1 Tannerella sp.
TCCAGTTGCTTGTAAATTGCTCTTAAAAGGAGAAGAAGCGTTGTGATTCGTTGTTGCCCGTCAATTACTTCCAGACAATTATCCTCATTTTTGAACGTAACAATGGAACCTAAAAAATATTCATCGCTCGAATTGAATTTATCAGGATTATTTTCCGGTATTGCAAACTCCAAAATATCATCCCAAAGAGTTCGACATTTATCCTCGTCCCATTCATAAGGACGCTGGTATTCCGGAATTAAATACTTGCTTTTATATTCTGATAAAATTTTCTTGACAGACTGCTGATCTACATGTAATTTACTCATGAGTTTCAATTTATTTTGCCCTGCAAAGGTAGATAAATTTTATTAATTAGGTGCCATTTTATTTCTTACTCTTAGTTGATAATTGCAGGGTTGCGAATGTGTAAATAAAAAACCCGCCTGCTTTTTGAAGTGGCAGGCGGGTTCTCTCTTTGGTCAGGGTTCAGTTACTTTGTGAGGAGCATTATTTCACTTCCTCAAAATCCACATCCGTTACGCCGCCCTCATTCGCGCGGCCGTTATTGTTCGGCGAATTACCGCTGAAAGGGCTGTTCGCACCGGTAAACGGATTGTTTTGTGCACTACTACCGGACTGTGCGTTCTGTGCGTTGTACAAATCCTGACTTGCGGCTTGAAATACGCCGTTTACTTCAGCTATCGCACTATCAATGGCAGCAATGTCCTGCGCTTTGTGTGCGTCTTTGAGTTTGCCCAGCGCCGCTTCGATTTGCGATTTCTTGTCGGCAGGAAGTTTGTCTCCCAAGTCTTTCAGTTGTTTTTCCGTCTGGAAAATCACGCTGTCGGCCTGATTTATTTTGTCAATACGTTCCTTTTCTTTCCTGTCGGCTTCGGCATTGGCTGCCGCTTCATCCTTCATTCGTTTGATTTCGTCGTCGCTCAAACCGCTGGATGCTTCGATACGAATGCTTTGTACCTTGCCTGTGCCTTTGTCCTTGGCTGATACGTTCAGGATACCGTTGGCATCAATGTCGAAGGTCACTTCAATCTGCGGTACGCCACGCGGCGCCGGCGGGATGCCGTCCAGATGGAAACGCCCGATAGATTTATTGTCTCTCGCAAGAGGACGTTCTCCCTGCAGGATATGGATTTCGACCGACGGTTGGTTATCCGCTGCGGTGGTGAATACTTCCGATTTTTTTGTCGGGATAGTTGTATTCGCATCAATCAGCCGCGTCATGACGCTTCCCATCGTTTCGATACCCAGCGACAACGGCGTTACATCCAGCAGTACCACATCTTTTACATCGCCGCTCATTACACCTCCCTGAATAGCGGCGCCTACGGCAACCACTTCGTCTGGATTGACACCTTTGGACGGCGTTTTGCCGAAAAACTTTTCCACTAATCCCTGTATAGCCGGAATACGGGTTGAGCCACCCACAAGGATTACTTCGTCGATATCGGCCGTGGTCATTCCCGCGTCTGAAAGCGCCTTTTTGCACGGTTCGACACATGCCTGTATCAGTTTGTCGGCCAGTTGTTCGAATTTGGCGCGCGTAAGCGTTTTTACCAAATGCTTGGGGATGTTATTGACAGGCATGATATAAGGCAGGTTGATTTCGGTAGCGGTCGAGCTTGAGAGTTCGATTTTGGCTTTCTCAGCTGCTTCTTTCAGGCGCTGGAGCGCCATCGGTTCCTTGCGCAGGTCGATGCCTTCGTCTTTTATAAATTCTTCCGCCAGCCAGTCGATGATTACATGGTCGAAATCATCGCCGCCCAAGTGAGTATCGCCGTTGGTCGATTTTACTTCAAATACGCCGCCGCCAAGTTCGAGGATAGATATGTCAAACGTACCTCCGCCGAGGTCGAAGACGGCGATTTTCATGTCTTTCGTCACTTTGTCGAGGCCATAGGCCAGCGAGGCGGCCGTCGGTTCGTTCACTATCCGGCGCACATTCAGCCCTGCGATTTCTCCGGCTTCTTTGGTGGCTTGACGCTGGGCGTCGCTGAAGTATGCCGGTACGGTGATGACGGCATCCGTGACTTCCTGCCCCAGGTAATCTTCGGCGGTTTTCTTCATCTTTTGAAGTATCATGGCGGATATTTCCTGCGGCGTATAAAGCCTGCCGTCGATATCTACACGCGGCGTATTGTTGTCGCCGCGAACCACTTTGTAGGGGACTCGCCCTTTTTCGTTCTGTACGCGGTCGAAGGTTTCTCCCATGAAGCGCTTGATAGAGAATATCGTCTTCTGCGGATTGGTAATGGCCTGACGTTTTGCAGGATCACCTATCTTGCGTTCGCCGCCTTCCACAAATGCAACAATGGAAGGCGTAGTGCGTTTGCCTTCGCTGTTTGCGATGACGACCGGCTCGTTCCCTTCCAGTACGGAGACGCACGAATTGGTCGTCCCCAAATCAATTCCAATTATTTTTCCCATAGTTGTTATCTGTTTTTAATTAAAAAATTTATACCTGTCCGACAGAATACATTCTTTTTCTTCCTTATCTGTCGTTTCACTGTACTGGGGGTTTCAAATTGTATGCCAAAGCAGACCGATCGTGCGGAAGGGGAATTTGTTCTGCTGAAAACTGACATTATGACATAAAAGAAGACGTCTTTCAACCCACCGGGCGCATTTCAGGCTGGCTGCCGTGATGCGCAGCAAAGAAATAAGGGGCGACATTCTGAAATGCGCCCCTTTCGATGTGCCTCTTCGTTGCTGTTGCGAATCTTACAACAGGTGCGTTCCCCGCAGGCTAAATCGCCATCAACTTGCTTATATACTTCCCGATGATGTCAAATTCGAGGTTGACAATGGTTCCTTGCCCGATTTGCCCGAAATTCGTGTGGTCGTGCGTATAGGGTATGATGGCCACATCGAAGCCGTTGTTTTCTGAGTTACAGACGGTCAGGCTGACGCCGTTGACGCAGACCGAGCCTTTTTCGACGGTCATGTACCCCTGTTTTGCCATTACCGCATCGAAGTCGTATTCAAAAGAATAGTACCAGCTGCCGTCCGCCTCCGAAACGGCTGTGCATACGGCCGTGCGGTCTACGTGCCCCTGCACGATATGCCCGTCCAGACGTCCGTTCACCATCATACTGCGCTCAAGGTTCACCTTGTCGCCCACCTTCAGCAGTCCGAGGTTGGAGCGTTCCAGCGTTTCCCGGACAGCCGTTACCGTATAACCGTCGGAGGTTTTGCCGGTAACGGTCAGGCATACGCCGTTGTGGGAAACGCTCTGGTCGGTTTTCAATTCGTCAACAAACGAGCAGTGCAGCGTCAGGTGCACGTTCCCCCTGTCCCGTTCGATGGCAACGACGGTTGCCGCTTCTTCTACAATACCTGAAAACATGTTGCTGTTTTTTTTTACTTCGACTGTTCCAGTTTCAGCGTGATGGTCGGCTGGTCGCACACTTCTGCCGGGCCGAAATACTGTATCGGGCCGGGGTAGACGTAGTCGGTTTTTACAGCCCATTCTTCGCGTTCGGACACAAATTTCCCGAACGGTGCGCCGTCAAGTTTCACCAGCGCTTTGCGTATTACCGGGGCAGGCTTGCCGTCTCTTGTTTCTACGTTCATCATCATGGTGATGGGCACTCCGCCGGCAATCCAGCGGTCGGCAGGGGCAGTTGTATTGCGCACGGAGGCCATGTAGCCGGTTTTGCCCGCATTGATCAGGCACGAGGCCGTGTAACCCAGCGAATAGCAATAGTCGGCATCGTAGTTCGACGGCGCGGCGCATCGCCCTTCGTAGCCGAAGAAATGCACCTGCGTGGCGAACGCGGATGCGGAGGGGTATTTTTCCCCGTCGCGTTTCCATTCGCTTATGCGGTTGCTTACCATCTCGGCCAGCAGTTTTTCCGTTTCGATAAGCGAGACCTGCACGTTTCCGTGCGCATCGCGATCGAGCGTCAACTGGCGGGCTACGTTTTCCGGAAGGCTGGCATACAGTTCGGCGTTGCCCTTCGTCAACTTGCTGATAATGTATGCGCGCTGCTCGCTTTTTTTGACCATTTTATACTCGGATTCGTTTTTGCAGAGGAAATCGTTCAGTTCGGCAATCAGTCGGTTCATTTCGGGGATAAATTCAATCAACCCTTCGGGGATCAACACCGTGCCGAAGTTGTCGCCGGTAAAAGCACGAGCGGCAACTACGCCGGCGATGTATTCGACGATGTCGCCCAACGTCTGGCGTTTGGCTTCGATTTCTTCGGAAATGAGGCAAATGTTCGGATGTGTCTGCAAGGCACATTCAAGGGTGATATGCGAAGCCGAACGTCCCATCAGCTTAATGAAATGCCAGTATTTTTTTGAGGAATTACAGTCGCGCTGAATATTTCCGATCACTTCGGAGTATACTTTGCAGGCGGTATCGAAGCCGAACGACGTTTCGATTTGCTCGTTCTTCAGGTCGCCGTCAATTGTTTTCGGGCAGCCGATCACTTGTATGCCGGCGCCGACGGATTTGAAATGCTCCGCCAGCACGCAGGCATTGGTGTTGGAATCGTCTCCGCCGATAATCACCAGCGCCTTGATGTCGAGCTTCTTTAATATATTGTACGCCGCATCGAAATGGCCTTTTTCCTTTTTGAGTTTGGTACGGTCGGAGCCGATGATGTCGAAACCGCCCGTATTGCGGTATTCGTCAATCACTTCCCTGTCGAGTTCCCTGTACTTGTGCGCCACCAGGCCACCAGGCCCCAGCAGGAATCCGTACAGGCGCGAATCGCCGTTGGCCGCCTTCAGGCCGTCGAACAGTCCGGCAATCACGTTGTGTCCGCCCGGCGCCTGTCCGCCGGAAAGTATCACACCAGCGTTCACGGCGGGATACGCGGGCTGCCCGCTGTTTTTTTCAAACGTGACGACCGGCATCCCGTATGTGTGCGGAAACAATTTCTTAATCTCTTCCCGGTCGGCAACCGACTGTGTACCGGCGCCGTCGACCGCTTTCACCGCGCCTTTCAATATGGCGGGTATTTTAGGCTCATATGCAGCCCTTGCAATTTGTAATGCACTTTTGGTCATAATTCTGTTTATAGATGTGTTTGGGTTTTCATTTTTTATATGCGGGTGCAAATATCGTGCTTTTTTCTCACAAAATTAAACCCTTCAGTTTAATTGTGAATAAAAAACCATATCTTCGCCGTCAAAAACGCGCGAATCATTATGAATAAAAAGACCGTCATACAGCGTATCATATTTACTGTTATGGCCTTAATTGCCGTTGCCGCAGGGGTTGCCTGGTTTATCCTCCGAGACGAAAAGCCGTGGCTGGCTTTTTACGTGGCCTGCGGAGGAGGAGTGTTGATAACCAACCTGATTATCATGCTTATCTTTGTGCGTAAAAACTTCAAATAATTACATTTTAATACAGGATACATGTTGTACCGTAAACGATTCGATTTATTGCGCGTATACATTCTTTCGGGATGTATACTGCTGTTTCCATGCGTAACGAAGGGACAAAACGTACAGATACACTACGATACGGGAAACGCGCTGTACAGAGAGCATAAAGGCCGACCGCTGCTTACGACAACGGTCGAAATGTTCAAACCCGACCGCTGGGGAAATACGTTTTTCTTCGTCGACATGGACTACCGTTCGGAGGGAATTGCAGCGGCGTACTGGGAATTTGCCCGCGAACTGCAACTGGGGAAAAGCGATTTCGCGATACACGCAGAGTATAACGGCGGCATACCGTATGTGAAAAACGCTTTCCTCGCGGGTGCTACTTATACATACCAGAATGTCGGATTTACAAGAGGATTCACCTTTACGCCAATGTACAAGTACATTCAAAAACTCGACTCCCCGCACCAGTTTCAGCTGACGGGGACATGGTACATGTATTTTAACGCGAAGAAATTCAGCTTCACCGGATTTGCCGACTGGTGGCGCGAGCCGGGAGACTGCGGCGACTTTGTTTTCCTTGCAGAACCGCAGGGGTGGGTACATCTGAATTGTTTCAAGGGAATCGACGAGCGCTTCAACCTCTGCATAGGCGGCGAAATAGAAGTGAGCTACGATTTTGCGGAGAAAGACGGGCTTTTCCTGATCCCGACGCTGGGCGTGAAGTGGGAGTTCGAGTAAGCGCATGTTGGGGCTGTCCCAAAACGCAGCATTTTCATTTATATTTTCAGGCGGCGCAAGCCCTGTTTTCCCAACCCGGAGTGTTTATACTTCACGCGGCATGGTTTAGTGCATTAGGATTATCAAAGAGTTGGAAATTGAGGGTCAATAAAGTCCCCAATACCGTTTCATATTTTGTGGAGACGATATCGAAAAATTCTCGGATAGCCTCATGAAATTTAT
>JAISNP010000027.1 GCA_031276175.1 Tannerella sp.
GTGCCCGGCGTAAAAAGGTATATTCCGCTCATTATTCGTATTATTCCTATAATTTTAAAACAATTTGCGCAAAGGTATGTATTTTGCGGCAATCCACTCCAAATAAAATATGGAAAAAATGCACCTAAAAAAGAAAGTTTAACTTACAGGATGATGCGGGGTTAAAAAATACGAACGTTTTGGAGTGGAAGGAAACGCCTGCGGCGTTAAGCGCTAACTGCTGAGTGGTTAGTGATTAACGGTTAACGGTTAGTTTGAAGTTCCGACGAGATTCCATCTCGTTCGGTCTGTCACCGGAGATTCTATCTCACATTAGCGGTTAACGCCGGAGGCGGATACTCTTTCGCGGAAAAGTTTTACACAGATATAATCTGTGCGGATAGATGGAACGAGATAGAATCTCGTCCGAGCAACGGGACTAACCGCGATTCCTGAATATGTGAGATGGAATCTCACGGATAGATAGAACGAGATGGAATCTCGTCCGAACAACGGGACTAACCGGATGCCGCCGGGCTACCCCGTTGGGGCGAGATTCTATCTCGTTCGGTTTATTCCCGCGGTTTCTATATATTTTTGCTGAGGAATTTGCGGAGCGTATCCACCGGCATGTGGCGGCGGGCGGCGTAATCTTGTAACTGTTCGTCGGAGATTTGTCCGATCATGAAATACCGGGCTTCGGGATGGGCAAAGAAAAGACCTGCCACGGTGGCGGTGGGCGTCATTGCCCCGTTTTCCGTTATTCGGACGCCCAGTTTTTCCATTTGCAGCAACCTGTCCAGCGTGAATATGAGCAGCTGGTCGGGAAGTGACGGGTAGCCGACGGCAGGCCTGATGCCTTGGTATTTTGCCTTCAGCATGTCGGAAACGGAGAGGGTTTCGTCGGCGGCATAGCCCCAGTATTCGCGGCGGACTTTTTCGTGCAGATATTCGGTGGCCGCTTCCGCCAGCCTGTCGGTCAGCGTTTGGAGCAGTAGCAGGCGATAATCGTCGCCCTCTTCGGCAAACTGCGCCTTCAGGCCGTCCGTTCCCGTTCCGGCGGTTACCGCAAAGGCGCCGAGATAGTCCGTCCGTCCGCATGAATCGGGAATCACGCAGTCGGCCAGCGACAGGCATACGCCGTCAACCGGGATTTGGCGGCGAAGCACCGGGAACGTTTCGTTGCCGACCCTGATGTCGTCTCCCGTCGCCGCGGCGGGAAAAAAGCCGTATCGCGCCCGACAGCAATACCCCCCGTCGTCAATCAGCCGGTTCAGCAGCGCTTTGGCGTCGTCAAACAGCTTGAGGGCTTCTTCGGCCTTGTCCCGTTCCGCCTCGGGCTGTCCGGCAATCCACGCGGCGCGGCAGCCGGCGCAGTCGTGCAGTTCGGTCAGTTGGGCATACCGCCCGTTCATGCGCCATGCCGCGAAGAAAAACGTCCAGTTGATATACGGCACGACGGCTTCCGTCCGTATGGCAACTTCCTGTACTCCTGTCTGCGCAGGCTTTACGGGCGTATAGGCCTCCCAGTCGACCGGCAACCGGTGTGCGCGCGCTTCGGCAAGAGGCAGCAGGTTGTTTTTTTTCATTTCGGAGAGGTCGCGAATCCGTTCGTATTCGTCATTCAGTTCGCGGACAAAATCGTCGCGCGTCACCGGATTAAGCAGCTTCGCGGCGAGCAGCGGGCTTTGCGAAGCGTCGGCGCCATATACCACCGGGTAGTCGTAGCGCGGGGCAATCTTCAGCGCCGTATATATTTTGGACGTAGTGGCGCCTCCAATCATGATGGGGATGTGCTGCCCGGCCTTCTGCATCTCTTCGGTGACGTGCACCATTTCGTCGAGCGACGGCGTGATGAGTCCCGACAGACACAGCAAGTCGGGCTGTTCCTCCACGACGGTGCGGATGATTTTGTCGGCAGGCGTCATCACCCCCAGGTCGATGACTTCGTAGTTGTTGCAAGTCAGTACGATGGAAACGATGTTTTTCCCAATGTCGTGCACATCGCCCTTGACGGTGGCAAAAACAACTTTTCCGGCCTTGGCCGGCGCATCGCCGGTTTTTTCCGCCTCGATGGCCGGTTGCAGCAGGGCAACCGCCTTCTTCATCGTGCGGGCTGTCTTGACCACCTGCGGAAGGAACATCTTCCCTTCGCCGAACAGTTCGCCCACCCGGTTCATCCCGTTCATCAGCGGACCATCGACTATCATCACCGCCCGTTCGTAAACCTGCAGGGCATCGCGAATATCCGTTTCCATGTAATCGCCGATGCCTTTTACCAGCGCATGTTCAAGGCGTTCGCAGGGGGGGAGGCTGCGCCACGCATCCTTTTCCGCCTCCTGCACGCCGTCCGTCTTCCGCGCATGTTGCTGCGCATAAGCAATCACTTCGTCCGCCGCTTCGGGGCGGCGCGCCAGTACCACGTCTTCAAGCAACGTCCGCAACGGCAAGTCTATATCTTCATAGTTGACGGACGACGACGGGTTTACAATCCCCATATCCATCCCTTCGCGGATGGCATGATAGAGGAACACGGCGTGCATGGCTTCGCGGATATAATCGTTTCCGCGGAAGGCAAAAGAAAGGTTGCTCACCCCGCCGCTCACCTTAGCTCCGGGCAGGTTTCGCTTTATCCATGCCACGGCGCGAATGAAATCAAGCCCGTAGCGCTGATGTTCCGCCATCCCCGTGGCGACGGCCAGGACGTTCGGGTCGAAGATGATGTCGTGCGGTGGAAATCCGGCGCCCTCCGTCAGCAGGCGGTAGGCGCGCGCGCAGACGGCGATTTTCCGTTCAAACGTATCCGCCTGCCCTTCTTCGTCGAAAGCCATCACCACCACGGCGGCGCCCAGGCGCCGGATACGGGCGGCGCGCGCCAGAAACGTCGCTTCGCCTTCCTTCAGGCTGATGGAATTGACGATGCTTTTCCCCTGCACGCACTGCAGCGCGTTTTCGATAACTTCCCATTTCGAGGAATCAATCATCACCGGCACGCGGGCAATATCCGGCTCCGAAGCCACGAGGTTCAGGAAGACGGTCATTTCGCGGGCGGCATCCAGCAGGCCGTCATCCATGTTGACGTCTATCACCTGCGCGCCGTCCTCAACCTGCTTGCGGGCAATGGTCAGCGCCTCTTCGTATTTTTCTTCCCTGATCAGGCGGAGGAATCTGCGCGATCCGGCCACGTTGCAGCGCTCGCCGATGTTGACGAAGTTGTTTTCCGGCTTCACTTCGAGCCGTTCAAGTCCCGACAGCCACAAACATTCCGGCGCCGGCACGGGGCGGCGGGGCTTCGCGTCGCGAACGATGCCGGGATAATGCGCAATATGAGCAGGCGTCGTACCGCAACACCCGCCGATAATGTTGACCAGCCCCTCGTCTACAAATGCGCGGATATGTCCGGCCATCGTGTCCGGCGTTTCGTCGTACCGACCTAAACTGTTCGGCAGTCCGGCATTGGGATGCGCGCTGACGAAGTAGGGCGCCATGTCCGAGAGCGTTTTCAGAAAAGGCTTCATTTCGGCAGCTCCGAACGAGCAGTTCAGTCCGATGCTGGTAAGAGGCACATGCTGCACGGATGTCAGGAAGGCTTCCTGCGTCTGGCCGGATAAACTTCTTCCCCCCTGTCCCGACAAGGTCAGCGACAGCATCAACGGTAGCCGGATGCCTTTGTCCGCCATGATCTGCATCGCCGCGTCCAGTCCGGCCTTGACGTTGAGCGTGTCAAACACGGTTTCAAACAAAAGGATGTCCACCCCCCCGTCCGTCAGGGCGTCGACCTGCTCGGCATAAGCCGCGTACAAGTCCGGGTACGTCACGGCGCGATAGGCAGGTCTTTCCACGTCGGGACTCATGGTGGCCGTCTTGTTGGTCGGCCCTATTGAGCCGGCTACAAAAACCTGCCGTCCGGGATGTGTCGCCATGTATTCGTCGGCCAGTTCGCGCGCAAGCCTCCCGGCCGAAAGGTTGATTTCGCGCACATACGGCTGCATGTCGTAATCTTCCATCGAGATGGCGTTGGCGTTAAAAGTATTGGTGCTGAAAATATCGGCTCCCGCGTCCAGATACCGGCGGTGAATGGATTGAATCACCTGCGGCTGCGTGATACACAGCAAGTCGTTATTTCCTTTCAACTGTCCCCCGAAGGAGGCAAAGCGTTCGCCCCGGTAGTCGGCTTCGGTCGGTTTGTATTCCTGTATCATCGTGCCCATGCCGCCGTCGAGAATCAGGATGCGTTCCTGCAGCAGGGCATGGAACCGTTCGTAAACAGATGACGTCCGATTGTCTTTTTCCATCTAAACCGTAATTTTAATGTTAATGTTTGAAAGCCCTGTCTATTTCGCGCTTGTCGTCGCGCGCCTTGATGGCTTCGCGCTTGTCGTACTCTTTTTTCCCCCTTGCAACGGCAATGACGATCTTGGCAAGACCTTTTTCGTTGATAAACATCCGGGTGGGGATGATGGTGAAGCCGGCATTTTTGGCGGCGTTTTCCAACTTGCGGATTTCTTTCCGGTTCAGCAGCAGTTTCCGCTCGCGGCGTTCCGGATGATTGTTATACGTGCCGTAGAAATATTCGGCGATGTACATGTTTTTTACCCACACCTCGCCGCGCTCAATGAGGCAATACGTATCCACGAGGCTTGCCTTTCCGGCACGGAGGGACTTGATCTCCGTGCCGGTCAGCACAATGCCTGCCGTGAACGTCTCGAGCAGTTCGTAGTCAAACGCGGCACGCTTGTTTTTAATCAGTATGCCGTTATTTATTTTATTATTCCCCACAGTCAAAGCATATAAAAAGGTTTAGTAGCGCATACCCGGCATCAGCAGAAACAGCATGAAATATATTGCAAGCGGACTTAGTATGATAATGACGGATGCGCATATCGTAAATTTTATCTGTTCGTTTTCACGTATCTGCATGAAAGGTTCCGCACCTTCCCAGACGATATAGACTGTATACAGTATCAAGATATGCAGAAAGAAAAACTCCGGAAGCAGAGACAATGCGATTTTCAGCAGAAATATGACTGCGGAGGCATATCCGGTAAAAAACTGACACCGTTTCATGTCCTTGGGACGATTGAACATTCCGCGCCAGATTTCGCTAAGCAGGTAAGCGCCCAGAAAAAAACCTCCTGCGGACGATACAAATTCCATTATTGTAGATTTAAGCGCAATAACGAAATCAAATTCCTTGCGGTTGAAAAACACTCCCAAAAAGGCAGCTAAAGCAATCAGACCTGTCAGCGGATAAATGTAACGCGACAAAAACGCCTCGTGTTCTTCTTCGTCCCGGGGCGCCGAAGTCCATGCTTCCGCCGGCTTGAAAACCAATCCTGTCAATCGCAAAAATATCTCTTTAAACATACCTTCGTTTTTTTGAGTTGGCAAAAATACGAAGAATACTGTAATTGCAGTGAATACGGCACAAGATTTTTGCAGTTAGGAAGGAAAATCGTACTTTTGCCGCCCGATGACAAACATTAGATTAATGTAAACGATGAAAAAGAAAGTAGTTTATTTGGCAATACTTGTGATATGCTGTGCCTGTTCAAAGCAGGAAAAACTGTTGATTGGCGGCGCCGGATGGCAGCAAATCGCCATTATAGACAAGAAAAGCGGCGAAATAGAATGGAAACATTCCCTCGAACCGGGAGAGGAATGTAACGACGTGGACATGAACCGGGACGGCGAGATTTTATACGCCTACAAGCAGGGCGCGAAACTCGTCAGGCGCGATGGTGAGGTGGTATGGGACTACAAAGCAGGAGAAAACGAAGAAGCGTATACGGCAAGTGTACTCGGTACGGGCAATTACATGATAGCGCTGTGCGGTGTGCCCGCAAGAATCGTCGAACTGGACGGCAAGGGTGAAATCGTGAAGGAAATAAGATTCAATACGGCGACACTCGACATCAGCCGCCAGTTCCGCAGAATCCGGAAAACTCCGCAGGATACATATCTCGTGCCGTTTATGCACAAACGTAAAATATCGGAAATAAACGCTGAAGGCCGTTTCCTGAAAAGCATACTGTGCACCGGCTCGCCCAATTCCGTCGAACTGGGCGAAAACGGGAACTGGATAGTTTCGTGCGGCGATACACGTTTGTTTCAGGAAATAGATCCCGAAGCCAAACGAATCGTAAAAACAATCGAAACGGCATCGCTCAACTGGGGAGCGCTTTTGTATGTTTCCGAACTTGTATGCTACAAAAACGGGAACACGCTGATAGCCAATTCAAGAATGGGCAGTAACGACAAATCGCAACCGATGCTGTTCGAAGTCGATTCTACCGGCCATATCGTCTGGCGGCTACCCTTCAATCCGAGTATCGACGACATTACTACCGTACATTCTTTTTATGAATAAAAAAGGCACAGGCATGAAAGAAATTGAACAATTGATTGAAATCTCCCGCAAGTACGGCCGCGACAGTCGCTACGTCATTGCCGGAGGTGGAAATACGTCGTACAAGAACGACGAAAAATTGTGGGTCAAAGCCAGCGGCTGTGCATTGGCGAACATCACGGAAGACGGTTTTGCCGTACTCGACCGCAGGAAGCTGAACCTCATTTCCGAAAAAACATACAGCCGTGACAGCGCCGTCCGCGAAGAAGAAGTGAAACACGATCTCGCCGCCGCCTGCCTGACAAAAGATCGCCGCCCGTCGGTAGAAACATCCATGCACAACGCTATGAAGGCGCGATTCGTCGTACATCTGCATCCGACGGTGGTCAACGGACTGATGTGCAGCCGGAATGCCGAAGCCGAAACGGCACGTTTGTTTGGCGATGAAGTCGTCTACGTCCCTTACACCGATCCCGGCTATACGCTGTTTCGGGAAGTAGAGAACAGGATTGCCTTTCGCCGCAAAACGTGCGGAAAAGAACCTTCCGTGCTGCTGCTCCGGAACCACGGTATCTTTGTCGGCGCCGACACGGTCGAAGAAGTAGAAAACATTTATTCCCGGATAATCGGCACGATAGAACAGGCCGCCCGCATTTCGCCGCAAACCGAAGCGGCGACAGACATCCCCACATGCGTGCAGGACATCGTCCCCGCCATTCGCATGATGCTCGGCAAACACGGCGGCCTCAAAACGCTTAAAATCCGCAACAGCCGGCGGATCGAAACTTTTGCATCTTCCGAAAAGGAATTTGCGAAAATTTCCGCGCCCTTCTCGCCGGATATCATCGTATACTGCAAGTCGAAGTACATTTATCTTGATGCCACAAGTACGACCGACCTGCTCGCCGACGCCCGGCAAGCTGTCGAAAAATATGCCGACGACAATGGATACATGCCCAAAGTGCTGCTTGTGAAAGGCATCGGACTGATAGCGGCAGGCGACAATGCTGCCGGATGCGACATCATCCTCGACGTATACGAAGACATGATGAAGATTGCGGAAATTGCACAGTATTTCGGTGGAGAACATCCGATGACAAAAGACCAGATTGATTTCATCGACAATTGGGAGGTCGAAAACTACCGTCGTAGCGTAAGCGCAGGCAAGGTTTCAGGACGGGTCGAAAACAAGACAATCGTCATCACCGGCGCCGCGCAGGGATTCGGCGAAGGCATTGCCCGCTGCCTGACAAAGGAGGGCGCCAACATCGTCGTCGCCGACCTGAACGAAACAGCCGGACAGGCCACCGCCGAAAGCCTGAATCGGGATGCGAAAAGCAACCGCGCGATTTTTGTCCGGACTGACGTGTCTGACCCTGAAAGCCTTCGCCGGCTGATTCATGAAACCGTGTCTTATTTCGGCGGTCTTGATGTATTCATCAGCAATGCCGGCGTCCTGCGTGCAGGAGGATTGGACGAAATGACTCCCGAAGCATTCGAGTTCGTGACAAAAATCAATTACAACGCCTATTTCTACTGCGTGCAGGCCGTCTCACACGTCATGAAACTGCAAAACAGATTTGCATCCGAAAACTATGGAGATATTATCCAGATAAATTCCAAATCAGGTTTACGCGGCTCCAAGGCAAATTTCGCCTATGCGGGTGGAAAGTTCGGCGGCATTGGACTTACACAGTCGTTTGCACTCGAATTGGCGCCGTTCAGGATAAAAGTCAACGCCATTTGCCCCGGTAACTTTTACGAAGGGCCGCTGTGGTCAAATCCTGAAAACGGACTTTTCCTTCAATACTTGAATGCCGGTAAGGTGCCCGGCGCAAAGACAGTCGAAGATGTCCGTAAATATTACATGGAACAGGTGCCGATGCGTAAAGGCACAAGCCCCGAAGACGTGACCAAAGCAGTACTATATCTTATAGAACAGACTTGCGAAACAGGACAGGCTATTCCTGTTACCGGAGGACAGGTGATGCTAAACTGATAGGATTTAGAGAGTAAAATTTTAAATCTCCACGCTCAAAATCATGTCGTGTGCAAACAGGCCGGATGGGAATAAATAAAAAATTCCTACCTTTGTAACATAAAACAATAAAGGATAACCTCTCATGACAGCCGAAAACAAAAACGCGGGACACAGCCTGATACGCTTCGACTGGGCGCTGAAACGCCTGCTGCGAAACAGAACCAACTTCGACGTACTCGAGGGCTTCCTCTC